>CAYJDF010000014.1:0-28147 GCA_964368845.1 uncultured Desulfovibrionaceae bacterium
AAAGCCCACCTTACGGTGGGCTTTTATAATTATGTTTATGATACTTATAGGTAGAACATAAAGGTAAGCACTACAAATAGCGGTACCAAGATACCAAACGACCAAGCCATATACCCAAAGAAGGATGGCATTTTAACACCCATATCTTCAGCAATGGAGCGCACCATAAAGTTAGGCGCATTACCAATGTAACTATTGGCACCCATAAACACCGCACCTGCTGAAATAGCAGTTAGAGTCATATATAGATCAGTCATAAGTACCGGGGCATCACCACCAGCTGTATTAAAGAATACAAGGTAGGTGGGGGCATTATCAAGGAAGCTTGAGAGCATACCAGTTAACCAGAAGTACATGTAGTTAACCGGTTGACCATCTTGCGATACCATTTGGATTAATGGAGCAAGAGCACCATCTGTACCAGCTTGTAATATCTTAATAGCTGGAATCATACTTATAAAGATACCAAGGAACAACTTAGCAACCTCTTCAATAGGAGCCCAGTTAAAGCCGTTTAGTTCGCGACACTCCTTGGTAGTTAGCTTCCAAGAGATAGCAGCTAACAAAAGCAAGAGGAAGTCACGCAGAAGGTTTTGGCCTTCAAGCGGTACACCATAGATATTAACAGCTTCACCAAGCTTTACAAGACCGGACATAAGTACAGCACCAATAACACCTACAAGCAAGATAAGATTTACCTTACCGTCAAGACCAAGTTTTTCACCAGTCTGCTCGCTTGCTGGTGGTTCAGGGCGACCCTCTTTATTATAAAGCATGGTATCAACAACAAAGTAAATGGCTAACAGAGCAATACTTAGTACAAGCATTTGCATAAATAGGGCAGACGTGGTCCAGAAGAAACTTACACCCTTTAAGAAGCCCAAAAATAGTGGTGGGTCACCAAGAGGGGTTAGGGAACCACCAATATTAGCTACCAAGAAGATGAAGAAAACTACAGAGTGTACTTTGTGCTTACGATGAGCATTGGCACGCAACAATGGGCGAATAAGTAGCATGGCAGCACCGGTTGTTCCCATCCAGCTTGCCAAAACAGTACCCACCGCTAAAATAGCAGTATTAACAATGGGTCTGCCTACTAGTGATCCCTTTAAGCGCACCCCACCAGCAACGGTGAAAAGAGAAAAAAGTAAGATCAAAAATGATACATACTCAAGTAAGATGGTATGTAAAAACTCATACAAAGTTATGGAGAAACCATAAACTATGGCGCACGGTACCAAGAAGGCTAATCCCCAAAATACGGAAATTTTACCAAAGTTATGATGCCAAAAATGTGGCATGGCCAAAGGCATAATAGCAATAGACAATAACATACAAGCAAATGGAATAACCCAAATAGCTGAGAGTTCAGCCCCTGGCAAGGTTGGGTGACCAGCTCCTGCTGCAAGAGCCAGAGATGGCACCAGCAAGGCTAACAAGGCTAAGACAGATGTAACAAATTTTGGCATAAACTTCCTCCTAAAATTCCTCCGCATAAAATGCAAAGCTAAAAAAGAATAACTAGTCCTTGTTAACTTCCCAAGCCATTCTTGGCAAGCCTATTCATAAGTATTTTAGAGAAAATTTATATACTTTTACACTATGCCAAAACAACACATTAAAATATATACGAAAAACTTTTCACTTGCACATAAAGTTTTTTTTGACAAGAATGAATGCGCTAACAAATTTTTAAGGAGTATACATGGCCAAGACACCAACCCCAGCCCGCTTAGCCCGCATTGAAAAGGTTTTACAACAACGCCAACCAAGCTTAACCTTGGTACTAGCAAATATTCATGACCCTCATAATGTTTCGGCCATCTATCGCTCTTGTGATGCCTTTGGAGTTGCAGAAGTACATTTATATTACACCGATACGGCATTTCCTGTGCTTGGGAGAAAAACATCTGCATCGGCGCGCAAATGGGTTGATACGATGCGCCATAATAGTAAGGAGGATTTATTTAAGTGCCTCAAGGATAAAAACATGCAAATTTTAGCCACATCGTGCACGGCAACAGCTAAGCCTTTACGGGAATGGGATTTAACCAAACCCACAGCTATCATCATGGGCAATGAGCATAGTGGGGTAGATAAAGAGTTGGTCCAAAATATTGACGGAGAAATCTACATTCCCATGCATGGTATGATTCAAAGCTTTAATGTTTCTGTGGCCGCGGCCGTATTGTTGGCAGAAGCTTCTCGCCAGCGTGAGCTTGCTGGTATGTATGATACAAAAAGCTACAGTGACGAAGAATATGCCAAAAAGTTAGCCCTATGGATTGAAAAATAAATAACTCAAAAACCAAACTATACACAGCTTGGCTTTTGAGTATTAAATAGACATATTAAACTAAAGTTTTATATCTTAAACCCCAAAGAACTCTACATCTTCTTTTAAAATGCCTTCGGCAATACGGTTATTATCAACCTTATATGTACCATTTTGCACTTGTTCGCGTAGTGCGGCTACTTTTTCAGTGCGCACATCAGAGGTTTCGCTTGCCACACCGCGTGCTTCCGCCATCATTTTAGCATCACCAGAAAGTTGTACACTATCGCCTTTGGGAGCTATGCTATTAGCACCTTTGTGACCTTCTTGTTCATTAGCTTTGGATATTTGTTCACTATGTTGACGATACACACCAAGGGGCATCTGAGTACTATCACTTCCTATTTTCATAACCTACTCCATGCATACAAATTATTAAACCGTTTATATCTTCAAAATGCATTTAAACCTTATCAAGGGTATATACGCTATATGCAACTAACATACCAACAAGTAATATTAAACCATATTATCGTTAACAGTTTGCAAGGTAATCTTCCACAAGAGGTGTAAAGCCTTGGTTTGCTCATCTTCACTTAGTGGTGTTGGTGCTTCTTGCTTATTATCCGGCAGGCGCAAAAGGCGCAAATGCTCCTCACGCAAAGGAGCCGGTGCTGGATATGTCAACAATATGTCACTTCCCATGGCTTGACCAAGTTTTTCGGTAATATCGTCAACCATAGGGTTATCCGAACCAGTAAATATCAATCTTTCATAAAGCTCTTGAGCTACTTTCTTAACGGCAATTTTACGCTGTTCATTAGGGTCGGGGAAGTCTTCACCTGACTCCAATATTCGCTTACGCCTATGACGTGCTAAACGCCTAGCTGTAAGCAATTGCAGCTCATAATGCTTTTGCATCATTTTAAATTGTATATTATTTGTTCCCATTCCCATCCCCTCATTTATGCAATCGGCAGTTGCACATTTTTCTTTAGGAATAGTGAGTTTTTTAAATAAAAAATAAACAACATTATTTCAAGAACTTAAACTACAGCCATTGCCAAGAATAATATTTTTCAATAATTTTAACAGGTATACTTACGAGCAAAGTTAAAAGTAAGTAAATGGCGGCAACCATAACCCATAACTCTAACGATAAAAATGTATCTGCTATAACAACTTGAGCTTGCATGGTTAGATCTGGTAGAGCAATGGCACTGACAAGAGCTGAGTCCTTTATTAAAGATACAGTTTGATTGGTCAACGGTGGCAAGGTACGTCGTATAGCCTGAGGTAAAACAATGTGTGTAAAAATATATGTACGCGAAAAACCAAAGCTATAAGCCGCATCCCACTGCCCTTGAGGTATAAAACCAATGCCAGCCCTAAAAACCTCAGCCATATATGCTCCCTCAAACAAAGCCAACGTCCACGCTGCTGCCCAGAATGGAGAAAGCCCCAAAATAGGAGCAAAAACAAAATACATGACAAACAGTTGAATTAAAAGAGGTGTATTACGTACAAGACCAACATAACCAGCCGCTAGGTTTCGTCCCACAAAAAGTGGTGTAAAGCGCAACAGTGCCGTACCAAGACCAAGCAAAATGGAAAGCAAAAAGCTTACCCCAACAATGCGCAAACTAAGCCACAGGCCCTGTAGGAGTGGCCCTGGTATTATATCACCATTACGCACCCTTAACACATAACGAAAAGCTCTTTGCCATTGCCAATCATAAACACTGCTTTGTAAAGACAAGCCCCACCATAGTACAATGAAAATAAATAAAAGCACTGGCACAAAGGAAAAAATTTTACGCATCATTGAATTATCATAAAACCCTGTAATATTCTTTTATTTGACATACTGTTACAACAGGCTGTACAAGCTAAACGTCTATTTTGTAAGGGATAAAAAATCAACCAGTAAACAAAGTTAGTTGTGTAGACATGGGTTTAAGTTTGGCCACTTTGACTTTATCCAAAACCTCAAAGCTTTTATCCCAAAACTGTGCAAAAGTCTCGTTTAACATACCATAGCTTGGCGTTCTGTCAAGAAAAGACTACCCTAACACACAAAAAACAATACAAAATAGGCCAAAAGAAAGCCCCCCGGCTATAGAGCTCTGTCCAATTAGCACTATAGGGGAGGCTTCAAGCAAAAGGAAGGAAGCTATGTAACCATATCTAGCAATAAGCATACCAAAACTCAAAAAACAAAGACAAAACAATAAGACACTAAAATTAAAGACTTTAAATAAAAAACTAAATTTGTAGTATAACTTTTTGGGTAAAAAAAACTATACCGCATAAATCAATTCCTAGCCATTTGGTCATTTAGCTCAAAAAAAGCTGTACTAACTTTAAGGCTTGTCATTACTCCCTACAACATAGCTACATTATGCAAGGTATTAAACAAGTGAACAGCTCTTGCATTTTATAGTATATCCTTATACATATATAAACAAGAACACTGACTGTATCATATTTACTTTTCAACCGCACAGCGCAAAACAAAGGGGCAGCATATGTCACAAAGGCACAATATAGAATGGTCTCAAGCCTATATAGGCCGTATGGAGCAAAAAAACAACCTTAACGCTCGCGGTCCAGCCCTTGCTGCTCGCTTGGATAAAGAACTTAAGGCAGGAGAGTTACCATTTTTGTCCATGCCCTATCGAGCTAAGTTAAACGATGATATGCAAAAAGCCACACCTCACTTAAAAAAATTTGAACACATGCTTGTTTTAGGCATTGGAGGATCTGCGCTTGGAGCTCGTGCCTTGCAAAGAGCTTTTGCTCCAGAGCAAGATGCCCCTTGTTATAATGGTCCTTGGTTATGGATTGCCGATAATGTTTGTGCAGCTACTTTTGAATCATGGCTTAGCAAGCTTCCTGCAGAAAAAACCATTGTGGTTTGCATTAGCAAGTCTGGTGGCACTATTGAAACATTATCGCAGTATTTCTTGGTTCGTGAATGGCTACAAAAAAGCCTTTCTCACTCTTGGGCTAAACATATGGTTGTTATAACAGACCAAAACAAAGGTTTTCTTCGTGAAGAAGCTCAAGCAAATGACTTACTTTCTTTAGACGTGCCGGACTTTCTTGGTGGTAGATACTCTGCCTTATCAGCGGTGGGCATGTTGCCAGCAGCATTTATGGGTATCGATTGGCAAGGACTTTTAGATGGCGCTGCCATGGTAGCAAAACCATTAGTAGATGCACCACAAAACCTTGAAAGCCACCCGTCCTATAGCCTAGCAAAGTGGTGCTATGCCCTTGAGCAAAATAATTATACTCAATTAATTTTGTTTTCTTATATACCAAGATGGGCCACGCTTGGCCCTTGGTTTATGCAGCTTTGGGCTGAAAGCTTAGGTAAATCTGGTCAAGGAACAATGCCCATTGCAGCTACAGGTGTTACAGACCAACATTCCATTCAACAAATGTTTCTTGATGGTCCAAGAGATAAGGGTTGTATATTTCTTTCAGCTCAAGATCTTGATCAAGGTAGAAGTTTCTCTCAAGACCTACCCCCAGCCTGGAAATGGCTTTGTGGCAAGCCTTTTGGATCATTACTTGAGGCAGAGGGTTTGGGTACTCGTATGGCTCTTACTGCTAAAAAAACACCACTAGTACACGTGAGCATGTCTAATACCAAGGAGCACGCCGCAGGTGCTCTAATGTTACTTCTTGAAGCTTGCACCATTTTTACTGGTTGGCTTATGGATATTAACCCTGTGGATCAACCAGCCGTTGAACTTGGCAAGCGTTTGGCCAATGCACGTCTTGGTGCACCAGGTTATGCCAAGGAGGAAGCAGACCTTGCTGCATACCTCAAGATCGAACAAGATATACAAGAATTTTAGGTAGTTTAAGGGTAATTAATGAGCGAAAACAAAATCCATAAACCTGTAGCAGATCTACCTTTAAGTTATGCAAGAACTCTTTCTTGGTTATCATTAATATTAATTCTAACCATAAGTTTGGTACTATCTGTTTTCATTGCAAACAGTGCTCGTGAAAACTTGCTAACCAAGCAAGAAGAATTTGCCAACTTAGTGGCTAGCAACTTAAACCATCAAATATACAGACGGTTTATGGTTCCAACTGTTTTAGCGTATGGTCGTGTTACCTTGCGTAACGCCGCTCAATATGAACGCCTAGATGAAGTTGTACGTTCAGTTATCCATGGTCTTGAAATGCAACGTTTACGTTTATATGACTTTAGTCGCATTATATCATACTCCACTGACAATGCTGACCTTGGGCGTTCAGGACTTGCTCCACTTAATGTTGGTGATGCTCTTAGAGGGGAAAAACCTAAGCCAGAAATTATATCCACATTTCCCATGTGGCAAGCACCTTTTAGGTTACCCTTAGAACCAGGTAGCTTTGTGCTACGTACCATCTACCCACTAACTGGTGAAGTACGCAACAGTCAGGGTGAGGTCCAAACCCCCGTTATGGGTGTTTTAGAATTAAGTCAAGATATTACAGAAGACTATGAGTCTGTACTTGCTTTTCAAGGGCTTATTGTTGGGGTAAGCCTGTTATCGTCTATCGTATTATTTTCTTTGCTATTACTGCTCATAAGGCGTGCAGAAAAAGTGCTAGCTGAGCGTATGTTAAAAAATAAAGCTCTTGAAGATGAGTTGCATAGTACAGAAAAGCTTGTCAGTATGGGGCGTGTTATTGCAAGTATTGCGCATGAAATTCGTAACCCCTTAGGTATTATTCGTTCTAGTGCTGAATTTTTACAAGGCCGTACTGATAAGGCTGATGTATCTACAAAACGCATCTTGGGGGCTATTTACGATGAATCTTGCCGTTTAAGTCAAACTGTCAACGACTTTTTAGATTATGCAAGACCACGTCAACCAAGTAAAAATACACTTGATATAAATATAATTTTGGATCAGGCCTTAGCTTTTTTAGAAGGTGAATTTGGACGGGTGCAGGTTTGTGTTAAGCGTGAAATTGATGCTGAAATGTTTATAGCTGGAGATAAGGACTTATTATACCGCGCATTTTATAATATTTTAGTCAATGCCCAACAAGCTATGGATGGTCCTGGAATTATTACCATTAGCGGATCATGTATAGATAACTTAATTATTCTAAAATTCATTGACACTGGACCTGGTTTTCAACTTGATACTATGGAAAATATTTTTGACCCATTTTTTACCACTAAGGAAAGCGGAACTGGCCTTGGCCTTGCTATTGTTAAGACTATAATTAATAGTCATGATGGGCAGGTATTACTAGAAAATGCACCTGATGGCGGAGCTATTATAAAGGTACAATTGCCTGCAATTAAGGTAAAATAAACTGTTAAGTTAATTAATACAGGAAATTATTATGAATGAAAAAGCACATTTACTCATTATTGATGATGAAAAAAACTACTTGCTAGTGTTACAGGCAATGCTTGAAGATGAGGGCTATAAAGTCACAACTCTTAATGACCCAGAAACTGCTTTACCATTTTTGGAAGAATCAGAAGTAGATGTAGTTGTTACAGATATGAAAATGCCACGCATTAGTGGGCGCGAAATTTTAGAAAAAGTGAAGAAAAATTGGCCACATATACCAGTTTTAATTATGACTGCATTTGGTAGTATTGAAAGTGCCGTTGAAGTTATGAAATATGGTGCTTTTGACTATATTACCAAACCTTTTGCCAATGATGAACTACTTTTATCATTACATAATGCAGTGGAACTTTCTACCACCCATAGACAATATCGCTTGCTTCAAGAGGCCATGGAGGTTCGCTATGGTACGCACCAAATTATTGGACGAAGCCGTGGTATTCGTGATGTGTTAAATATGGTTGAAAGGGCTGCACCTAGTCGTTCTACTGTATTAATTAGTGGTGAATCAGGTACAGGTAAAGAATTGGTGGCAAGAGCTGTGCATGTATCCTCACCTCGTAAAGATGGACCTTTTGTTTCGGTTAACTGTATGGCTCTTAATCCTGGGGTTTTAGAAAGTGAGCTCTTTGGACATGAGAAAGGTTCTTTTACTGGGGCTATAGCCATGCGTCGCGGACGTTTTGAACAAGCTGATGGCGGAACATTATTTTTAGATGAAATTGCTGAGCTTACACCAGATTTGCAAGTAAAGCTTTTGCGTGTTTTGCAAGAAAAACGTTTTGAACGTGTAGGTGGTGGAGATGAAATTGAAGTAGATATTAGAGTAGTTGCTGCAACCAATAAAAATTTACATGAACTTGTAGAGTCTGGTGCATTTAGAGATGACCTTTACTATAGATTAAATGTAGTGGAAGTACATCTTCCACCACTTCGTGAGCGCAGAGAAGATATACCGCTATTGGTGGCCCACTTTGCAGAAAGCTTTGCTAAAGAAAACGATATGAATATTAAAAACTTTAGTACAGAAGCATTAAATTATCTTATAGGTTATGAATGGCCTGGCAATATAAGACAGTTACAAAATGTAGTAGAACGTTGTACTGTTCTTGTACAGTCTGAAACTATCAGTGTAGATAATTTGCCCCCAGAAGTACGTGACGAGGAAGCACAATTTAAAAGTGCGGTGGATTTATTACCTGTTCAGCTTGACCTTGCCGACACTATGGAGAAAATAGAAGCAGCCTTAGTGCGCAGAGCATTAGCAAGATCACAATTTGTGCAAGTTAAAGCTGCTGAACTACTGGGTATTTCTAAAAGCTTACTTCAGTATAAACTTAAAAAATATGGTATTACTGGGCACTAAACTATACCACTTTTAAAATTTGATTTCATCTGGATTATATGTGCTAAGTTGACGAGTTTTATTCATAAAATCATCAACAACCATTTTCCACTTTTCAAAAGCAGGCATGTTCTTTTTTGAAATTGGGTCAGAACGTGGACTCATTGCTTTAGACGGATTTATAAATTTACCATGACGCTTCAACCTAAAATCAAGGTGGGGGCCAGTAGAAATACCTGTACTACCCACATAGCCTATGGTTTGCCCTTGGCGTACTTTAGTTCCTTTTCTTACATTTTTAGGAAAACGAGATAGGTGTGAATACATGGATTCAAAACCAGAAGTATGTGCTATGACAACTTGATAGCCATATCCACCAACCCAACTGCGCAATTTAACAGTACCATCGCCAACGGCCATAACTGGCGTGCCTGTTGGAGCACCATAATCTATTCCTAGGTGCGGTCTATAAGTTCCAAAAATAGGATGCTTACGACTTTTTGTATAGCCAGATGTAACTCGTGTAAATGATAGAGGAGATTGTAAAAGAACCTTTTTTAAACTTTCACCTTTACTTGAATAAAAACCTTCAATTTTTTTTGCATCGTGATAAAGGTAAGCACTATATTTTTCACCTTTATTAGTAAAAGTTGCCCCAAGTGTTCGTCCATAACCTTTGAATTCATTTTCGCGATAAAGCTTTTCAACAAGTATTGAAAATGAGTCATTTTTCTGAATATCGCGAATAAAGTTTACTTCCCAAGCAAAAATATCTGCAATGCGCATAGCAAGGTTAGCACTTTCACCAATGCTTGTAACAGCTAAAAAAAGATTATCTTCGATGCTATTTTCTACCAATATTAAGCTTTTTTCATAAACAATTTCTTCAACTTTTGCTTTAGGATTTTCCCCGTCAATGATAAGTTTTTTAAACTTATCTATCTCGTATTCAAAACTTTTTATGCTGTCTGTTTCTGTATTATATGTAATTGTGTAAGGTTGTCCAATACGAAACCTTCGAGGTGAGAAAACATCTTCGGCTGCATCTAAAAATTGTTTTACGCGATTAGGATTATCGTAAGGTTGAAGTAACTCAATAACTGTATCACCCTTATTTACAATCCCATTAATAACTTGTTCTATGGGATGATCTTCAGGCAAATCTGTTACTTCGGTAATTTCTTCATCTAATTGTTGTTCATGTAAAGTTTGTTCTGATTGAATCTCTTCCTGTACCGACTCTTTTACAATTGTTTGTTCCGAAATATTTTGTTCTTGAATCGATTGTTCTAATGTGGCTTCATTTAATTCATTTTCTTTTTCATTTTTCTGATTTTCTTCAATTTTAGTTGAATCTAACCCATCATTTTTTTTACTATTTTCTGTAGTATCAACAATTTCTGATTTAGTGGTATCTTGACCCCATTGCCAAATGTTTTGAACATTACTTGCAATTAATATAATTAATCCAACAACTAATATTATGGTAATAAAATTTCGAAACATCATATGCCTTACTGTAAAAAAGTCTAAAAAATGTCTAATGCTGGCGCAATATATCCCCAAAAAATACTTTTGTCCACTTCTTATTATAAATTTAATTATTTAAGCATATTATATATATTGTTGTCCATAAATTTTTTAATAATCTATTATTATTTAATTTTTAAAAAATGCTTTATTTATAGTAAGTTAAAATTAAAAACTTATATAAACTTGTTCGTTTTATCTTTTTTTTAATATTTTTAAGTAGATATACCAAAATAAACATAACTTGTTTCTCTAGACTTTTTTTGTTATAATCACTCCCTTAGCGTATAATTTATTTTTTATTATTATTTATGCCAAATATCAAAAAAAGACCATATTTTGAAAAGCTTTATTGAAAAAAATTTGCAGGAAAATTATTCTCCTCACGATTTAACCAAATGGTTTAAACCATTAAATTTGTATTATGATGAAAAAAATACAAAATTAACGGTGCTCTTTCCTCATGCTTTTTTTGAACCTTGGTTTGCTAAACAAGGAAAAAGTATTTTTGAAAAGTCGGTTATGAGTGTGGCTATGCAAGAGTATGGGTGCATACCTAGTATTGAATATGTAGTTCATAGTTCACAACGCGCTAAATTTTCATATGATATTACCTCACCAAATAATAGTACTTCACGTGAAAAAACTTTTGCTAATTTTTTTTACAACAAAAAAAATGAATTTAGTATTGCTGCCGCTCAAGAGGTTGCTAAAATTACATCAACATTTAAATATAACCCACTGGTAATTTACGGAAAAAGTAGCACAGGTAAAACTCATATATTAAAATCTATTCATTCAGAATTATTAAATTTAAATAAAAATGGCTTTAACATTTTTTTTAGCACTGGTAAGGATTTATACCTAAGCATGCATAAATTAGGTTTAAAATGCCTTTTAAATGACTATGAAGCTTTTATTATTGATGATTTTCATAATATTGACACTACAAATGAATTCCAGCACCTACTTATAGAATTTATCGATTTATGCACTGCCAAAAACAAACAAATTATCATAGCAAGTAATACATCGCCTATTACTCAAAAAAAATATGTGGAACCTTTACGTTTACGAATAAGTATGGGTCTTGTAACTAAACTTAATCCGCCAGATATTGATGTTAGAATGCGTTTTATTTTATCATTTTGCCAAGAGGAAGAAGTTAAAATATCAAAAAAACAATTGCTTTTAGTGGCACAAAGATGCACCAGTATATCTATTTTACGTGGAATAATTCTTAAAATAAAGGCATTTAAAGAACTTTCGCACAAAAGTTTAGATGATTTTGATTTGGAAAGTATTTTATTTTCTTTAAGTGATGAAAAAAAATCCATTTCGTATAAAGACATAATAAATATTACATCCAAGCATCTTAATGTAGACAAAAAAGAAATATTTGAAAGTGCAAGACAGCCTCAAGTAGTAAAGGCAAGACAAATTGCTATGTATTTATGTCGAGATTTATTGGGTTTATCGTATCCTAATATTGGTAAAATATTTGCTGGAAAAGATCATAGTACTGTTATGTATTCCATTAAAAAAGTTACTGATTCATTAGATACGCACAAAGATATGCATGACATGGTTACAAAAATAAAACAAAAATGTCTCTCAATTTAAATTTTTATTTTATTTTGAAATGTTAAACCATTTATTTTGAAAAAAGCCTGTATAATTATGGGGTAAAGCGAAATTATAAAAAAAATTTTATAAATCTGTTACCATTGTTTCTAAAATGTTACCATAAAGAAACAATTTAAATATATATTTTTCAAATAGATAAGGCATAAAGAAACAAAAGAACCCTTCTACTCTTATTATAGGATTATTTTATGAAAATTACATTAGTAAAAGAGCAAATTATTGAAGGCCTACAAAAAGCAGCCAATGTCATTCCTCAACGTACAGGTGCAGCTTACTTACGCTCCATATGGATAAAAGCTGAACTAGACCATGTTTCCATTATGGCCACAGATGCAAATATTGAATTTTGTGGGCGATATCAAGCTCAAGTTGATGAAGGTGGTTTGGTTGGTGTTCAAGGGCGTGCTTTTGTGGATCTTATACGTCAACTACCAGATGGTAATATTCAGTTACACTTAGATGCTGCTACCGGAACTTTACACATTGAACAAGGAAGGCGTAAATATAAATTGCCAGCCAATGATTCCGTATGGTTTCAAAATTTTTCTGAATTTCCTACGGAAAATGCAGTAGTTTGGTCTGGGGATATATTTCAAGATATTTTAGACCGTGTTACTTTTTGCATTAGTGATGAAGAAGGTGCAGATGCCATAGCTTGCCTTTATATGAAGCCTATTATATCAGCAGGTGGTACCGCTCGTATAGAGGTTTGTGGTTTAAATGGTCATCAATTTGCCTTAGTTGCTTTTACTCATGATGAGTTGGGAACAATCTTACCAAGCGAAGGTATTTTATTACAAAAGAAATATTTACAAGAAATGAAAAAATGGCTTGGACAAGACGAAATTGAAATAAATATTAATGAAAAACGTTTTTATGTGCGTACTTTGAATGGTCAAGAAATTTTAAGTTTACCACGCGCAACTTATAATTATCCAGACTATAATGTTTTTTTAGAAAAAGTACGTGGTAATAATAGTGTTTTAAATATTGATCGTAAAGAATGCGCCGATGCACTTGGGCGTATTTGTATTTTTAATACTAACAATAATCGTTGCACATATTTTGAGTTAAACTCCAATGAAGCTATTTTAACTGCTCAAGGCCAAGATGTAGGATCGGCTAATGAGAGTTTAGAAGTTATTTATAATGGTGATATAAAAAATATAGCCTTTCCTTCTAAAGAGTTAATGGATATTATGGGGCATTTTACTTCGGCTCAATTAAGCATGATTTTAACAGGTACTGAAGGACCATGCGCTATTCAAGGTAAGAATGATCCTGACTATACAGTTATAATTATGCCTATGAAAATTGCAGAAACTGTAACTTCTAATGAAGAAGATGAATAGTTATACAAACTTTTAACGTCAAAATAAGGTTACTATCTCATGAATGATGATAACGACAAAAATGAACAAAATAATGCTTACGGTGCTGCTTCTATTACAATTTTAGAAGGACTTGAAGCAGTTCGTAAAAGACCAGCCATGTATATTGGTTCTACCGATGCAAGAGGATTGCATCATCTTGTATATGAAGTAGTTGATAACTCCATAGATGAAGCCATGGCAGGCTTTTGTTCACGCATTGAAGTTATTTTACATGTAGATAATAGTGTAACTGTACGTGATAATGGACGTGGTATACCCGTTGATATTCATCCTAAGGAAGGGGTTTCTGCTGTTCAAGTTGTTATGACAAAATTGCATGCCGGAGGTAAATTTGATAATGATAGTTACAAAGTTTCCGGTGGTTTGCATGGTGTTGGAGTTTCTTGTGTAAATGCTCTTTCTGAAATTTTGACTGTTGTGGTTAAGCGAGATGGTTTTCGTTATAAGCAAAAATATTCAAGAGGTGTACCCCTTGGTCCACTAACTCAAGAAGGTGAAACTTCTGAATGCGGTACAAGTGTACATTTCAAACCAGATGAAGAAATTTTTGAGGTAAGTGAATATTCATTTGAAACTTTGAAAAAACGTTTTGAAGAATTAGCTTATTTAAATAAAGGTCTTGAAATAGAATGCATAGATGAGCGCACTACAGAAACACATGTATTTCGTGCTGATGGTGGTATATTGCAATTTGTTCGAGATTTAAATTCTGGTGAAAGTGGTATTCATAGTGTTATCCATGGTGAAGGTTTTAATAATAATGTAACGGTTGACTTTGCTTTACAATATAATGCTGGATATAAAGAAAATGTTCTTACCTTTGCCAATAATATTCGCACAAAGGAAGGTGGAACCCACTTAATGGGCTTTAGAACTGCCTTAACTAGGGCTATAAATGGCTATATTAAAAGTCAGCCTGATATTACTAAAAAATTAAAAGGTACTAGTCTTTCTGGTGATGATGTACGCGAAGGTTTAACGGCTGTTATAAGCGTTAAATTACCAGACCCACAATTTGAAGGTCAAACTAAAACTAAACTTGGTAATGGTGAAATAGCTGGTATTGTTGCAACTTTAGTTTATGATAAATTAACAGTTTATTTTGAAGAAAGTCCCAAAGATATACGCTTGATTATTGAAAAAGCTGTTGATGCAGCTCGTGCTCGTGATGCTGCAAGACGCGCTAGAGAATTGGTAAGACGTAAAGGGGCACTTTCAGACAACTCCCTCCCTGGTAAATTGGCCGATTGCCAAAGTAAGGATCCTTCAGAATCTGAATTATTTATTGTTGAGGGTGATTCTGCGGGTGGTTCTGCTAAGCAGGGACGTAACCCTGGTAATCAAGCAATATTACCTTTACGTGGTAAAATATTAAATATTGAACGTACGCGCTTTGATAAAATGCTTGCCAATAAAGAAGTAAAAGCCCTTATTACCGCTATGGGTGCAGGCATTGGTAAGGATGATACTGATTTAAATCGTTTGCGTTATCATAAAATAGTTATTATGACCGATGCTGATGTGGACGGAGCTCACATTAGAACCTTACTTTTAACTTTTTTCTTCCGTCAATATCAAGAAATGATAGAACAAGGCTATGTTTATATAGCTCAGCCACCTTTATATCGTGTGCATAATTCTCGTTTAGAAAAGTTTATTAAGGATGATGCAGAGTTAAATGAATTTTTACTTACAAGAGTAAGCGAAGATGTTAAAGTTTTAGCTGCTAATGGAAACAGTTATAGCGGCAAAGATCTTATTAGCCTTATGCACAGTATAGAAAAATTAAAGCAAAGGGTTAACGATGCAGAAAATAGTGGTGTCTTGCGCCAATTATTTTTAGCATTGCTTGAATATGAACATTGTATTATGCCAGAAGATTTTATGAATAACATGGCTGATACTATTAACCAAAATCTTAGTAATTGGTTAAATGAAAAAGGCTATTCCTTTAATATTGAAAAAGAAATGGACTTTGATGGCGGTGAACGAGTATTTGTAATTTTTGAAGATACTGAAGGACGTCGTATTCGCAGAGGTATAGAATTTTTTGGTTCAAGAATTTATAAGCAAGGTTGGACTCTTATGTCAGATATTCGTAAAGAATATGGTGGTTTAAGTTTTACCCTTGAAACAAAAACTGAAAAACGCCCCTGCGATACAGTATTTAGTCTTTTAAATACCACCCTAGATGAAGCTAGACGAGGTATAAATATTCAACGTTATAAAGGTCTTGGAGAGATGAACCCTGAACAATTATGGGTTACAACCATGAATCCTGAAAATAGAACCTTACTGCAAGTTTCCATTGATGATGCTGAGGATGCTTCCGATACATTTGAAAAACTTATGGGCGATAGAGTTGAATCACGCCGAGAGTTTATTGAGCGAAATGCCCTAAGTGTACAAGATTTAGATATCTAGTTAAAATTATAAGTAGAAAGTGAGGCCTAAGTGTCTGAACAAGCGAAAATTAGTATTGAAAAAGAGATGCGCAAGTCGTATCTTGAATATTCTCTCTCTGTAATTATTGGACGTGCCATACCTGATGCACGAGATGGTCTAAAACCTGTACATAGGCGTATTTTATTTGCTCAATCTGAATTAAGTAATACTTATAATAGGCCGCATAAAAAAAGTGCACGTATTGTTGGTGATGTAATTGGTAAATATCACCCTCATGGCGACTCTGCTGTTTATGATGCTTTAGTTCGCATGGCTCAAGAGTTTTCTATGCGTAATCCGCTAATTGATGGCCAAGGAAACTTTGGTTCCATTGACGGTGATGCTGCAGCAGCTATGCGTTATACTGAAGCCCGTATGTCACGTTTAGCAGGAGAGTTCTTAACTGACCTTGATAAAGAAACGGTAGATTTTCGACCAAACTATGATAATACCCTAGAAGAACCTTCGGTTTTACCAACTAAGGTTCCAAACTTATTATTAAATGGCTCTTCAGGTATTGCGGTGGGCATGGCCACAAACATACCACCACATAATTTAGGCGAACTTTGCGATGCTTTGTTGCACTTACTTGAAAACTCCGATTGCACGGTCCAAGACTTGATGCAATATGTAAAAGGCCCAGATTTTCCTACATATGGCTTTGTATATGCAGGGCAAGGTCTTTACGATGCATACCATACTGGCCGCGGCACTGTTAAAATGCGTGGACGTGTAGAAATTGAAGATCGCAAAAAAGGCATGCAATCTATTATCATTCGTGAAATACCTTATGGTTTAAATAAGTCTAGCCTAGTTGAAAAAATAGCTGCCCTTGTACATGAACGTAAGATTGATGGTATTGCGGATTTGCGCGATGAATCTGATCGCAAGGGTATTCGTATTGTAGTTGAGTTAAAACGGGGAATTATACCAGATATAGTTGTGAATTCACTCTATAAGTTTACCCCACTTGAAAGTAGTTTTGGTATTAATATGCTTGCGGTTGTGGACAATAGACCGCAACTCCTCAACCTAAAAACTGCTTTGCGTTGTTTCATTGAACATAGACGCGATGTAGTTATTAGGCGTACACGTTTTGATCTTAAAAAAGCAGAAGCTAGAGCACATATTTTAGAAGGCTTACGAATAGCCCTTGATAATATTGATGAAATTGTAGCTTTAATTCGTGCTTCTGCTACTCCAGAAGAAGCACGAACACGCCTTATGCAGCGTTTTGGTTTAAGCGAAGCTCAAGCCAAAGCCATATTGGAAATGCGCCTACAAAGACTCACTGGTTTACAGCGCGAAGAACTTTTAGCTGAGTATAAAGAATTATTAGAAAAAATAGAGTATTACAAATCTATTCTTGGTAATGTAGATGTTTTACGTAAGGTTCTGCATGATGAAATTGCTTATATTCGTGATACTTTTTCCACTAAAAGACGCACAGAAATTTTAACTGACGAATTAGCCGGTATTGATATTGAAGATCTTATTCCTGATGAAGAAGTAGTTATTACACTTTCAAGGCGCGGATATATGAAGCGCACTACTCTTGATAATTATCAGCAGCAGCGCAGAGGCGGTAAGGGTATTGCGGCCCTTAATATGTCTGAAGATGATTATGTTCAAGAGTTTTTAACTACTACAAATCATCAATTCTTATTATTGTTTACCAATAAAGGTCGCATGCATCAGCTCAAAGTGCATCAAGTACCAGAGGGCAGTCGCACGGCTAAGGGTATGCACATAGCAAACCTTCTACCATTAGAAGATAATGAGTGGGTGACCACAGTGCTTGCTGTGCGTGAATTTTCAGAGGATAAATACTTCCTTTTTGTAACACGTAGAGGTATGGTCAAACGCTCTTCTGCTTCGCTTTATGCTAAGTGCCGTAAAACAGGCCTTATGGCTGTTGGTTTGCGCGATGATGATGAGTTAGTGGTGGTGCGACCAGTACGTGAAGAAAGTCATATTGCACTTGCCACAGCACATGGTTTTGCCATTCGTTTTTCTTGTATGGATGTGCGCCCCATGGGTCGTACGGCTACAGGGGTTAAAGGTGTTGCCTTGCGTCGTGATGATACAGTTGTAGCTTGTGTCATATTAAAACAAGACGATCAAACCACTGAAATTATGTCTATATCTAGTAATGGTTATGGCAAGCGTACCAGTGTTGAACTATACAGGCTTCAATCGCGCGGGGGTAAAGGCATTATTAACTTCAAAGTCTCGCCTAAGACTGGACAAGTGGTTGGAGCTATGCCTGTACATGATGAAGATGGCCTTGTGCTTCTTACTTCTTCCAATAAGATTGTGCGTATTGGAGTTGAGGATGTACGTAGTAAAGGGCGTGCTACTATGGGCGTTATGCTTGTGCGTCTAGATGAAGGTGCAAGAGTTGTTGGTTTTGATCGTGTTGATGAGGGTGGGCAGTCATCGCGTGAGTGTGATGATGAAGAAGCTAAGCCTGAAAGCACATCCGAGAACACATCGGAAGTAAATCAAGTTGAACAAAGTCAGCAAAGCGAACAAAGTATGCCAAACTTACCAGCTGAACCAGGAGAGCAAGATTAAGTGTTTTTGAGATTTATTGCCATATTTGCTCTTTTAAATCTTTTGGTAGCTTGTGAATTTGAAGCTACAACTGATGACCTTATGGAAGCTAAAGTTGCCATGGAGTCTAGGGAATGGATTTATGCTGAGCGTTTGCTTGAACGTTACTTGAATGTAGAAGAAAATGCAGATAAACGCTGGGAAGCGTGGCAGGCTTTAATTGCTTTGTCAGAACATACAGGCGCTCATGCTGAAATAGTACGTTTGTATTATGAAAATATGCTGCAAGAGTTTTTGGATGATGCGCAAAGAAAAAAGATTGTACTCTATGACTTAGCTCAGCTTTTAGCTGAGATTAAAGACTTTGAATCAGCTATTGATACTTGGACTGTTTATCTTGGTCTTAATGATTTAAGTACCGAAGAAGTATACGATGCTACAAGGCATACTATTGAAATTTATTTACATACAGGTCAATTTGAGGCTGCTGAAAACTCTTTGTACAATTGCCTTGGCTTAGAAATATCACCTCAAGACAGTGCTATTTGTCTTTATGAGCTTGCAGATCTAAAGGCTGAGCGTGGTGCATTGCAAGAGGCAAAGGATCTTGCAACACAGGTGCTTGAAATGGATGTTTACCCATTAACGCGTGGACAGGCTACTTTTTTACTTGGTGATATAGCAGAGCAAGAAGAAGATTATACTAAGGCGCAAAGTTTTTTTGAACAATCCAAAGAATTTTATCCTAATCCTTTGGTAGTAGAAAGTCGCATTGCACAATTAGCTAGTTTAATTAAAAAATAAACCGGGTATGACCCTTGGGGTAGAAAATGATTCGTCATGAATGTGGTCTTTTAGGCATAACTAATCATCCCGAAGCAGCACGTATGACTTATTTTGGGCTATATGCCCAACAGCATCGTGGCCAAGAAAGCGCTGGTATTGTGACATGGTGTGGTGAGCAACTCCATGAACAACGCGGTATGGGTCTTGTACCAGATGTTTTTTCTGAAGAAAGTTTTGTCGAGCTTAAAGGTAATACTGCCATTGGGCATGTGCGCTATTCCACTACTGGTGCATCTTATCTTCGTAATGCACAGCCCTTTGTGGCTAGTTTTAAAGGCTTGAACATAGCCCTTGCCCACAATGGAAACCTAGTAAATACTACTGAGTTGCGTCAGTCTCTTGAAGAGCGCGGAGCAATCTTTCATACTACCAATGATTCAGAAATTTTTGTGCACCTATTGGTTAGAGCCATGCGAAGCATGAGCCTTGAGGATGCCTTGATCCATGTTTGCGCGCAGGTTCGCGGTGCTTATTGTTTGCTGGTTTTGGTAGGAGATAAGCTTGTTGCTTTGCGTGACCCTCATGGTTTTCACCCTTTATGCATAGGTAAGCTTGAAGAAAGTGTTATTTTTGCTTCAGAAACTTGTGCTTTGGACCTTTTAGAGGCTGACTATATTCGCTCTGTAGAACCAGGTGAAATGGTTGTGGTGGAAAATGGGCAAATGAAAAGCTATAGTTTACAAACAGAAGGCCAACTCAAGCCAACTACTCCAAAGCAATGTATTTTTGAGTTGGTTTATTTTTCTCGCCCAGACTCATTTATTTTTGATGAGCAAGTTTATCTTTGCCGTAAGCGCATGGGGTGGCAACTTGCTCACGAGTCAACCCCAGATGTTGATTTTGTTATGCCTTTTCCTGACTCTGGTGTATATCCAGCCGTGGGCTTTGCTCAATGTGCTGAGTTACCCTATGAACATGCCATGATACGTAATCACTATGTAGGTCGTACCTTTATTCAACCGACTCAAAGTATGCGTAATTTTGGTGTTAGAATGAAAATTAACCCTGTTTTACCCATGATCGAAGGTAAGCGCATTTGTATTGTGGATGATTCTATTGTGCGTGGTACAACCATGATGACGCGGGTAAAAAAACTTCGCGAACTAGGGGTTAAAGAAGTGCATATTCGCATTGCATCTCCGCCGGTGCGTTTTCCTTGCTTTTATGGCATTAATTTTTCATCTAGGGGTGAACTAGTTGCCAATAAGTTTGATAATATAGACGGCATTAAAAATATGCTTGATGTAGATTCTTTACATTATTTATCCCTTGAGGGTTTGCTTCGTTCTGTTAGCCAAGAAAAACATTACTGTACTGCTTGCTTTAGTGGTGACTACCCTGTACCTTGTCCCTCGGCTACTGATTGTGGTTGTTAATTTTGTTGATATCTTTATTGTTTTAAAGGCTTAATTTTTTTAAGGTTTTAGTATGAATATTTCAAGTATTAAAGGTTTTGCCGACCTTTACCCAGAGCAGAGTGAACTTTACACTCATATGGAAAACCTAGCTCGCAATGTTTTTTCGCGTTTTGGTTATGCTGAGTTAAGAACTCCCATTGTTGAATATACAGATTTATTTTGTCGTTCCATTGGTACAGAAACCGATGTGGTTCAAAAGGAAATGTATAGTTTTCCAGATCGCAAAAATCGCTCCTTGACCCTTCGCCCAGAGGCCACAGCAGGTGTTATGCGCTCCTATATTCAGTCAAAGCAAGGGGCAGATGCTGTACATAAGTATTTTACCTATGGCCCTATGTTTCGTTATGAGCGACCCCAAAAAGGGAGAATGCGCCAATTTCATCAATTAAATTGTGAGTGTTTAGGCTCTAGTTCTGCCCATACTGATGCTGAACTTATTGTCATGCTTATGCATTTTTTATCTGAACTTGAAGTTGGCTCAATAGAATTGCAAATTAACACCCTAGGTTGTTCGCAATGTAGACCGCAATATCGCAATAAGCTTACTAGCTATCTTCATGAGCTTGATAGTTCTAAACTTTGTGCTGATTGTTTAAGGCGTGTAGATATAAATCCTTTGCGAGTTCTTGACTGTAAGATCCCAACTTGTAAAGAATTAACAGAAAATGCTCCTCGTATAGATGAAAATGTTTGCCCAGAGTGCGCTAAGCACTTTGATGTAGTACTAAACCTGCTTGACTCGGCAAAACTAGCTTATGTACGCAATGCGCGTTTAGTTCGTGGTTTAGATTATTACTCTCGTACAACCTTTGAGGTTGTATCTCATGCTGTGGGGTCTCAATCCTCCATTGCAGGTGGTGGTCGCTACGATGGTTTAGTAAAACAGTTAGGTGGTTCAGATGTTCCAGGCTTAGGGTTTGCTTGCGGTATGGAACGCCTTGCTATGCTTATGAAAAAACCAGAAAGCAAACGGCCTTTTTTTCATGTTGTACATATGGGTGACGATGCTTTGCAAGTTGCTTTTGCTGTTAGTCTTCAATTACGCAGACATGGTTATTGTGGCGATATGGCGCATAACCCTTCAAGTTTTAAGAGTCAAATGCGTCAAGCCGATAAAGCTAACGCCCGCTTTGTGCTTATTTTGGGTGAAGACGAGTGTAAATCGCAAAGTGTTGCGGTCAAAAATATGGATGATGGACAACAAGAAATTGTTAAGATTATAGAACTAGTTTCTTTTTTAGATAAATTTTCACTATAATTTATGGGAATTAAAATGAGTAATGTTGAGCAAAATTTAAATGTACAGCTAGATCACCAAGGCTTTATTGAAGAACTTGGTCTATGGCAGCGTAGCCATGATTGTTCTTCTTTAACTATTAAAAATGATGGTGAGGAAGTTTGCCTCATGGGTTGGGCCCAATATCGACGTGATCATGGTGGTTTAATTTTTGTTGATATGCGAGACAGATATGGATTGACACAAGTTGTTTTTAGCCCTGAAATTGCACCAAAGGCTCATGAAAATGCTCATATTTTGCGCGCTGAATATGTTTTTGCCATAAAGGGATTTGTACGACCCCGTCCAGAAGGTATGACCAATGCTCACATGAAAACAGGCGAAATTGAAGTTGTTGTACATGAGTGGAAATTGCTTAATACTTCAAAAACACCTGCTTTTCCCATTGAAGATAGATGCGAAGCCGGTGAAAATTTGCGTTTGCAATGGCGATATTTAGACTTGCGTCGTCCTCGTATGGCCCAAAATTTTAAAGTAAGACATGATGTTTCAAAATCTGTTCGCAATTATCTTGATGATTTAAATTTTTTAGAAATTGAGACGCCTGTTCTTACTCGTTCAACTCCTGAGGGAGCTAGAGATTTTCTTGTGCCAAGTCGTGTAAATAATGGTCAATGCTTTGCTTTGCCTCAGTCGCCTCAACTTTTCAAGCAGTTACTTATGGTTTCCGGCATGGATCGTTATTTTCAAATTGTACGCTGCTTTAGAGATGAAGATTTACGCGCAGATCGACAACCTGAATTTACTCAAATTGATATTGAAATGAGCTTTGTTGACGAAGATCAAGTCATGCACATGGCTGAAGGGCTTATGGCAAAAGTTTTTAAAGATGTAAAAAATTTAGATATTCCACTTCCATTTCCTCGTATTTCTTATGATGACGCGATGTTGCGTTATGGAGTTGACAAGCCAGACACACGTTTTGGTTTAGAGCTTGTTGATATTACGTCTATAGTTCGTGGTTCTGGATTTAAATTGTTTTCATCTGCTGAACTTGTTAAGGCTATGCGTGTACCTGGTGGCGAGAGCTTAAGCCGTAAAGATATTGATGATTTCACAGAATTTGTAAAAATTTATGGTGCACAAGGTTTAGCTTGGATAAAAATTCGTGAAAATGAATGGCAATCACCTATTGCAAAGTTTTTATCTCAAGAGGAACGAGATGGTATTGCTAAAACATTAGATTTAGCAGTTGGAGATATAGTCTTTTTCCAAGCTGGTGAAAGCTCTATGGTTAATGCCGCTCTTGGTAACTTGCGTGTTCATCTTGGTCAACATCTTGGCATAATTGATGAAGATCTTTTTAATTTTCTTTGGGTTACCGACTTCCCCCTTTATGAATATGATGCTGATGAAAAGCGTTATATTGCATGTCATCACCCTTTTACCTCACCAGTAAACGATCATATGGAACTTATGCACACTGACCCTAGCAAGGTTAAGGCAAGAGCTTATGATATGGTTTTAAATGGAAGTGAAGTTGGTGGGGGCTCTATTCGTATTCACTCTGCCGAAATTCAAAAAGCTATGTTCAAAGCCCTTGGCTTTAGTGAGTCTGAAGCTCAAGAGCAGTTTGGCTTTTTGATTAACGCTCTTGAGCATGGTGCTCCCCCTCACGGTGGTATAGCTTTTGGACTTGATAGACTGGTGATGATTCTTTGTAATGTTCCAAGTATTAGAGATGTAATTGCATTTCCAAAAACTCAAAAAGCCACTTGTTTATTAACAAATGCTCCAGGAGCTGTTTCATCTCGTCAATTACGCGAACTTGGTTTACGACTAAGGGAGCTAAATAATCAAAGTTAGTGATTTAATTTATGGCCATATTGGAAATTTTAAAATACCCAGATGAACGCTTAACTCAAAAGTCAGAAGTCATTGATTGTATTACTCCTGAAGTTGTTCAACTAGCTAACAACATGGTTGAAACCATGTATGCTTCGCGAGGAGTTGGTCTTGCTGCCCCCCAAGTTGGTGAGTTTATACGCTTAATAGTATTAGACTTTAGTGGACCTGAGGAACAATCAGAACTGCATATAATGATTAACCCAGAACTAACTTTACTGGGTGAACAGGTAGTTAGCCCCATGGAAGGTTGTCTTTCAGTGCCACATGACTACAGGGCAGATGTAAAGCGTTATGAGCGTGTTTTGGTTAAAGGTCTAGACCTTGATGGAAAACATTTTGAATATGAATGGGATGGTTTTCCAGCAATTGTGGTTCAGCATGAATTTGATCATTTAGAAGGCAAACTTTTTATAGATCACATTGGACGTTTGCGACGAACTCTTTTTGATACCAAAATTAAAAAATTTGCAAAACGTGTTGCTGAATAATTATATATGAGCAAGTAGCATGCAAAAACCACTTAAAATCGTTTTTATGGGCACGCCAGACTTTGCAGCTTTTATTTTGAAGCAATTATGCCACTGGAATAATTGCGAAGTTATTGCTGTTTATTGTCAGCCTGACAGGCCATCTGGACGTGGTAATAAGACTATTTTTTCGCCTGTAAAAAAAGTTGCTCTTGAGTTTGGAATTAATGTCCTTCAACCTCTTAACTTCAAACATGCACAAGATGTAGAATTTTTACAAGATCTACAGCCTGATCTTTTGGTAGTTGCCGCTTATGGCTTAATTTTACCTCAAGCAGTTCTTGATATACCAACTATTGCACCTCTAAATGTTCATGCCTCTCTTTTGCCTTTATATCGTGGTGCAGCACCAATACAAAGGGCTATTATGGATGGCATGCGTGAAAGTGGTGTTAGTATTATGAAAATGGAAGCAAGTCTTGATACAGGTCCAGTTTACGCAATGCACTCAACAGAAATATTGAATCATACTGCTTCTAGTTTGCATGATGAGCTTGCACAGTTAGGCGCAAAAATTTTAATTGATGTTTTAACGCGTATGCAAACAAGCCGTCTTACCCCTACCCCCCAAGACCATAGTCTTTCTAGTTATGCTACTAAGCTTTCAAAACATGATGGTATTATTAATTGGGATAGAAGTGCTCAAGAAGTTGACGCGCAAATTCGCGGTGTAACTAATTGGCCAGGTGCACAGGTTTCCCTTTTCAAGCCCGATAATGAAAAACTTGACCTACGTATTGCACCTGGGCGTATAGGACCTGCACAGCTTGATTATGCCTCTTTTTTTGCTAGTCACTTAATTAAAGATCAAAGTGGTCAACTATTGCGCCTTGAAAAGGATGTCATCGCCATATCAACTCTTGATTATTTTTATATTTTACATGAAGTTAAACCTGTTAACAAAGGATTTATGTTAGCTTCTGATTTTGCACGTGGGTATTTTGGGCCAGAACTTGGTTTCTTGGCCAATGCTTAATTGGTTGTACTATTATGTTTATATGGCAAAAGAACCCTGCATCTCTTCCACGGTCTAACTATGGTGGTATTGGTAAAAGACTTTTTATTGGTCTTATGTGTGGGGCTTGTGTTTTAATAAGCATTGTTATTGTGCTTGCTTGGCTTATTCCATTTCTTGGTTTTTCGGCTATACATCCATTTTTACCCTACTTTTTAGGCTTTGTTAGCTCTTTATTAGTTTTTCTTATCTTTTGGGTTTGTTTAGCTCTAGCTTATCACGTTTATACAGGAAAGCCTGTCTTTGGGCTTAAATTCCTTCGAAGCTTAATTGTAAAATTAATTTTCCCCCTTATGGAACTTGTTGGCCGTGCCATTGGACTTTCTCGTAAAGATATTAGGCTTTCTTTTGTTAAGGTTAATAATGAAATGGTCTTAGGTTCTAATCCACAAGTTCTTGGAAAAGAAGTTCTTGTGTTGTTGCCTCACTGTATTCAAAGCTCTAGATGTGCTCATAGGCTTACATATAGCATTGATCATTGCCAAAGATGCGGTAAGTGTCGCATTGGTGAGCTTTTGGCTTTGCGTGATGCTTGGGGTTTTATCTTGGTAGTTGCAACTGGTGGAACTATAGCTAGGCGAATTGTAGTTAATACTAAACCGCGTTTAATTTTAGCTGTTGCTTGCGAACGAGATCTTACCTCTGGCATTCAAGACACCTACCCTTTACCTGTTTATGGTATTATAAATGAACGCCCTTGTGGACCTTGTATTGATACAACTGTAAATTTAGAGTTGCTTAATGCTGCACTAAATTTATTTGTTAAAAAAACATAATACAATGATGGCTGCTGTGAAGTGTAAAAATTTTTTTGATGCCCGCAGCTTGGCTTTGCATGTCTTAATGCAAAACCATAAAGGTGTTTCATTGCAACAATCTTTAGATTTGGCTCTTTCACAGCAAAATTTTATTCCCCAAGATGTATCTCTCTGCACTGAATTAGTATATGGCTACTCACGCTTTTTTTTGCGTGTAGACTTTATATTAGATTGTTTGCTAAAAAATCGTCTTGCTTTGCCAAAGCTTTTGCAACTAACTCTTGGCATGTCTGTTTACTCTTTGTTTTTTTTAACCAAAGTTCCTCATTATGCTACTGTTAGTTGGGCGGTTGATTTTGTTAAGGCTAAGTTTGGTTTAAAGCTATCTAAACTATGCAATGGTGTCTTGCGCTCTGTAATGCGTTTAGAAAATAAACCTCATGAAATTTCTTTTTATAATAACCCTCATGAATTTTATAGTGTTCCTCAATGGATTTATGAGCTTTGGCTTAATTCTTATGGTAAAGAAAACTGTGAATCACTGCTGTCACGTTCGTTACAAAGGCCCAAGAGCTCCTTGCGTTTAAATCCTAAACATGAGCGTTATAATGATTTGTTTTCTTTTTTTTCTAGCTTGGATTATATTCAAGCTATAGGCTTTGATGGCTTTGTTTCTTTAGAAGGCAATTTTCCAAGTTTAGCTGCAGGTTTTAGTTTGCAAACTTTGCATGATTCAGGTGCCTTTTCTTGGCAGAGTGCTGGTTCTCAAGTAGTCATGCATGAAGCATTTAACGCAATTCCTGAACTTAAAGATGAATGTTGGTGGGATGCATGTGCCGGTCAAGGTGGTAAAAGCTTAATGCTTCTTGAACAAAACATTAATGTATCTCTTGTAAGTGATATTTCAAAATCTCGTTTAAAGCAATTTAAGTGTAATGCTAATCGTCTAAAAATTAATTTTTCATCCTTAGTTGAGATGTCAGCCCGGCAAGCTTGTTTGAGAAACTTTACTTACAGCATTATTTTGGATGTACCCTGCTCCGGCCTTGGCACATTAGCCAAAAGACCAGATATTCGTTTAAATCGTAAACTTGAGCATCTTGATTATTTGATTCAAACCCAAAGCTCAATTTTGCAATCTTGCTTTAATATTCTTCAGGTAAATAAGTTCTTGGTCTACATTACTTGTACGCTTAACCCTTCCGAAAATGAGCTTATGATAAAAAACTTCCTGAATGATAATCGAGCTTGCGAAGAAGTTTTTTCTTGGTGTACTCCACATCTTCACCCTTGGCTAGAAGGCATGTTTGTAAGTGTAGTAAAAAAAGTGTTTTAATTTTTGCAGCTAATGTTTCGCGTGAAACATTAACTGCAAAAATTTTTGTAAATAGTTTTTTCAACTTATTTTTTAATTGTAAATAACTATTTTTTTGTGATAAATAAAAAAGTCCTTAAAAAATGATTTCTTAAGCACCTTTTTGTAAAAAAATTTATTGTCTATTACTTATCATTAATACCAATTAACTCTAAGATTTTTTCTAGCTCTTCAGTGTTATTATAGGTAAGTGTTAGTCGGCCCCTTTCTTCGCTTCCGCTTATAGATGTTTTTAGTTGAACTTTGTCATTAATTTTTTTCTGCAATTCTTGCAAGTAAACAGGTTTAGTTCTAGAACTTTTTTTAGGTTCATTATTTTGTGGAACATCATCCACCACATTTTGCTGTTCTTTACTTTCTATGCTCCATGGGAATGTAGAATCATCTTTATAACACTGTACTGCTGCTTCTGTATCACGAACAGAAAGACCATGCTTGATAATAGCAATTCTAAGTTCTTCTTGTGCAAATGGATCTGGTGCCAAACTTAATA
>CAYJDF010000014.1:28247-31503 GCA_964368845.1 uncultured Desulfovibrionaceae bacterium
ATAATAGCAATTCTAAGTTCTTCTTGTGCAAATGGATCTGGTGCCAAACTTAATATAGCCCTTGCATGACCTGAGCTAATAATTCCTTGTTGCAGGTCACCTTGTGCATTGACTGAAAGCTGTAATAGTCTAAGTGTATTTGTAATAGCAGAGCGACTTTTGCCTAACTTAGCTGCAAGCTCTTCTTGTGTTATGCCACATTCATCTCTTAGGCTTTTTAATGCGTTTGCTTCCTCTATAGGTGACAAATTTTCACGCTGAATATTTTCAATTAATGCAGCTGACATAACTTCTGTATCATCAAAGTTTCTTATATATACAGGAACTTGATTCAATCCAGCCATTTTTGCTGCTCTATATCTTCGCTCACCTGCTATAAGCTCATAATTTTCACCATCGGCCATTGGTCTGACTAAAAGTGGTTGAATAATGCCCTGCTGTCTTATAGATTCAGTCAATTCTTCAAGGCTTTCGTTGTTGAAGTGTTTTCTTGGTTGATTAGGATTAGGAAAAATTGTATTTAAATCTAATGTGCTTGGTAAACTTTCTGGTTTATCTTCATTATGTTGTGTTCCAACAAAAAGTGCGTCCAGGCCGCGGCCCATTCTGGGTGTGTTGCTCATATTGCCTCGCATTAATTTTTTAAGGAGTTTATATGTCTAAAAACTGTTCTAAAGAGCATATTTCATATCTTGTTAATAAGGGTGGCCACTGTCAATCCGTTCAACTTTCAATGGAGCTGTGGGAACTAGTTCAAGCTCAAGTTGAAAAAGCTGCTGCAAAACTGTTAAAACCATTAGATCCATTTGACTTGCCCCAACCTCTCAGCGCATTAGAGGATTTAAAAACTTATTGGGACTTTACTTACCCCTATGAAGGCCACGTTCATTGTGATGAATGCTTCGCCTCGACCGATGATTGGGAAAATGACCCTGCACATCCTTTCCATTTAACAAATGCCAATATTGGTGGTTTACTTGTTTTCTTGTGTCGCTGTGGTGCTACTGTTCGAAAAAAACATTTTCATAGAAAAGTTGTTTTTGAGTGTTCACCAAAGTCTAGTTAATGAAACTTTATCCTTAACACAAAAAAGATAATTATTTATTTCGTCTTAAAACGACTTCTTTGGCAAGTCCTAGATAAGCATCAGCTCCACTTGATTTAATGTCATAGTGAATTATTGATTTTCCGTGACTTGGTGCCTCTGATAATCGTACGTTACGTGGAATGACAGTTTCAAATAGTTGATCAGGAAAGCACCTTCTAACTTCATGCTTTACTTCACGAGCTAAACGATTTCTTTTATCATGCATTGTTAAGACCACACCAAGCAAGTTTAAGTCTGGATTAAGACGTTTTTTTACCTGTTCATAAGTTTGTAATAATTTAACTATTCCCTCTAAGGCAAAAAACTCACACTGTAAGGGGATTAAGATTTCTTTTGCACCACATAGAGCATTTAAGGTAATAAGTCCAAGTGAAGGTGGACAATCAATAATGATATATTCAAAATGCTCATCAAGAGCTTGCAAGCATTCGCTTAGAAAATACTCTCGACCCATTTTGTCAACTAGTTCTAACTCTACAGCTACCAAGTCAGTAGTAGCCGGTAAAATATGAAGATAACTTGAAACAGTTGGCAATACATAATCCATAGCCTTTTGTGGATCATACAGTGCCGTATAAACAGTGCCTTTAATCATGTCTTGTGTTATACCAAGCCCACTTGTACAATTTGCTTGCGGGTCGCAATCCAAAACAAGTACTTTTTTTTCCATAACAGCAAGAGAAGCTGCAAGGTTAATTGCAGTAGTTGTTTTGCCAACACCGCCTTTTTGATTAGCTATAGCTATTATTCTGGCCACTAAAGACTCCTTTAGGCTTATAAAATTAATGTTTCACATGAAACAAATATTTTATACGTTGATAAAGTTTTATAAGTTAGAGAAAAAAAATAATCAATAAGCAAAAATTACTTTAAGTATAATTTCATGCTATACTTGAAAAAAACATAAAGTAATTAATGCAATTATAAACAAAATTACTTTACATTAAAAAATAAAATAATTATTAATAAAGAATCAAACGTGTTTAAGTTTGGACTTTGCTTGGGCTAGAAAATTCAAGTGAAAGTTTAACCTATTAAAATTTATGGTGACAATGTGAGAAAATTAATAATATTTTTAGTGTTATTTGGGGTCATGGTTGGTTCGTCTACCCAAGCTGCTCAAAGCATGAGCGACGAGGAAATGGTAAAAACATTACAACGTATATTTTCTGAAAGACCAGATTTAATCATAAATGTGCTTAGAGAAAATAGTGAGCTTGTGCTTGATATTGCGCAAGAGGGGTCAACCAAGCGCAGGGTACGGACTCTTGAGGCTCAATGGCGTAAAGATATGGAAACGCCAAAAGAAGTTGCTATTAATGACAGACCAATTTTAGGCCCAAAGGATGCGCCCATCACTGTAATTGAGTTTTCTGATTTTACTTGTCCATATTGTGCGCAAGCAGCAAAAACATTAAAGCAAATAATGAAATCATATGGAAATAAAGTTCGATTGATTTTTAAACATACTCCGCTAGGTGGAGGACCAACGTCAATTTTAGCTTCAGAATATGTAATTGCGGCAGGTTTTCAATCACATGAAAAAGCATGGAAACTATACGATGCATGTTTTGAAAAAAGAGATGAACTCTTAGCAAAGGGTGAAGTGTTCTTAAAGGATGAAGCAAGCAAGCTAGGTCTTGATGTTGTAAAGCTGGCTCGAGATGCAAAAAACAAAAAGACTAAACAAATTTTAGAACAAGACTTGGCTGATGCTAAAAAGCTTGATGTAGAAGGTACGCCATACTTTATAGTAAATAATGCAATTGTTCGTGGGGCATTGCCATTAGAGTTATTTAAATCTGTCTTTGAGCTTGCTGACAAGAAAAAATAGTTACGATAAATTAAGTTGCGGAACAGTTGTTGCGCTTGCTGAAAAGGTGTAATTCTGTGTAAATATTAATTTTTTTCTCTTTGCGGTGTTTGCGTATCCAAAGGTGTTTTATCATTATAACTTTTGGCAAGACGACTCATCCAAGTGCGAACTTGATCCAAATCGTCTTGATGAACAGCTTCTGATGATCTTATAACGGTTTTTAAGGTAGCAACTTCTTGGCGAAGACGTATGTTTTCGTCAGTTGCTTCTGTGGCGGCTTTGGTTAGGTTTTGAATATGTTCTTGCTGATTAGCTAATATGTTAAGCGAATG
>CAYJDF010000015.1:0-30166 GCA_964368845.1 uncultured Desulfovibrionaceae bacterium
CTTCATCCTTAAATAATTCACGCAAAGGCTCAATGAGTTTTAAATTCATGGTTTCGGGTAAACCGCCTACATTGTGATGGCTTTTAATAACTGCGCTGGGCCCTTTGTGTGATATGGATTCAATGACATCGGGATATAAAGTGCCTTGAGCCAAAAAATCTACTTGTCCAAGGGCTTTGGCTTCTTCATCAAAAACTTCAATAAAAGTATGTCCAATTATTTTACGTTTCTTTTCAGGGTCATCTACTCCTTCAAGCAGGGATAAAAAGCGATCTTGAGCTTGGACAAATTTTAAGTTCAAGTCAAAATGTTTACGTAAATAGGCTACAACTTCTTCACCTTCGTTAAGGCGCAAAACTCCATTATCTACAAAAATGCAGTGCAGACGATGCCCAATGGCCTTATGTAAGAGCACTGCTACTACGGTAGAGTCTATACCACCTGATAAAGCGCAAACCACATGTCTATCACCAACTTGCTCGGCCATTTCTTTAATACAACGCTCTACAAAGCTAGACATGGTCCAATCTGGAGTAATTTTAGCAATATTAAATAGGAAGTTGCGAAGCATAGCCACGCCATCTTCGCTGTGGTGGACTTCGGGGTGAAATTGAACGGCGTATATTTGGCGTTCAACATTGGCCATGGCTGCCACTTCTAAAGTGTCGGTGCTTGCAATAACTTCAAACCCTTGAGGGACTTTTTTTACTTTGTCTCCGTGGCTCATCCAAATCCGTGTGGATTTGTTGCAATCAAGCCCATGCCATAAGGGGCAGTTGGCATTTTGCATTTTAAGTTCTGCAGGGCCATATTCTCTGGTGGTCGAGCGGGCAAGCTCTCCGCCTAGGTTTTGGGCTAGCAATTGCATACCATAGCAAATACCAAGCACTGGAATACCAAGATTTAAAAAATCACCATCGAGGGCCGGAGCATCGGCTTCGCCCACTGAGGCAGGACCACCTGATAAAATAAGTGCTGAAGGATTCATGGCCTTTACTTCGGCAGCACTTACAATGCAAGGATGTATTTCTGAATATACCCCTGCTTCGCGCACACGCCTAGCAATAAGTTGTGTTACTTGTGAACCATAATCAATGATAATTACCTTGCTTGCCATACTGCCAACCCTTTTTTGATATAGCTGAAAAAATACAATGCCACTTGATTAAAATATGAATTAATTGTCAATTCTATAGTTGGGAGCTTCCTTGGTGATAATAACATCATGCACATGGCTTTCACGAAGGCCGGCGGCAGATATTTCACAAAATACACTTTTTTCGCGTAATTCATCAAGGTTTTTAGCTCCAACATAACCCATACCAGAACGTAGCCCTCCCATGAGCTGATAGATGGAGTCCATAACTCCGCCTCTATAGGGTACACGGCCAACTATACCTTCGGGCACAAGTTTCTTGCTTTTTTCTTGGAAGTAACGGTCAGAAGAACCTTCCTTCATGGCGTCAATGGACCCCATTCCGCGGTATATCTTATAAGTACGCCCTTGATATAATATGGTCTCACCTGGGCTTTCTTCAGTGCCAGCAAAGAGGCTACCAATCATAACAGAATGCGCACCCACTGCCAATGCTTTAACAATATCACCGGAGAATTTAATGCCGCCATCGGCAACGCAGCAACGGTCCATCTCCTTGGCGGCCCTTGAGGCTTCTGTAACTGCAGTTACTTGCGGCACACCTACACCTGCTACAATACGTGTAGTGCAGATAGAACCAGGACCAATACCTACTTTAATGGCGTCAGCTCCAGCTTTAAGCAATGCTTTAGCTCCTTCATAAGTACCCACATTGCCAGCAACCAACTGACAATTTGGAAAAGCTGCTTTGACTTCTTCAATGGATTTAATGACATTGGCCGAATGCCCATGGGCTGAGTCAAGCACAAGCACGTCAGCTCCTGCTGCCAAAAGCTCACTAGCTCTTTCTATACCACCAACCCCAATGGCACCACCTACGCGTAAACGACCCTTATCGTCCTTACAAGATGCAGGATATTTTTGAACTTTATCAATATCTTTCATGGTGATAAGTCCGCGCAATCTATCTTCACTGTCAACCACAAGTAGTTTTTCTACCCTATGTTCATGTAAAAGTTGACGTGATTCATCAAGAGTTGTTCCCATGGGTACAGTGATAAGATTTTTTGAGGTCATCACTTCACTTACACGAGTATTTTGCGCGTCTTGTACAAAACGTACATCACGATTGGTTAAAATACCCACAAGCTTATTTGCGTCAACTACTGGTAAACCTGATACACGATAGTCAGCCATAAGTGTTAGGGCCAAATGTACACTATCTGTTGAGTGTATGGTTATGGGGTCTAAAATCATGCCACTTTCAGATTTTTTTACTTTTTCAATTTGTAGCCTTTGCTTATCCACGGGCATATTTTTGTGTACAATACCAATGCCCCCCATGCGTGCCAAAGATATGGCCATGGCAGATTCTGTTACCGTGTCCATGGCGGCAGATAACAGAGGAATGCGCAAAGGTAAGGAAGGGGTAAGGTGGGTCTCAATTTCCACAAGGTCTGGAGTTACTTGAGAATAGCCAGGTAAGAGCAAAATATCATCAAAAGTTAAGGCTTTTCCAAAGTTTGTAGGCATAGTATCCTCGCAAGATTTTGATATAATTACTTAAATTTAATATATTATTATATATAACTATCGAGTTTTTGTCAACACTACATGCTATGGCTTGAGTATAAAACTTTAAATAATACTAAGTTAATATAATTTTCATGGTAATAATATGTTTTTATAAATTAAAGATACATATTTTTAAATAGTTAGAAAAATTTATCATGAAGCAAAGTATTCTTGCTTGCTTTTGTATATATTGTTAATATTAAGCCATGACAAAAAAAGTTGCTATATTTCTTCCGCCATTACAAAGCATAAGCGGCGGTTTTGCTGTGCTTGTGCATCTTGCAAAACATCTAGTAAGTGCTGGGCGTGAGGTTTGTTTTGTAGTTAAAGAGAGTGAGCTGCTTTATGCAAGCTACACTCAAACTTTGCCTCATGCCAAAATCCCCATTGTTTACTGGGATGATATTGAACTTGGGCCAAATTATATTTGGATTGTGCCCGAAGGTTGGGTTAATGCATTACTATTAGGATTAAAGGCCAAAGCTCGCTGTGTAATATATATGCAAGCATGGTCTTTTGGCCTCAATGCACTACCCGGAGAAACTCGCTGGGATCAACTTGATGTTGATTTTATATATGTATCTGATCCGGTGCGTAAATGTTTACAAACTATTACCGGAAAGGATGGACCAATTTTACGCCCCGGTATTGATAGCAAACTTTTTTATCCTCAAGTGTTAGAAGAAGATGCAATAAAAAATCCCATTCGCATCGCTTGGATGCCGCGCAAAAATAAAGTTTTTTCTGATCTTATCCAACATGCTTTGCAAGACCGTTTGGCCCGTTTACATCCACACATACGTGTTCAGTGGGTGCGCCTACAACATTTAAGTCATGAGCAGGTGGCAGAAACCTTACGCACATGTCATATCTTTTTAGCCACAGGTTTTCCTGAAGGCTGTCCGCTCCCACCGCTTGAGGCTATGGCGTCTGGTTGTATGGTGGTGGGATTTGGTGGTCTTGGGGGTTGGGATTATATGCGTCAAGCGCGTTTTATAAGCCAAGAACCCATGCCTTACCTATCTGAACCGTGGTTTGGTTTGCGTGAAACCACCTTTGAAGGCAATGGTCTGTATGTGGCTGATGCGGATGTGCTTGGTGCAACTTTGGCCCTTGAGCAAGCCTGTATTTTGTTGCAAAGTGGTGGGCCAAGGCTTGCCACCCTACGTGCAAATCTTGCTAAAACAGCTGATGCGTATTCTCTTGAAAATCAAGCAAATAGTTTGCTTGAAATAGTAAATAAATTTTATTCTTAAAAATTCGAGGCCACTTTGTCTAAGAAAAAAGCTCCCTTAACCCCTCCTATAGACTTTGCTTTGCCCCCATATGGGGTGGATAGCCATGCGCATCTTGATCTAAAGCATTTTAATGATGATCGTGATGCAACTATTGAAAATGCTAAGCAATGCGGTATTTCACATATTATAAATATTTTTCTATCCCCTGAGGCCTTTGCTGAGCGTAAAAGTTATTTTGACGCACACGAAAATATATTTTTTAGCTTAGGCATTCATCCTAGTGATGGCTTAAAGTTTACTGAACAAACCTTAGAAGCTATGCGTGAATGTTTTTTAAGTGATACACGTTTGCGTGCCGTGGGTGAAATTGGACTTGATTTTTATTGGGATCATTGTCCAAAAGATATACAATTACAAGTATTTGTTGCACAGTTAAACCTTGCCCGCGAATTAGAAAAGCCAGTGCTAATTCATAGCCGCGATGCTACAGAGGCTACCCTTGCCTTGCTAGAAAAGGAAGGATTTATTGACTATCCTTTACTTTGGCATTGTTTTGGTGGCAATGTGGCAGAGCTTAAACAAATCATTCATAATGGTTGGTATGTATCTATTCCTGGTGCTGTAACTTATCCAAAAAATAATGAACTACGTGAGGCTGCTGCCGCTGCTCCTTTAGATAAAATTATGCTAGAAACAGATTGCCCCTATTTAGCACCTCAAGAGTGGCGGGGAAAGCGCAATGAGCCAGCTTTTACAGTGTTTACTGCTCATTGTATTGCCAAAGCAAAAAATATGGACGTCGCAAAGCTTTGGCAGCATTGTGGGGATAATGCACGAAGACTTTTTAATATTACGTAATATTAACACATTAGGTTGCATTTTCTTGTGGTGCTGGCAAACCCTTCACTGAAGCAAGTGATATAATTATTGCTGCTATTATACCTAGGTAGCTATATATATTTTCTCCACTCATGGCTGCTGTAAGACCAAATCCGCCCCCTATCGCCATGGCCAAGGATATACCATGGGGTCTGAACGTATAGCGTTTATGCAAAACCATACCAATAAATACTGGAGCTACAACCCCACACACATATATATCATTAGCCATAAGTAGGAGTTGTAAGATGCTCTTGCCACTAAGGGCTAAGACCATACCACCCATGCCGATAAATAGGGTACATATTCTACAAATGCCAATGCTTGGTTTACGCAAAATATCATTACTGCAAATAGTTGAAGCTGTTATAAGGCTTGAATCTGCTGAGGATATCAGTGCGCTAAATATGCCTAAAAATGTGATAGTGCTGGCCCATGGCGGCAATTGTTCAAATAAAGTTGTGGTGAGTATTGCTTCTGGTGTCATGGATACTGTTGGAGCGCTAAAAGCGCGACAAATAATCCCCACACTAACAATGAGCACGGCAGTAAGTATGAGCCAAAATATGGCTAAATATGCTCCACGCCTAGCAGTTTTACTGTCCCTGGCACTGTAAAGACGCCCAAAGAGCATGGGGCATACTACATAGCTACCCCCAATAATAATCAAAAAGTAGCTAAATTTGCTCAGAGTAAATTCATTATTTACAAATTCTAGTTTTATAGAGCTCAGAGGATTTGCTAATGCTAAATGGTCAAGCTTTAAGTATAGTAGAGTAAAGGCTAAAATCAGGCAAAGCATAAGCAAGGCATATTGTACAATATCGCTTTTAATAATGGCAGCTTGACCACCAATGCAGGCATAAATAACCACAATGCCAGACCCTAAGAATAGAGCTAAACTAAAATGGTCAAAGCCTTGTAAACTGGAACTTAGTGGAGTAGGCAAGCTAGCTATGGCATCTGGCATTAGAGGTACAATAAGTGTTGCCATGGCACTAAGTTGAGCCGATGTTATAGCTAACCATGCAAGAATAATAATAATTGATGATAAAGGGCGAGCAGAGGGGCTAAGGTAGGTGCTAATCATTTCTGGTAGAGTATATGCCTTACTTGCTCGAACCTTATAAGCTAGGAAAAAAGCTAAGACACTAAGTCCAATGGCACCTGTGCCAAGCCACCAAAAGGCTGGGGTGCCTACCTGCCACGCTAGACCAGCCATGCCAAGAGTAGCAGAACCACCTACGCAAGACGCCACAATGGAAAAGGCCACAGCATGGATAGAGCTTTGGCGATTGTTTACAAAAAAAGCAGCCTCGTTTTGCTTTGTGGATAATTGGTTTGCTCTGCCGTAAAAAGCTAGCATACAAAGTAAAAAAGCATAACATAAAAGCCAAAACATTATTGATGAACTCCTATTTTATGTACTCCTTGCTCAATGGCTTCACTAATGGCCTTGGTAAGAGCTTGAATATGCTTGGTGTTGGCAATATATGGTGGCATAACATAGATTAATTTGGCAAAGGGACGAATCCAAACATTATGCTGCACAAAAAATTTCTGCAATGCACTTACATTGACATTGTCATTTAATTCCACCACGCCAATGGCTCCAAGCACGCGTACGTCTATCACATCACTTAACTGCTTACAATGACTAAGGCCTTGTTTTAGTTCTTTTTCAATGCGTGATACTTGTTCTTTCCACGTATCACGCGCAAAGATATTTAATGATGCTTCTGCTACGGCACAGGCAAGGGCGTTACCCATATAGGTTGGACCATGCATAAATACTTGATTATTAGCGCAAATACCCTTGGCTACCTCTTCTGTACAAATACTGGCCGCAAGGCTCATAAAACCACCAGTTAAAGCCTTACCAACACAACAAATGTCAGGGGTAATGTCAGCCCATTCAGCTGCAAACAATTTGCCTGTGCGTCCAAAACCTGTGGCAATTTCATCAAAAATAAGCAATACATCGTGATGTTTGCACAGTTCTTCTACACGTTGCAAGTAGCGTGGGTCATAAAACCACATACCGCCTGCACCTTGCACAATGGGCTCTATAATAAAAGCAGCTAGTTTGCTTCCATATTGTTCAAAGGCTTGTTCCAATTCTTGCAGGCATTGTTTATCAAAAGTAGTGTTATCTATACCATCAAAGGGACATGCGGGGCGTTTAATAAAAATATGTTGAGCTAGCACGTGGTTAAACAAAGTGTGCATACCATTAATAGGGTCACACACGCTCATAGCACCAAGAGTATCACCATAGTAGCCTCCACGTGGGCTAAGAAACAGGGTACGTTGTTTTTGCTCTCGTCCTTGCTGATATTGCAAGGCCATTTTTAAAGCCACTTCCACAGCCACAGAGCCAGAGTCAGCCCAAAAAACACGGTTAAGCTTCTTAGAACTTTGTGTCGCTTTGGGAAATAAATCCAAAAGTTTTTTGGCCGCACGCACTGCTGGTTCATGGGTTAGTCCACCAAACATAATATGTGCCATACGCTGGGCTTGGGTCTTAGCAGCTTGCACAAGTTCAATATTGCCATAGCCATGTGCGGCACACCACCAAGATGACATACCATCTATAAGTGGTTCTTTTTTATCGCGTAAATAAATATGCATACCCTTGGCATGGCTTACCTCATATACAGGCAGAGGGCTAATACTTGAGGTGTAAGGATGCCAAAGATGAGCTTTGTCCCAATGAATGAGCTTTGAAGGAGTATTTTTTTCTAGGTTTTCTTTCCACATATTTAGCAATTGCTTTGCAAGGGGAGTAAGGATTTTAGCTGCACAGCTCCAAGCTTTATTTGATTCTTGGTTTAAATCTTGCAAATATGGTAAAGTATAAAGTGGAATTTGTGGTGCATGTGCACGTATAAAGTCAATATTATCGTTTTTGATTATAGACTTTTCATGGTCTTTTTCTGTACAGACAATGGCGGCAATATTAAGCCCATGTGTTTGTAATATTTCAAGGCTTAACAAGGTGTGGTTTAGGGTTCCAAGTCCATTATGCATAACTAATATAATGGGTAAGGATAAACTTTGCATAAGATCAAGCATGGTCTCATGAGGATTTAAAGGTACATAAATACCACCTGCACCTTCAATAAGTATCGGGTTATGTAAGGTTTTTTTACTAATGCTTAGTATGTCTGTATGCAAATCTTGCACATTTAAACTTACCTCTTCTTGTTTAGCGGCAAGATGCGGCGAAGCCGCTAGACTAAAGTGGTGTAAAGTCTTGGGGTAAAAGATACTAGGTATTTTAAATTCATTAAATTTCAATGCTTGAGCATATATGTCAGCATCAGCTACAACTTGCTCTTGGGTGGATATGGTTGTGTTATGGGCGATACTACCAGTTTGAATGGGCTTTAGGGGGAGATAACCTTGAAATCCCATGCTTTGCCCGTCAGATTCGTGCAAAGACCAGAGGGCTCGATTTAAAGCTGCGGTTACGACAGTCTTACCCACGTCAGTGCCGGTGCCGGCAATGAAAATACCTTGTAAAGGCTGACTTTGCATTAGGCTAAAATCTCCAAACCTTGTTCTTGAATCATTATGCAATCATCTTCAATGCCATTACCTGTGGTAGTTAAGTAATTACCAGTCATAAGTGCATTGGCTCCGGCAGCAAAAACTTCTTCTTGCCGCTTTGCTAATATCAAGGGTCGCCCACCACAAATACGTAAACTTGCTGTAGGCAGAATGTGACGAAATATGGCTATAATACGCAAGGCTTCGCTAGCATCAAGAATGTTTTGTTTTGCTAGAGGGGTACCGGCATGCGGGTGTAAAAAATTTATGGGTACGTGTTTTACATTATTTTCCCGCAAAGTTAATGCAAAGTCTATGCGATCCTCCCAGCTTTCACCCAAACCAAAAATACCACCACAGCAAATGCTTAATGGTATTTCTTGTGCGCGTTTAACTGTTTTTAAGCGTTCATCCCAAGTTTGAGTGGTGCAAAGCTTGGGGTAGTAATTGCGACTAGTTTCTAGATTATGATGATAGCGTTTAAGACCTGCTTTATATAAGCGTGCCAGAGCTTTGGAGTTTAACTTTCCAAGTGATGCACAAAGTTTACCTTGCCAATGTGAGGGGAGATTTTCAAGTATTTCTATGATATTTGTAAGATTGTTATCTTGTAGTACTCCTCCACTGGTCACAAGGCCCACACGCTGTAAAGGGTATTTGGCAAGCATATTTAAGCGAGCTAAAATTTCTTCTTGGCTAAGTAATTCAAAAGTAATGGTTTTAGTGTTGTGATGTATACTTTGAGAACAAAAAGTACAATCCATAGAACAATGCCCACTGCGAGCGTTAATTATGGCACATAGTTCTACTTTATTTCCAAAAGTTTTTTGGCGTAAGTGTGAGGCACAAGTAAATAAACTATCTTCGGTAGAGTGTACAAGTTCTAAAGCTTGCTCCTTGCTATATACGTGGGGCATGAAAATGAGTCCTAAAAATGCACTTACGGCTTAGCTACATTAACTTCGCGAACATTACCCCGTGATTCAATGACGCGCTTTTTAAAATCCTTACGCCATTCTGGTCCATCAATATGTTTGGCAAGCCATTCACAAATGTGTAGTACTGGGCGTTTTTGCCCAAGGCTTAACAATATGCGGCCCATACCAACCTTGCATGATGGGCAGCTCACCAAGATAGGGCCAGCATTATTTTGTAAGGCTTGTTCAAGGCTTTGTTTTTTGCGTTCGCGCAAACGATTGTATATAGCTGGTGAGGTCATGGCCCCAAGTCCTGATTCCCCACAACAACCTGCTGAAATTGTAAAGCTTGCACCAGTAAAAGCTGATAGAGAGCTAAGCAGTTTTTCGCGTCCAGCAATATTAGAAAGACCATACCATTCTGCATGACAAGCCGCATGATAGAGGCGCGGTGCACCATCTAAGTTAGCCGTGGGGGCAATGGATAGAAGAGCCAGTTGTGTGACACTGGTTTGCTCAAGTTGATTTTGGCTTAAAAACTTCATGCGCTGCAAGCTATCCATGCATGTGCCACAAGCTGTTGCTATGTATTTAGGGTCAAGGCCAGCTTGTTTTGCTTCGTCTAAAAGGGTCAGCATGGTTTTTTTCATATGGTCCATATTGCGTTTATAAAGCTTATCCATGCCTGAAGTAAGCAAGGGATAGCCACAACACATATGACGCGGTGGTATGACTACAGCATGCCCAGCCTTTAATAAGAGCATTAATGAAGCTATTCCTATACGGTCATGAAATAAACTTCCCCCACAACCTGGAAAATAGATAACCGCAGGTTTAACTTGGTCTAAATTAGCTGGTACAAACATGTGCCCACGGTGTAACTTCATGGATTCATAGAGGTTTGTGTATCCAATCTTGGGGCCTTTAGTTGCAAAAATTGGATTTTGAAATTGAGAACGCCAAGACTTGGGCATAAAATCAAGAATTTTATTTTGAGTCTTTTGTCCAAGAGAGACCATTTTTGCAGATTTAGGTATACGCTGTTGAGGCTGTTGCACAAGCCAAGTGAGGATGCGTGACTTTAGAGGATGACCACCTGCCCCTTCGTTTTCAATATTTTTACGTAAAGCTAAGGCTACTTCGCCTGAAGGTATACCCACAGGGCATACAGCAGTACAACGCCCACATGCTGTGCAATGTTCAACTATTTCACGTATATGTCCAAGTAGTCTGCTGTCCAAGCGGCCAGTATTTACTTGAGTGTAATAAATAGCTTCTAGCAGCATGCCAAGCACCATATTTTTATTGCGTGGATGCCATTGCATAGAGCGTTCAGGGTAGGTCATGGGGCAAACATGTTTGCATTTTCCACAACGAGTACAGTTTTGAACAGAACCAAGAAGATGTATTAACTGGTCTTTTCCTGGTAGTCCGCTTTCGCTAATATCATTAATTAGACGATTAAAAGAGAATGTGAAAGGCCGAACCGGCAATTCTTTTTGCACTAGCTTTGCTGGGTTAAGAATATCGCGCGGGTCTACTCTTTCTTTAAAATCCCGTAAGGCTTCTATTTTACTGTCGCTTAAAAAAGCAATCTTGGTAATTCCTATACCATGCTCACCTGAAACAGAACCCCCCATATCTTGAGCAGTATGCATGACGCGCGCGGCCACTTTTTCTGCTTCTTCAAGCATGTGGTGGTCGCTTGAGTTGACTGGTATATTAACATGCCAATTGCCATCACCAGCATGCATATGGCTTGCCACAATTATACGGCTTGATTGCATATAGTCATGTATTTTTTGAATTTTTCTTGCAAGGTGAGAATATTTATTTTGTAATTCTTTTAAGAAAAGCACACTACGCATGAGCATTTCTTCATCACTAAGCTCACTAGATAAAACATCACCTCGCGCAGCCTTGGATGCATAAGAAAATTCTTTATTAAACTCTTTATCTTCCAGAGGAAATCCAGTTAAACGCCCCACAGACTGCAAGGCATAACGAAAGGCCGCTGCCGCACATTCGAGGTTTAACTGCTCAAGGAATAGGGCAAAGTCTGGGATGCGCTCAATGGGAATAACCACGTCTTCATTAATCTTAAATCCGGAAGTGCGCTTGGATATGGCGGAGAGTTTATGTCTATCTTCCCAAAATAGCTTGGCTTGTTTAGAATCTTCGGCCACAAAAATATCTACATTATCTTGATTTTGCACCAAGGATACAATTTCAGTAACGCATTTATCAAGTAAATATGGTTCGTCACCATCAATTTGCAGTATAATTACTGAGATGGGGTCACCATCAAATTTTTGTGATTTTCTTTTGTATTCAATGGCTTGAACATATTTTGCATTAAATTCTTCAAGGGCAGAAAGGCTTGCATAGTCACCCTCATCACGAACACGATCTCTAAAAGCCACCAACTCACGAATAACCACGGCTGCCCCATGCATGGAGCGACCAAAAAACTCTAAGACCATGACTCTAGAGTGCTTTGCTTTATGATGTAAAACAAAGCTAGCTTGGGTTATGATACCGTCAACCCCTTCTTTTTGAATGCCAGGAAGACCTCCCAAAGCTTTATTGGAAACGTCCTTACCAAGGCCGGGTAGGCGCACTTCGTTACCACTTAATTGCACTACGTTGCGTACTCCACCAGAAATGTCTTTTACTTCAAAAGTGGCTGTGTCTTGAGTTAATATTTTACGCCTTGGGTGGTCTTTGCGCTCAATGGTAATTATTTCACCTGTTGGGGTAACCATGCGCCACCATAGGAGGTTATCTAAAGTAGTACCATATTCAAAAGCACATGGCCCGCCAGCATTTTCTGCAATATTGCCGCCAATGGTTGAGGCAAGTTTTGATGCTGGGTCTACTGAAAAAAAGAGATTATGTTTATCTGCAGCCTTAATAGCCTCATGGGTCAGTACTCCAGCCTCACAGGTGATGGTTTTATTTTCAGCATCAATGGGTTCAATATTTGTTAGGCGGGTGAGGTTTACTATAACTGTGCGTTTTCTAGCCGGAACAGCTCCACCAGTTAGGCCTGATCCACCACCACGAGGAATGAGGGCAAACTTCTTATCATTGGCAAGGCGTACTAAGGCTGCTACTTGCTCTGTGTTGTTGGGTTCGACAACACAAAGTGGTAGTTCCATACGTAAGTCAGTGGCATCGGTGGCATTTTCAACTAAGGCTCCGGGACGCAAAATTATACATTCTTCGGGCATTATTTTACGAAATTCATCGATTAATTCAGCACGAAAAGCCATTTCTGCATTGTGAGCAGACCAAAACATGGTAATGCCTTCACCAATACTTGTGGCGTAGTGGTGGGCTAGGGCTAAAGAATCTGCTTCATAACGACTTTGCACACTTTGACGCACAGTCTCAACATCAATAAATGGGTTATAGGCCACTAAAAAAAGCTCTTCGGCAATGGCAATGGCAAGGTTACGTACTGATTCTGGCCATTCTTCAAAGTCATTACGATTAATGCGTAAAATACGATTTACAACATAATCAGGTAAGATGGATATATGTGGGCCTTTATGTGCCATGATTTTTAGTCCATGTGAAGTACGGACTGGTGACAAGGCTTGAGTTTAGGTATTTTTTGTCATTAGTTACCTCATCACCCAGCCAGTCCGGTTTAGTAAAAGTTTGGTTTATATCATTAAGCTCTATTTCTGCTACAACAAGGCCTGTGTTTTCACCTAAAAACACATCTAAATCCCATGTATTTTGTTCATGGATAATGTTATAGCGAATTTTTTCAATAAGGGGCTTTTGAGCCAAATTTTCAAGTATAAGGTTAGCTTCAGCAATTGGTATCTCATACTCATACTCGCTACGCATAAGTGTATTTTCTAAGCAAGCTTTAATGGTTATATAAGCCTGTTCCCCTATGGTGCGCACTCGCACAGTACGCATAGCCTCTGTGCTCAAATAGCCTTGAACAAAACGTGAGCCTTGTAACCCTTTCCAAGGCTCACCATGCACAAGAAACTTGCGCTCTATTTCTGTTCCCATAATTTCCTCAAATCAACAAAGCTAATATAATAGTGGAATTTATATTTAATCCCACTGACGCTTGTCTTCGATGGGGCGTAGTTGTGGTGGTAAACTACCAGGAGCAAGAGTTTTTAATACTGGGCGCAACTTAATTTTTTCGCGGAATTGATGTAGCAATTCTTCTTCGCGTCTAAAGTCGCTTGTTTCAACATATAGCACCATTTCATCAATGCCACCTGGGTTAGTTACTTCAATTTGCCAACGTTTAATCTCTTCAAAGTGGCTCATTACTTGCTCAACTTGATGTGGATAAACAAACATACCCTTAATACGTGCAGTTGTATCAACACGCCCTACAATGGTGCCAATACGCGGGCTGGTACGTCCACAAGCACAAGGCGCACGGTCGATATATGATAAGTCTCCAGTGGCTAAGCGAATGAGTGGATATGTTTTATTAAATGCTGTGACCACAATTTCGCCCACTTCACCATCTTTTAACGGTATGCCCGTGTCAGGGTGACAAATTTCTACAAAGCAACGGTTTGCCACATGCAGGCCATTTTTATGGAAGCACTCATAACCAATACAACCCACATCTGCAGTGCCATAGCCTTGGCGAAGCAAAAGGTCGTATTTTTTTTCTAATTGGTTACGCATTTTTTCCGAAAGTCTTTCCCCAGTCATAAAGGCCACTTCTAAAAAGAGGTCTTTGCGTAAGTTAAGGCCTTTTTCCTCGGCTTTTTGAGCCAAGTGCATAAGAAAACTAGGTGTACCCACATAGCCTGAAACGCGTAATTTTTGCATAATATCTAGCTGAGTGGATGCATCAGAAGGACCTGCCGGAATAATGGCACAACCAAGATTGCGTAAGGGTTCTTCAAACATTAACCCAGCCGGAGAGAGGTGATAATTAAATGTAATTTGTACTGTATCACCAGGGCGATACCCAGCGGCATAAAAGGCTTCAGTATAGCCCCAATAGTCTTCTCCTCTATCTTCTGGGTCAAAAATTGGGCCAGGGGATAAAAAGATACGTTTTAAATCACCAATATCCTTAGTAAGTAATCCACCAAGACGTGGTCCCATGGATTGTAGGAAAATTAATTCTTTCTTTTTTAAGATGGGAATATGTTTAATGTCTGTAACGGCTTTAAATTTCTCTACATTAAACTGAGCGCGATCAAAGCGTTTTTTTACATCCTCGGAATAGCGATAAGCGTATGAAAGTAAATCTTTAAGTTGGATAAGGCAATATTGCCTACGTTCACTTTCATCAAGAACTTCCTTACGACTGTAAATACCTTCAGTGCGGTCTTTGCGGGTCATGCTTGTACTCCGTAAATAAAAAGCTAAAATGGTAAGGCTAAAAAACTATATAAAAAATAGATACAAGGCGAAACATGCTTTAAAAGTTATAGAAATGCAAGAAAAAATTTTTTTATTAATCATATTAAGATATTAACGTTGTAAATCGCATTGTGCTTATATCATAAAATATGGGACTTTGATTAAGTTAATGTCATTTGATGTTTTGTAAATTGTAATAGGTATTTTTTTATGGGCAATGCAATTTAAAAATGAAACGCGGGGAGTTATCCCCGCGATTAAGTTTTGTCTTCCATGACAACCTCCTGTGCAATCCTGTGCATAGGGCTCCTCCGCTTGGGGGACTTTCCGACCCTAATCAAACATATTAGGGTCGGAAAATCGTGTGGGGAGGGAATATTTACAAGGCTTAAATTTAATTATGCCATTGTATCTTGTTAAAATCAAATTAGATTTTAAATTTAGTGTTAACTATGCAGCCATGCTGGCAATTAATTCACGTGCACTTTCATTGCTTGGGTCAATACCAAGTACGGACTCTAAGTGGCCTTTAGCTTCATCAAAACGACCTAAGGCCATAAGAATACCAGCAAGACTTACGCGAATGGCATTTGCTTCGCTTGATACGCGAATGCTTGCTTCAAGTGCTGGAATAACGTCTTGTAGACGACCAAGGTGGTGTCCTTCGCGAACTAAGCAGTTAAGTGCAATCATGTTTTCTGCATTCATGTCTAGCGCGCGAGAAAAATGTTCATAGGCTTCTTCATGTTGGCCTTGTTCCATAAAAACAAGCCCCATACCAGTTAAGGTTTTATCTGTTACTTCAATGGTGGCAGCCTTAGTATAAAGCACCATGGCTTCCTCAAGCTTACCATGCTGTACAGCAATGGTAGCTAGACCAAGATAAGGGGCTATATGGGTGTTGTTGCTGGCAATGGCTTTGCGATAGTACTCTTCAGCCTTGTCCAAATCGCCCATAAATAGGTAACACTCGCCTAACTCTTTGTTAATTTCATAATCTAGATGACTGCTCATAATATCCTCCCCAAGGATGATAAGTTAAAATGTGTAAAATTTAATGGCCCATTGCCATTTGCAAAAAAAATATGCATAGAGCGTGCCATGAAAAATTTTACCATGAATATAAGCATCTTATGAGTGGAGGAAGTGGCGGTGGGCAATTTATTCCCATATTTTGAAGCCAAGATATTGACTAATCTTAGCTGTGATACAAAGTCACTAGTTTTAGCTAGTGAAGCATTTACTTAAAAAAAAATTTGTAAAGAAAAGTTTTTACAAGGCTTAATTTTGTTTTGATTCTTTAATTTTATTTCTAAGGAAGGTTAACCTTATGTCTTTTTTTAAAAATTTATTATATGATTCAAAGTTATGGCTGTGGAATAAGGAATTTAAAAAATGTCTTTTTTGTAAATCAATTTTTTTGTTCGCAAGCAATGGTTTTATTGTTTGTACAGTTTCTTTGATGACTAAATATTGCTCCTCTGTATCACACTTAAAATATGAAAAGTAATGTATGATACTTAGAGCATGGTGTTTGAGGAAATTGTTTTTTAAGTAGTAGTCATATATTTTCAAATAGATGCGTAGTGTATTTTCGCTTTGCTTACCAAGCGTGCCCATGATTCCATCGTCACGCTGAAGATAAAAGTAAGGACTACCATAAAAGGCAAAAATTTTATCTACATAAAGCTCAGTGGTAGCTTTGAAATAATTATCTTCATGTATATAACCTTCAGGAAAATGCAAATTATGCTTATCAAGTAAAGTTTTTTTATATATGTGGGCCGCGGTCATACAGTGAGTGTTGGCAATGGAAAAGGAACTATCTAAAAGTTCGCCAATTTCACATTGCTTCATATAGCCGTGCCATTCAAAGTGCTCATTGGTGCGGCCATCCTTAAATGTTTTTTGAATATTTGTATTTAAAACTATATCTACTTGATTTTCAATGGCTTTATTGTACATTTTTTCAATAAAGCTGCATGCCACCCAATCATCTGAGTCAACAAAGGCTATGTATTGCCCTTTTGCATGGTCAAGCCCTGTATTGCGTGCTGCAGATAATCCCCTATTATACTCGTGGTCTATAACAACAATTCTGGAGTCTGATTTTTGATAAGTTTTCACAATGTCCATGGAATTATCAAGGGTGCAATCGTTAACACAAATAATTTCTATGTCTTCAAGCGTTTGACAAAGCAAGCTCTCTAGGCATTTTGAGACATACTCAGTAACATTATAAATGGGAACTACTATACTTACTTTACACATGATTTCTTTGCTGTTCTTAATATTAAAAAATAAATTTTATCTTTATAGCTACTTATAGAGTTTGTTGAATTTGCTTGGGGTGGGCACAAGCCCTAGCTTTTGCTTGCTGTTTTGCGAAGTTAAGCAATGGGTGTCTTGCTTACATATTCTTACTTTTTCTCTAAGTATAGTTAGTCTTAAGTCTTTTTTTAATAATTTTGCATATGTTGCAAAATTATCGCTATGGAGTAGGGCATTTAGAAAATGTATCTTTTCTAAGCTAAGCTTTTCCTTCATGAGTAATAGGTAAACTTTATGTATAACTTCTTTCATTATTAAATACTGTTTCTCTGTCATTATTAAATACTGTATATCTGTATCACATTCAGGAATTAAGAGCGGCCTAATATCGTGTAAAGGAAAGCGGTCTAGAACATTATGTTCTAAATAGTAATCATATATTTTCATGTAGATGCGTAGTGTATTTTCGCTTTGCTTGCCAAGCGTGCCCATGATTCCATCGTCACGCTGAAGATAAAAGTAAGGACTACCATAAAAGGCAAAAATTTTATCTACATAAAGCTCAGTGGTAGCTTTGAAATAATTATCTTCATGTATATAACCTTCAGGAAAATGCAAATTATGCTTATCAAGTAAAGTTTTTTTATATATGTGGGCCGCGGTCATACAGTGAGTGTTGGCAATGGAAAAGGAACTATCTAAAAGTTCGCCAATTTCACATTGCTTCATATAGCCGTGCCATTCAAAGTGCTCATTGGTGCGGCCATCCTTAAATGTTTTTTGAATATTTGTATTTAAAACTATATCTACTTGATTTTCAATGGCTTTATTGTACATTTTTTCAATGAAATCGCATGCTACCCAATCATCTGGATCCACAGAGGCTATATATTGTCCTCTAGCAAAGCTTAATCCTGTATTGCGAGCAGCAGACACTCCCCTATGTTGCTCGTGGTTTATAACAACAATTCTAGAGTCTGATTTTTGATAAGTCTTCACAATGTCCATGGAATTATCAAGGGTGCAATCGTTAATACAAATAATTTCTATGTCTTCAAGCGTTTGACAAAGCAAGCTCTCTATACATTTTGATATATACTCAGCTACATTATAAATGGGAACTATTATACTTACTTTACACATTATCTTTGCTCTTCATGGAAAGTCTGATACTATTTGCTTGTTTCAACATGTGTTTTTTTCGCTGCTCAAGATAGTGAAAATAAAAATATTCTTCAGGATTACTTATATGATTGATTAGTTCCATCAATGCTTTGGACGTTATTTCAAGCATTTTGAATGAGCTTTTTTCACTATTTAAGATTTTTGTTAATTCTTTATAGAAAAATGAAAAAATAATTTTTTTGTGAAGTTTATCCAAGTGTAAATTATTTAAATGTATAAAAATTTTATTCATACACAAAATTAAATCTTCCAGAGCAGAGACATTCATATCCTTACTGTTTGAATGTGGTCTATTAACATAGTAATAAGTAACTAAATTACAGATGGCTACTTTATTTGCATGTGCTGCAATTTTGATACTGAAATAGGGGTCTTCAAAGTTTTTTGCCCCTTCTAGGAAGTTAATTTTATAATCATTTATTATTTTTCTTGAGTATAAACCAGTTGTAAAACTCCAATAAAAATATGCTTTATGCTTCTGAATGTTAGAGTTTAAATCAAAAATTTCATTTTCAGAGATGTTCATATTGTCAATATTCACAATCTTAATGTTGCCTTTAGCAATATCCGCATTGTGTGTAGCTGCAGTGCTATATAGTTCTTCATAAAAATTTAGATCTAAAAAATCATCTGAGTCTACGAAGCCAATATATTCACCTTTTGCTTGGCTAAGACCAGCATTTCTTGCCGCACCTGCACCCATATTTTTTGAAAAGTGAATGACTTTTACTCTATAGTCACTTGCTGCATAGCTGTCTAAAATTTTAGCCGAACCATCTGTTGAACAATCGTCAATGCAAATAATTTCTATGTCTTTAAGTGTTTGGGCGCAAACACTATCTAAGCATTGTACTAAAAAATTCTTTGTGTTATAAATGGGTATAATAATAGAAATTTTTGGCATGTGTTTTAGTTATAATGTATTTTATAATGCATACTATGGTGCAAGAATTTTTTTGCTACGAGTTAAAAATATTAATATTTTATTAATTTATATTAGCATATTATATAAATTAACTGGCCCCGCCCCTACATATAGGCAAAATAATTTCAAGCACCATATTAATATCAATTTTTGAGGTATTAATGATAAGAGCGTCTTTGGCCGCACATAGTGGAGCTATGGGGCGATTGCGATCTTGCTCGTCGCGCATCTTAATTTGCTCTATAAGGCTTGCTAAATCAACGTCATCACCGCGTTCTTGCAGTTGAATTTGACGACGCTTAGCCCTCACTTCTGGTGTGGCATCAAGAAAAAATTTAAATTTAGCATTGGGAAAGACTACAGTACCCATATCACGCCCCTCAGCCACAAGTGATGTATTATGGCCAATGTCGCGCTGTGCTTTTTTTAGTACTTGGCGGATAATTGGTATTGTTCCAAGTTTTGATGCTAGCATGGCCACTTCTTCGGTGCGTATTTCAGCCCCTACAGCTACTCCATTGCACATAATGGTGCTTTGTGCTCCATGTCCATTTAGACTAAAGTGCAAAAGTCTGCATTGCTGTTCAATTTTTTCTGCGCTTAAATTATGTACATTATTACCTAATTTGAGAGCAAGACAACGAAACATAGCCCCTGTGTCTAGGTAGGCTATATTTAGACTTTGGGCTACTTCCTTAGCAACTGTTGTTTTACCAACTCCGGCAGGGCCGTCAATGGCTATGACAGGTAAAAAACTCATGCAAAAATCTCATTTAAGTATAATAAAAATATTTTATTTTCATGTTCTGTCCCAATACTTACGCGCAAGATGTGAGGTAGGGCATAGCTTTTTAAGGGGCGAATAATTACACCTTTTTGCAGTAATTGCTCAAAAACATCTTGGGCTTTATATTTGCTTGGAGGCTCAAACATTATGAAGTTGGCGTGGCTTGGATAGACTTTACAGCCTAGATTTTGTAAACCGTTAAGTAATTGTTCGCGTCCAAAGCTAATGGTTTCTAATGTTTTTTTATAAAAAATATGGTCATCTAGGGCCGCAAGTCCAGCTTCTTCGGCCAAAATATTAACAGAAAAGGGCAGACGAGTGCGCCACATGTATTCTGCAATACTTGTGGGCATAATGCCATAGCCTAAACGTAAGCCTGCAAGACCATAGCTCTTTGAAAAAGTACGTAAAAAAACAATATTATTTAAATGATGCCCTTGCACAAGTAAGGAATATTTTTCTTCACTAGTAAAATCCATATATGCTTCATCAATTACTAAGAGGCAATGCTTAGGTAGCTTTTTTGCAAACTCAAGTACATGTACAGCATCAGGGCAAAATCCAGATGGATTATCTGGTGTGGTAATAAAAACTAAAGCGGTATTTTCATCAATTAAAGCAAGTAAATCTTCAAAAGAAAAGGAAAAGTCTTCATTTAAAGGGCTTTGTCTAAGTTCTACACCAGCAATTTGAGCTTGAGTAGTATAGATACCAAAGCAAGGCTTAAAGCAAACGATATTGTGTTTGTTTGCCTCACAGCGTATGCGCATTAAAAGGTCAATGATTTCATCAGATCCATTACCAAGCACAATATTCATTGGGTCTACATTATGTTTTTGGGCAAGGGCTCTAGCTAAGCGCGGATTACCTGCTTGGGGGTAACTATAAACTGTATTTGCTAGGCGCGATAAACGCTCTTGAACCATGGGTGATGCACCAAGAGGATTTTCATTACTAGCCATCTTGGTAACTTGTGATAGACCATATTTTTCTCGTATTTCAGCTATGCTAAGTCCTGGTACATATGGCTTTAGGGCTTCGATTTCTGGTCGAACAAGTGGAGCATTATTTATATTTTTGGGCATGATTAACCTAATTGATTAGCCGAGCCCAAACAAGCTCGGCTAATATGATGTTATTGAGGACGTATGGTAAGTACTGGTTGCTTAGCGTTTTTTACCACTTTTTCTGCAACCGAACCAAAAAGAAAACGATCAAGGCCTTTACGCCCATGTGTGCCCATAATAATCATGTCTGCTTGTACTTCCTCAGCTTTATTGACAATCTCTTCAGCAGCATAGCCTATAAGAACATGTCCTGTAGCGTTTATCCCTGGAAAATTTTCAGAAACAAAGGTATCCATAGATTTTTCTGCACCTGAAACTATTTCACCCACAAAGTTTTCAATGGTATTGGGGGGCACATGAAAGCCTACATATTGACTTAATGATGGAGCAGTATAAACAACTAAAACTTCAGCGCCTGTTGCTTTTGCCAAGGTAATGGTATATTCGGCAATGGACTTACTGTGATCTGATAAGTCAACAGCACAAACAATTTTTTTAATTTCTTGCATAATTACCTCATGGTTTGTGTCTAATAATTTTTTAAAACTTCCTAAAGACCATTTTAGTGTTTTTTTCAAAGATAGACAAGCCCCTTTAAGCAGGTTATTATGTATCTGTTAAAAGATTACATCTTGCATTATAAAAAAAGTGCACTAAGATGTAGGCGGCAATATTTTCCTCTAAAGTTTTAAAAAAACGTGTTATAAATGCATGTTATAAATTCAGTTAAGATGGCAAAGTTCTTGCATCACTTATAACGAACGCCAAGGTTTGGAGGCGATATGGATATACGCACAGAACAATTAGAAGCCCTGCTTAAACAACAAGAGTTTCAAGCAAAAAAATCAACAACAGCTACGAGTGAGGCTGGTGAAGGTTTTGCGACTACTTTGGAGCAGGTGGCCCTTGGCGGCGCGGAAAATGACGTTAAAACAGCCCCCACCCCACCCGGGGCGCAAGCAAGTATTGTAGGTCAAGTATTGCTTGTGGATGCGGAAAATATTTCCGTTGATGGTGTTATGACAGATGATGCGGCATATGCCGAAGCTTCAGGTGTCATGGATAAATGGGAGTCTTACGTCAACACACTACGCAACCCAAGGGAAGGCAATTTGCGCGATGCTTATAATGCACTTGAAGATGTTGCATCGCATGTTCAAACGCTAAAGCAACAATCAGCACCGTTGCTTGAGCAAAACACTAACCTAGCAGGTATTGTGAATGAACTTGATATTCTAACTACTACGGAAAAGTTTAAGTTTAACCGTGGTGATTATTTAATCTAGTTTGCTGGTTAGATGCAAAAAACCCCGCCAAGAAACTTGGTGGGGTTTTTTTTGGTACTATTAAATTTTATATGCTTGAAGCAATAAAGTATAACTTAGCTAAGTTTGCTAAGTAGTGTATCTTTAATACTGTCTATGCTACCTTCGCCGTCAAGTTCAATATATTTTGTGACATCTTTTTGAGCTAGGTCTTTGTAGAAGTAGGCTGCTGCAAGAGTTCCGTCTACTGTATTATAATATATATCATGACGTTTGTTGATAGCATCTTCGTCTTGGTCGTCAGAGCGTGCAGAAAGTGCTCCACTACAAACACGACATACGTCGCCACTTGGTTTAATGGCGTCAATGAAGATATTGTTGGGGTGATTATTATTATTTTCACAGAGGCGGCGGCCCATGATACGATTTTTTGCCACTTCACGCGGGAGCAAAATTTCGATAACATAGTCTAGTTGCATGTTTTCTTTTTGTAAGGCTTCCCAAAGTTTTTGAGCTTGAACGGTGTTGCGAGGGAAACCATCTAAAAGCCAGCCATTTTGCCCTTTGCTTTTTAGGGTTTCAAGGACCATAGGTATGGTAATGTCATCTGGGACTAAGTCACCACGATCGATATACTCTTTAGCTTGCTTGCCAAGTTCAGTGCCTCCGCCAATATGTTCACGGAAAATAGCACCAGATTCAATATGCGCTAAATTGTATTTTTCTTTAACTAAGTCGCCTTGAGTTCCTTTACCACTGCCATTGGGCCCAAAGATAAGAATATTCACAAAAAACCTCCTAAAATTATGCTAAACCAATGAAAGTAGAGCTATGGACACATTCTCATAGTCTAATTTCATATCGTGAAATATATCACTTGCGCGCTAAATTTATGCTTTTTGTGGTGCTTTTGTCAATGCGCTTTTGAGATTTATGCATAATTCATTAACAAAGCTCCAATTGAGAACTACAACAACAAAACTTGTTTTTTATAGTGGTGTTGGGTCACTTTGGGAATGTTTTTTTGAGTAATCCACGGCGGCGAAGCCAGTGCTAAGTTGTTGCACAGCTAAAAAAGCTTATAAAATAGCTTAATATAAACAAAGTAAGCGGAGGTTTTTATTGTTAAAATGCTAGACCTCTAGAATTTCCAGCCTTATTGGCATTAGCCCATCTGGCAACCTTAGCACCCATATCATAAGCAAGAGAGCGAGCTGTTAAGCCTGCAGGGTCAGCAGGCATGCGGGCTTGAACGCCAACAAGGTAGTAATCTTGAGCTTGCTGTTTATCAATGCTTCCGCCTTGCCCCATGGACCAAAGCAAGGCGCCGGTTGCAACTTCATAGACCTCTATTTGGATGGATACTTGAGAGTCACCAACAGTGCCACCATCAAGATAATGGGTAATATAACCACCAACCAATACATTGGCCCCACGAGCACGAGCCAAGGCAAGAGCATCTTCCACACGATCTGGCACTATTCTGTCGTTGTATTCTAGAGCAGCAAAAGACTCTTGCGCAAGCCACACTTGCCAAAGTTGTCTACTTAAAGATCGGCTAATACTTAAATGATGGGAAATATTTTGTGTTACTCTAAGTGGAACAAAGAGCCCGCGTAAGGGTTCTGTCGGAGCAATATTTGGTTGAACATAGACACGTATGGGACTGACAACCACGGTTGCATCGTAGGTGATGTGATATGGTGTGGCCATTTCACCATGATTAGTTGTGCTCATGGTGCTATCGATACATGCGCTAAGGCTAAGGCATGATACTAGAATAATTAAAAACATCCAGTTATTGGTAAAAGTATTTTTATTCATTGTATCCTCGTAGTGGGTGCATCTGTATTTTGTATAGATGCTAACAACTTTTCGTGAGAGCGTTGTAAATTATAATAAAGCGTAACTCGTCTATGTGCCGAAAGATTACAAAAGGATGTATTCTCCGTCAGGTTTATGAGTTTTTCCATTTCTTTTTGTAAATCTTGCAAATATTGTGCCTCTGTTCGTGACATATGCCCACGACAAAGTGACATTTGCACAAGTTTGGCAAGGTCTGTAGCCATATTTCTAATGCATTTAGGGTGAATAATTTCGGCATAACGACGCCTATTGCGTGCTTCTTGCCAGAGGCGGCGTAGGGATGAAAAAAACTTCTTCATATGCACCAAATCTTAGTAATGTAACAATATAAAAATTATGCCACTGAGCTAACCAAGGCTACAAATGATAAAATGCCCAAGATGTATAGTGGAGCAACTCCTAAAATGGTTTGTGACCACGAAAGACGCATGGCATAGCGACAACCAATGAGTATGCAAGCAAGACTCCAAATAAAGCCCACAATAGTTCCAATGGCTGGAATGATAGCTAAAAGTAAAGGAGCAGAACTATAGGCAACAACTTGAAAAATAAGAGAAAAATTTGCATTAGCTTTTGCTATAAATTTAAACATGGTAAAGTAAAATAATGAACCTAAAAAGATTTCAATGGTGGACATGGCTGTGCCTAGGAGTATGGCCATAATAAAGTCAGATTGTGGAGTAAGTAGTCCCAAAACAGTTTGTAATTCAGGGTCGTTAGCTGCCGCAGGTTCAAGGCTAGTGCTTAAAACACCACCCCAAAAATACTCAATGCTTATTTGCAATACACGCACAATAAGATAAAAAACCATAATATGAGTGCGAGAGTTTTGTGGCATAAGCCCAGCAAAAAAACGCGATGGTGAAAATAGAACCCAAATTACTGTTTGATAAAATGCTGTAAAGTAACCAGTTTGACTGGCATACTCCCAAGGATTGGCAATGGCAAATGTATTTTCATTGGCTTGCTCAGCGTAGGCTGCGGCGGCTTTTTGACGATCTTCAAGACTTATTTCTTCTTGCCCATATTCATCTTGGTTTTGTGCATCATGTTCATTTTGGTTTTGTGCAAAATACTCTTGTTTTGTATGCTCTGTTGCTTCTTGCTCTTGAGTGGCTTGGCCACTTTGTTTATTGTCTTCACCTTGCGTATATAGAGGCTCATCTGTAGAGGGTATATGTGCCCCCCTTGGCACAGCATTGTCAGAATAGACTGCTGCATCACCTATGGCATCTTCGCGAGTTACTCTAAAACGGTGCTGGCATTGTGGGCAAGTGGCCATGACAGCGTTTGCCGGAAGCTTATCTGCCGAAATGGCACGGGTAAATTCACATTGGGGACAAACAATTTTCATAAAGAAGATGCTCCATTAGTATATGCTGCGCTTGGCTACGTTATAAATTTGTGCCGCGCCTATATAATTGATATATGAACTAAATCTTAACTTGGCAACTGAAAAATATGCGTATTGGCATTTTGAGTTGTGAAATTTTCAAAAAATTCAAGTGCAAGGCTAGGGTAAGCTTGGCTTAATTTATGCTCTACACAGCCCGCAGCACTAAAAATGGCAAGCCTTTGGCGTAGTTCTTCACCGCTTTTATGTACATGACTATAGTGCAAAATGGGAATATGTGGAGCAAGGCAAAGATTTGCTGTAAGACCTGCTACTTTTTCATGCACACTACCCACAAAATGTACCCCTTGTTGCAAGGGGAATAAACGTAGTTGCACGTCAGGCCATAATCCATGCCCCATACGAACATGCTCCTCATCATTTTCAAAAGTTAAGCGTGGGAAATAAACCCCAATGTTTTGAAGCGTTATTAAATTAGCCAACTGATCCCAACTTTGCTTTGTTAGACGTTCATCGGCATCTAAATAAAATAACCAACTACCGTCACAATGCTCCAGCATGGCATTGCGCTGAGCTGAAAAGTCACGTTCAAGGGTGCGTGCATAATGCTTAATTTTTGTAGCACATGTCCATTTTTTTTGAGGTATATATCCATCCCATACAATCACAAGCTCATGCACCCAAGCTGGAATTTGAGCAAAAAAACTTTCTAAATGCTTTTCGTCAGGGTGCATAATGGCACCCACAGAAAGTTTTAACTGTGCATCTTTGTTTGCAGTTATGGGTAGGGTTTTAGCACCCAAAAAGAGTTTGCGCCAGGTTGTTAATGTTTGGCTACGCTGTGTTTTGTGCTTGGTCCAATGAATAATAGCATTATCTGGATTTGGCACACCTAAAAGCAATGGGTGGCTTAAAAGATATAAAGCCCAAGGAGAGGTGTCGGCCAAAATGTGAACATTGTTTGGCAATGGAGCAAAATTTTCAATAAAGGCTCGCGCTATGTTCAAGTCGCTTTCAAGAATTAAAATTTGAGTAGAGCCATTTTTTGCTATGGCCTGTGCTAGTTTCATGCATAATGCGTCGCAGCCAAGTAAAATAAACCATTCACGCCGCTCTCCATGTTCCATGAGGCGTTTGATAATTTTTGGGTGGTCACTATTTAATGCAAAGCTTATGGCGGTAGAAGGTGCGTCTACCGCCCAAGCTAGTACTTCTTGAGTATACTTATGCCAACGCTCATAAATGTTAGACATATTTATGTTGTTTTACTGCCACACAAAGATAAAATCTTGTACTACTTCAGGAGCTAGGCTTTTATGTACCGGACAAGTATACGCAGCATTTTCAAGAAGAGTTTTATCTTTATCGCTAAAATTATTGGCAGGCATTGTAAAGGTAACACCTATACGCGCAATGCGTCTAGGGTTAGCGGACATTTCTTTAACAATATTCATGGTAGCACCTGTAATATCAAGGTTATGCTTATCAGCAGCTAAACCCATGATAGTTAAGGCACAAGTGCCAAGAGCAGTGGCTGCTAAATCTGTTGGCGAGAAGGAGCGACCTTGTCCACCATTGTCAATGGGAGCATCGGTGATGATTGTTGTATCGCTTTCCACATGCTTAGTGGCCACACGTAAATTACCTAAATATTCAGAAGTAATAGTTGCCATGATGTCTCCTTTGGACTTTTATGGTTTGATTTGTGTTTTGCGCCAGTTATGAGCTAAATGGACAAAGTTTTCTGCCCACCAAGGACATATTGGAGCATAAATATGTGTATATGAAGCAAAGGTATTACGTAAGGATAGTCCATCTAAACTATGTCCCATACCCGTACCCTTTTGTAGTTCAAGGCATAATAGTTGGTCAAGAGCATTACTATGTTCATTAGTTAAACAGCATGAATAATGAAATTCATGCCCGCGTAACTCAAGGCCTTTGGCATGAAAGGGGTTATTTACTTTTACTTTAGCTTTTACATATCCAAGTCCCTGTGGGCGTGAATGAAATTCTGCCACGGCCGGAAAAATTCCTGACATAGGATAGTTTTTACCTTGACGTAAAATGGCAGAGGATAAGACCATAAATCCGCCACATTCTGCATATATAGGCATATTGCTTTCAGATAGTTTTCGTAAAAGTTCCAAATGAGGAACAGTACTTAAATGTTCCAAAAACTCTTCAGGATATCCTCCACCAAGATATATACCTGAAATGTCACTTGGCCATGGTTTTGTATCAAGCAAAGATATTGGTACAAGCTCTGCCCCTGCACGCCGTAAAGCTTCTAAATTTTCCTCATAGTAAAACCAAAGTGCAGCATCCAAAACATAGCCAATACGAACTTTTAGAGGATTTTTTAGCATTTTTGGCCAAAAGGGAGCAACTTTTGGAATTGGTGGAGCTGATTTGGCAATTGATAATAATTGCTGCATATTGCAATGTGTAGAAATATACTGAGCTAGTTTTTCGATGGTGCTATGGGCATGTGTTTGATTAGCATCACTAAGCCCCATATGGCGTTCTGGTAGCGGGTTATGTTCAAGACGCGGCAAAGCTCCAAGCACAGGGATATCAGTATAGTACTCAATGGATTTTTGTACTATATCTCCATGGCGTAAAGAGCCTACTTGATTTAATATCACTCCGCCAATTTGTATATCCTTTTCAAAATTTACAATGCCAGAAAGAATGGCCGCAGCAGTGCGAGTCATCTTTGTTATATCAAGTGAAATAATAACTGGTGCATTAAAAATACGGGAAAGCTCTGCACTTGAACAAGTACCGTTTACATCTTGCCCATCAAAAAGACCTCGATTGCCTTCAATAATGCATAATGAAAAGTCATCTTGGCTTATGCTATGAGAAAATAATGCACGCAAGGCATTAAAGTCTAAAAAGTACGGGTCAAGATTTGTGCATGGTTTTTTTGCAGCTAAGCTCAACCAATGTGCATCAATATAATCCGGCCCTTTTTTATATGGCTTTACCACAAGGCCTTCATTACTAAAAGCACGGCAAAGCCCTAGTGAAAGTAAGGTTTTGCCAGAGCCACCTGAAAGGCCAGAAATAAGTATACGCGGGATGTTCATAGTAAGACTTTTCTGTCTTAAAAAGTCATGACAGTATGCATTCAAAAAGCGTTCTGGGGAAACCTTTTTTGCTAACAAAAAAATGTTTCCCCAGAGCACTTTGAAAAATAATTGATAGCGTATTATAGATATAAATATATAATTTTCGCTATAATTAAAGCCACAAAAATAAACAAAGACAACTATTAATTACAAGACAATAACATTGTCTAAAATTAAAATATTCTATGTTTATGATTGACTTTGCTTTAGAAGCAAAAAGTAGTCAAATAATGGTCTAGCTTTCGCCTTCAGCAGCAGATTGCTTGCCAGCACCCTTTAAGCCATACATGGTAGTAGAGCCAGAGGACCAGAATTCAAGTACTTCTTCATTTACAAGTTTGGTCAAAATCTTTTTCACATCACGAGGACCTTTGCCTTCAAAAAGGGGCAAGAAGTCTTGGAAGTAGAATTTAGATTTGGTAGCAGCTTTGCTTTGAAGGAACTCAACAATAATATCTTTTTCGCTACTCATTTAAATCTCCTGATTGATTAGGCGGTGCTTTTGCACCGCCTAAAAGTAGTTCGTGTATCCTAGAATCTAAACTGGGTTGTTTGACGCCAGGTGTAGTAAGCAGGATCACGGAAGTCGTCAATAAGATGGTGAGTAAAGGTTAGGCCAGTCTTCTTGAAGAAGTTTTCCCAACCAATACGTTCTGCCCATTCACCAAGACGCTCATACTTGTTAGCTTCTTTGGCGTATACTTCAATAATGTGTTTTACAGTCTTGGTTAGTGTAGGCCAGCGTGGTGGTTCATTAGGAATGTAACCTACAACAACCTTGGAGAACTTAGGTGTGGAGATACGGTTTGATACCTTACCACCAACCATGATTGCAATACCGTCGCCTTCACCATCGGAGATGGGTAGAGCTGGACACATGGTATAGCAGTTACCGCAGTACATGCAGCGTTCGTTTTTAATGGCAATGGAGTTTTTCTTCTCGCCATTAATTTCTACCTTGGTTGGGCGAACTGCCGCGGTTGGGCAGGAAGCAACAGCCAAAGGAATTTCGCAAAGTTGGTCTGTCCATTCGTGGTCAATCATTGGAGGCTTTCTGTGAATACCAACAAGACCGATGTCAGAGCAGTGAACAGCACCACACATGTTAATACAACATGCAAGAGAAATACGCACAGGAGCAGGTAAGCGCATGGATTGGAAGTCACTAAATACTTCGTCCATTACAGATTTAACTGGGCCAGATGCGTCAGTTGCAGGGGTGTGGCAGTGTACCCAACCTTGGGTGTGTACGATATTTGTGATACCAGCGCCAGTACCACCAATGGGGAACTTGAAAGAGCCACCGTCAAATTTGCGGCTGCTAAGTTCGTCCATAAGAGGCTTTAGAGCTGCTTCGTTATCTACCATGAATTCCATGTTATTACGTGTGGTGAAGCGAAGGTGACCGCCGCAGTGTTTGTCTGCAATGTCACAAGCTTCACGAAGAAGTGTAATAGACATAATACGAGCTGTACCCACGCGAACGGTGTATACTTTGTCGCCACTTTCAGCCACGTGCACAAGCACGCCTGGCTCAAGAATTTCATGATAAAGCCATTTGCCAAAGTTTTTGGCAATTACTGGTGGAAAACCTTCGTTGTATGGACGAGGTCCAATGTCCGTAATACGATTTTCCATCGGTTTTGCGGGATTGTACCCGGAAGAAATAAATGCCATGGTGTACT
>CAYJDF010000016.1:0-29817 GCA_964368845.1 uncultured Desulfovibrionaceae bacterium
TCTTTATGGGGAGGATTAAACCTCCCCATAAAAAATTGCCATGAAAAATAATTACCTTAATTCTCCCATAGAAAATTTTTTGCCCCACCGCAAGCCCATGCTCTTGCTTGATACACTTTTGCATGTGGATGAAACCAATACCGAAGCAAGTTTCACAATAGACAAAAGCTGTGTTTTCCTTCAAGCAAATAATGAAATTGAAACCGTTGCCCTTATAGAAATCTTGGCCCAAAGTTTTGCTGCTGGCAATGGTGTGACCAATCCACAAAGTTTTGGATATTTAGCATCCATGCGTAGTATGAAAGTGCATGGCACGGCAAAACTTGGCGATACACTTGTAGCTAAGGTTAAGTGTGTAGCAAGAGTTGGCGATATCATGGTTATAGAAGGTAAGCTTTTTAAACAAGAAGAGTGCATAGTCGAAGGGCAATTTAAAATATTTGCTCCCTCAAAACAAGGGTAAGACTATGTATCGTCTATACATTACCGCCTTATTTTGCTTGGGAATAATGCTATCAAGCCCCCCAGTTTTAGCCAATGAACTAGACACACTTTTGCAAAATATGGCCAAACACTCTGCCAAAACACAAAATTTGCAAGCCAACTTTGTACAAAAAAAACAGTTATCTTTTTTGACGCAAGCCCTACAGTCAAAAGGTCATTTTTTCTTTACCAAGAATTATCAAGGCCAACCGGCCATACTTTGGGAATATTTAAGCCCTGCCCCTTCAGGTATTTTATTTCAAAAAAATGAAGGTTGGATTTGGCTAAAAGATCGTAGTCAATTAAAAAAAGCTCAAGGATATGAGGGCAATGTCTTAAATACCATGGTTAAGCAAATTTTACTTTGGTTTACTTTTGAACCAAGTACTTTAAAAAAACATTATGAAATAAGTTTAGATAACACAAAAAACACTATACATTCAGACTGCTTAAATCTAATCCCTAATGATAACATATTTTTTTCATCCATGCAGCTTTGTATAGATAATACAAATTACACCATAAAATCATTAAAATTTAATGAGATTAAGGGCGACAGCACAACTTTATTTTTTGAAAATATTAAGTTAGATAAGCCATATCCTTCAACCTTTCCTGATGGAACACCCTTTCCATGAAATTGATTTCGCCCCAAAGCTTTTATACACATGCCAAGACACACAGCAAAAAAATACTTATAACTATTGGTTGTTTTTGGCTATTTTTACTATTTACCCTATTTAATTTACCCATAGAAAAAAGTAGTAGGGCATTTTTTCCAGACAATACCAAATCCTTACAAAGCATGACAAAAGCCATGGAAATGGCTAACTTTTCACAAAACATCTATGTGGATTTTGAAACTTCGTCCATGCCCATGAAGGAATTAGCAAAACATGTTGAAGATGTACAAAAGCATCTTAATCCAAACCTCGTTACTCCGGTAAAAAATCAAACCTTGCCATCACCACAAAGTATGCTTGAGCTTATACCTTCATGGTTTGATGAAGCTATGGAACAAGAATTTTTGGAGTTAATTAACCAAGAGCATATTGCACAAAGCGTACAAAATACTCAAAGTATTCTACTAGGTTTCCCTACAGCAGGCACATTGGACTGGGTTCGCTCAGATCCACTTGAACTTAGACAATTAATCCAAAAACGCCTTCCTAATGTTAAAAACGTTAACTCCCCTCCCAATATAAATGAAGAATATGGCTTTGCTTTAAGTAAAGATAATAAACACTTACTACTAGTTTTGCGTCCAAAAAAGTCTATTCATGACACAGAGTTTGCCCTACAATTTATGCAAAACCTTGAGCAGTCTCTAAAAATACTTCCTGCGCAAGTTAACACTCAAATTATTGGGGCAGTTCGCCATACAGCAGCCAACACTCAAGCCATAGATGCAGATATTTTATGGATTAGCCTAGTTTCCATTTTAGGTCTTGCCTTAGTTTATACTATATTTATCCGCTCCGTTGGAGGACTTTGGCTTTTACTAACCCCTTGTCTTGCCATAAGCATAGCTCTTGGTTTTATGCATTTATTTTTTGGACTAGTATCTGGTTTAGCAGTGGGATTTGGCATGAGTATACTTGGCATAGCAGAAGATTATGCTGTACACATGCACTTTGCCCTACGTAGTAACAAAGATAAAAATTTGATTTTTAAGGCATTAAGTACCCCGCTTTTGCAGGGCTTTTTGCTCAATGCCTCTGGTTTTGTGCTCTTATTATTTTCAGCCATTCCCGCCATACGCCAGCTTTCAGCCTTAGCTATCACAGCTCTTTTTAGTGGTTTTATTTTAGCACTCTATATATTACCGCTTTGCCCAAAGTTTGACACTCCCTATATAAAACCAAAGAACACAGTGCCCACAACGCGCAAAGTTCCTAAATTTATGCCAACTCTAGTTTTAAGCCTTGTTATGTGCTGTGTTTGTGTGAGTTTATTTAACTTTTTACCTATAGATGTTTCACCTCAAAGCATGGGAGCTAACGCACACATCATACAAAATGAAAGCAAAAATTTTGCAAAAACTTGGCAACTGAATTCGCCAAGTTTATTACTCATTGATGCCAAAAGCCAAGATCAAGCATTAGAAAAAACCAGAGTAGCGCAAAATATTTTGCAAAAAAATCTTCCAGAGGTACAATTTATAAGCCTTGTCAATCTATTGCCAAGTACCAACGATGTGGGTGAAAATATAGCCCGTTGGAATAATTTTATACTCAAAAATTCATCGCATATTGCGGAAAATTTTGAAAAATTTTCTACTGAACTTCCAGCGCAAAGTGTATTTGAGCCATTTTTTAATTTCTTACAAACAAAACCAACAGCTTTAAGTTATGATATGCTTGCACAAGGGCCATGGGCAGAGTTAGTTCAAGGATTATTCCAATTTTATCCGCATGATAACATAGTGCAAAGCCGTATTATAGCCAATACAATTTTAAGCCAAGAGCTAATCCCAACAGAGTTAGCGGATCAAATTATACTTTTTACACCAGAAGGGCTTGAACAAGGTTTACGTACAACATTTTTTGAAGAAGCACGCTATTTACCTTTAATGTTTATACTTTGCTTAGGATTACTTTTTTTATGTTTTAGGAATATTGCCCAAACCCTATTGGCTGCTTTGCCAGCTCTTGCTGCTTTATTATGCATTTTTTTAACTATGCTTTTGTGGCAAAAACCTTTAACATTAGCAGGCCTTGCAGCCATGCCCCTTGTGCTTGGACTAAGCATTGATCATGGCATACTAGCCACGCATCATCTAGCTAAAGGCATTGCTTTGCAAATGAATAAGGCCATTATAGTGTCATCGCTTACGGCCTGTGTTAGTATGGGCATGTTGGCTTTTGCCACTCATCCAACTTTACAAGCTATGGGGCATGTGGTTTTTGTAGGGCTATTGGTAGAAATGCCAGTAAGCATCTGGCTATTACCCAAATTATGTAAAAAACAAGATGATGAAATATAACTATTTATTATTATTCATATGCTTTGCTATAACAGCCTGTAGCACAACGCACTATTTTATAAGCCTGCCAGCACAAGTGCAAGCCAAAAGCTACACCATTTGGTATAGTGATGAAAACACTACCCTACCCCTTTTAGGTGGACTAGAACAAAGTCCTTCCTCCCACAGTGCTGAGGCTGGAGAGGTAAAACTTGGATTAGTGCTATTACAGGGAAAGCGTTTTGCACAATGTAACTATGTGGATAATGATGTAACATGTATACTTGATTTGGGGATACAAAGTAGTAAGATGCAAAAAATTGCTCTTGATATAGCTTATATAATTGCTCATCAAATTCAAACAAGCAACCCTTTGCCACTGTACTGGGAAAAAACTCAGTCAAAAGACAATAAATATTTTTTTACAAATACTAAAAACAAAAGACAAATTCAAGTTGAGGAGAATTATGAATAGTTTACGCAATGCTCTAGAACTATGTGCTAAACCCGTAATACAACTTGATAAGGCTAAGTTTAGCAAAGACTTTTTTCTTCCAGCAAGCTTTATTGGTTTTGAAGGGCATTTTCCAATCAAACCAGTACTACCAGCCATAATGCAAATTCTTATGGCCCAAATGACTGCCAGTGAGGCCACTGGCAAGAATGTTGGTCTGCAAGAAATGACTCAAGCTAAGTTCACATCTCCCATTGACCCTGATAATACAATAACTTGTATTGTAACACAAAAGCAAGATAGTCTTTGGGATTGTCAGATTTTAGTTAAAGAAAGTACAGCCGCCAAATTCACTTGGAGAGGAGAAAACATATGAGAAGGCGTCCACAATTACGTGAACACCCCCCACTAGTGCGCCGTATCCCTAGGAGGGTGCGTTTTGGTGAAGTAGATCAAATTCGATTTATGTGGCATGGCAATTATGCTTCATGGCTTGAAGATGGGCGCGAAGATATGGGTAATCATTTTGGCATAACATATTATGATTTTTATGATAGTAATGTAGCTATTCCACTAAAAAGCTTTAGCTTAGACTTTATTGCTCCACTTCGTTACAACGAAACTTATATTATAGAATCATCACTTTTATGGAATGAAGCCGCACTATTAGAATTTGAATATCGTATTTTAGACCAAGAAGATAATTGCCATACCAAAGGACATACTATTCAATTAATGCTAGACTTAAAAGAAAACTTACTTTTAGAACAACCTGAATTTTATAAAGATTTTTGCAAACGCTGGGCTCAAGGCTTACTTGTATGCTAGATACTAATGGGCATATTAAAGTAGGGGTACTCATCCCACTCTATAATCACGGCAAAACCATTCGAGAGGTGGTTTTGCGTGCCCTTGCCGAGCGCAATGATGTTTTAACCAAGGTTATGGTCATTGACGATGGCTCAACCGACCAAGGTTTAGAAAATATTAAAGACCTTGATGTAGATTGCCTTAGTCTAGAACAAAATATGGGTAAGGGACATGCCTTGCGCCTTGGAGCAAAAACATTATATGATCAAGGCTTTACACATATGATTAGTCTTGATGCTGACAATCAGCACTACCCTGAAGACATACCACTATTTATACAAGCCATAGGCCAAACCCCCAATGCATTCTTGGTAGGTGCGCGTGACTTTGAGGTACAAAATGTTCCGCGCTCCTCACGTTTTGGACGAGTATTTTCTGAATTTTGGATGTTTGTACAAACTGGCACTAGGGTTAGTGATATGCAAAGTGGATTTAGGGCCTACCCACTACAAGCCTTACTCTGTCTACCCTTAAAAGAAAATCGTTATTCCTTTGAAATTGAAGTATTAGTGCAGGCTGCTTGGGCTGGTTTTGCTATTGCAGACATACCCATACAAGTGCTTTACCAACGTGGTGCACAACGCATTTCACACTTCAAAGCCCTAGCTGACAACTTTCGAATTAGCATGCTAAACACCCGCCTAACTATTCGTGCTCTTGTGCCCATACCATTCAAACATCACTCTCTAGATGTGGAGGGAAATATTTCACTGCTTTCACCTTTGCAGTCATTGCAACTTTTACTTAAACATTCAAGCCCTTTAATTTTAAGTATTTCTGCTGCCATATCCCTAACAATTTGCACCTTGCCCATATTAGGATTACAAAGCATACTCCTACTTTTTTGCATACAAAAATGGCATCTTGACCGTTTGTGTGCTCTTGCTATAATCCCACTTAGTTGGCCGCCATTCTTACCTGGCTTATGTGTATTAGTGGGTTATAGGATACGCCAAGGTGAGTGGTTAACAGAATTTTCCATAAACACTCTTGGGCATGAAATATGGCAACGCATTTTGGATTGGATTTTGGGAGCTATTGCCCTAGCTCCGATAGTTGGTGCAATAATAGCCATAATAGTTTGGAATTTATCATTATACTTAACTAAAAAACATAAAAAAATATCATGAACGATACCGGAAAAAGCCTAGGTTCACGCCTACAGCATGAGATATTTTATTATATGGTGCGTTTGCGCCTTGTTTTTCTTGCAAAAATATTATTGCGCTTAGTGGTTTTTTATTACACTTTACTACCATCTGTGCGCAAACGTTGCTACGCTTATCTTGCGCATCGTTTCCCGCTTGATAAGGGCTTTACGCGCTGGCTACATTGTTATAAATTGTACATCTGCTTTGCCGAAGTTTTACTGGAGCGTAGTATAGGTGGAATCTTAAATATCAAAACCACCACTGCCAACTCTAATGCACGAGAATTTATAAAAAACAATCTACATCCCGACAAGGGTTGTATGATTTTAACTGCACATATTGGCGCATGGCAACTGGGCCTTTCTGCCATTGAGGAGTTAAATCGCCCTATCAACATAGTGCAATGGATTAATGAGCAAGATACCGATAAACATTACTTTGAACATGAGGAACAGCAGGGAAAGCATAAAATTAAACTTATTAACTCAAGAGATGGCCTCAAGGCTTCATTTGCCATAACATCGGCCTTGCAGCGTAAAGAAATTGTTTGTATTGCTGGGGATAGAGTAGATGAGTTTGGCGACCAAAAGGTGCAAGTAAAATTTCTTGGGAATGATATATACTTACCAACTACAGCTTTTTTGCTAGCGTCTATCACCCAAGTACCGCTTATTGTAAGCTTTAGTATTTTACAAAAAAATGGCGTTAATGGCGTAAAAACTGAACGATTTGATTTACCGCCAAATCTTCGTCGTAATGCTGAGGCCTTACAAATATATGTGCAAAAATTTGCTACGGCTATGGAACATATGGTTCAAGAATATCCATATCATTTTTTTAACTTTTTTGACATGTGGAGTCATGATGACAGTTCAAGAATGTAGGGAGAAACTCAAACAAGATATAGTAAGCACCCTTAATATTGAAGGTGTTAGCGCAAGCGATATTGGTGACGATATGCTACTTTTTAGTGAGGAAGGCCTTGGCCTTGACTCGTTAGATGCAGTTGAATTAGTTGTTATGCTTGAAAAAAACTTCAATGTTATCATTGAGGATTCAAACACAGCAAGACAAGTTTTTGTTTCTGTAGCAGTGCTTGCAGATTATATACTTTCCAAACAAAGTAACTAATATGCCAAAACAAAATCTGCCCCCTGTTTGCATTAGTGGCATAGGATGCATTTGTGCTGCCGGTACACAAACTCAAGCCCTACTACAAAGTACGCCAGAGCTTAGTGCGCCAAGCACATTACATAAGGACGCCATGCCTTATGCTTTTTTTGCCGCGCCTGACGAGGCCTTTGGCGGTAAGCGACTTTTCTCAGCTCGCGATACCCTAAATCTAGCCCTCAAAGCCACCAAGCAAGCCTTAAAGCAAGCCAAGCTTTTGTCTGAAAATCCTATAGCATGCGCCACTATACTTGGTACAACTGCTGGCAGTGCTTTGCATTTTTTGGATGGATATACTCAAATCCGCAAGCAAGAACATGCTTGTACGCCATTACCTAGCGACATTGATGATTTTTTTGGCTCAAACTTAGCCCTTAGCATTGCAGAGCAATTTTCACTGCAAGGACCAAGCTTAACCATTGCCAATGCTTGTACTTCTGGTGCTGATGCCATAGGCATGGGCATGGATATGATTTTACAAGGCCAATGCTCCACAGTTCTTTGCGGCGGAGCAGATGCTCTTAGCCTTGTACCACATACAGGATTTGCGCGTTTAATGATATATAGCAATGAGCTATGTCGTCCGTTTGACGCAAACCGCAAAGGTCTAAATTTGGGTGAAGGGGCAGGCATTTTAGTTTTAGAAAAAACCGAACACGCTATCAAGCGCGGCGTAGAACCACTTGGCTTTGTAGTTGGTTATGGAGCACATGCCGATGCACATCACTTTACTGCCCCCCATCCCGATGCACGTGGACTCAATGCAGCAGTTAATTTTGCCTTAAAACAAGCTCAAATTGATAAAGAACAATTAGCCTTCATTAATGCCCACGGTACCGCTACACCAGAAAATGATAAAGTAGAGGGTAAGTTCTTTCAAACAAATATGCCGAAAACTCCAGTTTGGGGTAGTAAAAGTATAACCGGACATACCCTAGGTGCAGCCGGAGCTATCGAAGCCATATTTTGCTTGCTAGCCCTAGCAGAAAAAAAAGTCCCACCCACGCGCGGATTTGAAAATATAGACCCTGACATTGGCTTAATACCTACTACTCAAAGTCTAAGCTTGCTTAAAAACTATGCCTTATCCACATCGCTTGGCTTTGGAGGTAGTAATGCAGCACTAATACTTAAAGGAGCTAACCATGACAGCTTGCCTTAGCGTACTTGGTGCTGGTGCCATACACAATATATCAGATGATTATAATAAAGATAATCCTCCACCACCAGTCTTAAATACGGAAGAAAATACTAAATTAAGCACTCTATTTCCTAAAGCACCATTGCGCCGCATACCACCATATGCCCGAATGGGCTTATTAGCTTGTGCCAAAGCCTTAGAAGGATATGATAATTTACCCATACAATCTATGGGATTAGTTGTTGGAACTGCCTATGCGGGCATTAAGATGAGTATGGATTTCATGGACTCAATACTTGATGCTGAACCAAGGCTATCATCTCCCACAGCTTTTTCACACGCCGTCAATAATATGGGAGCAGGCTTACTTAGCTTGTATCTTGGCTTGCAAGGGCCTTGTCATACGGTGACACAATTTGAACTTTCTTTTGCTGGAGCTATCCAAGCGGCAAATAGTTTAATTTATTCAGGTCGTGCTCCTTATGTATTGGTAGGATGTATGGATGAAAGTGATCCACGGTTTAGCAAAGTATGCCCAGAGAAAGGTATTTTTGAGGGAGCTGCTTTTTTACTGGTCACCAAAGAACAAGCTAACTTGCCAAAAATATGTGTAAATTTTCATGCACAGGCTAGCCCAGAGCAGTTTGAGCCAAGCTCTTTGCACAGTGCAGTAGCAAGTGTTGATGCCCTTATAAAACAAAATGAAAAAATTATTTTTTGCAAAAGTAATAATAATTTATGCGCAAGTATTCACATTGAGATATAATACATGAAACTCACTCCCCTTGAACATATTGCAAGCTTAAACCTTGATGCTTTTTTGCTCATCATGCAATCTATATTACAAAGTAAAATGGGTAAATATAGTGAAAATGCTCATACATGGACTGAAGCTCAAAATTTTGCCAAATTTAGTTTTCAAGACCTTAACTGTAATGATACTGATAGAATAGCCATTTGCCAAGCTTTTATGCAAATGTTTAACCTTGAGCACAGCATACCAAGCACCACAGAATGTTTTGGTAACTATGTAGAAAAATTATATAAATCATGGCGCAGTGGACCTTTAAACATAACATTTTTTACCTCTGGATCTACTGGAAAACCAAAGCCTTGCACTCACCCAGAATTACATTTACGCCAAGAACTTATTGGTATAGCACCCCTGCTTGAAAACAGAAAAAGTGCTCTGGTAACAGTTCCCTTACATCACCTCTATGGTTTTAGCTTTGGTCTACTTTTACCCATGACACTACAAATTCCCATCCGCCTAGAAGCGCCTATTCCCACAGCCATTGCCCATCAAGTTAAAGATTCAGATTTGGTTATAGGTGTACCATTGCTATATAATAATATGGCACGCTTAGATAGTTTACAAAGCAGAAACAGTTTTTTAATGACTGGTACTGCCCCCATGCCGGCAGATACTTTTAAATGCCTTCTAGCAGCAGGATTTAAGATGATTGAATGTTTTGGTTCATCAGAAATGGGGGTTATGTGTTGGAGGCTTGACCCCACATTGCATTTTACATTATTGCCACAATTTAATCGCCTTGAGCCCCATGCCAATCAAACTGTAGACACGGTTAGGCGCACCTTCCCCGAGGGTAAAACCCAAGATTTTACTCTTCAAGATAACATAGACTGGCAAGATTCAAGGCACTTACTGCCACGCGGACGTAAAGACTCAGCAGTGCAAGTAGGTGGAGTAAACGTATATCCTGAATATGTTAGTAGGGTTTTAAGCAAACATCCAAGTGTTGAGCTTTGCACAGTTCGACTAATGCGCCCAGATGAAGGTCAACAATTAAAAGCATTTATTGTATTGAAACCCAACTATTCGCAAGATACAGCCCGCAAAGAACTAAGAGCATACGTAAAACAACATTTAAAAGTTGAAGAGCAACCAGCTCGCTTTACATTTGGTATTGACTTTCCACGCAGTGCCATTGGAAAACCTGCAGATTGGTAAACTCCCTTGCCAATCTATGTCATTCATGCTATATTTATAAATGGTTTTAACTTACTTGATAACATTGTGTATTTGAACAATTTTTTCTGTAATATTTATAATTTAGCCTTCAAACATTGAGAATGATAATGCAACAAATCTCCCAAAAACAATCTAAATTGTTGAACAAAAATGACCAATTATCCACTTACAAACTAGGTGATGACACAAAGGATATCTTTACCTCTCCGCATAGCGATTGGCATAAACATTATACTGCTGACAGCCAAAAACGTGGTTATATTAAAATTGGTGAGCTAGCAGATTTCTGGATACATACCGGAACAAAATGCAATTTGCATTGCCCTTCTTGTTTTGAAGGTTCTAATCTTAATCCAAACCGCATTGAAGCCATAAGCTTTGCTGAGGCTCAAAATTTAATTATGGAAGCTTTGGAGTATGGAGTAAAAACATTTTGCTTTACAGGTGGAGAACCATTTGTAAACACAGATTTTATAAAAATACTAAGCCTTGCTCTAGAGTATGCTCCGTGTTTAGTCTTAACTAATGCCACAAGCCCCATGGAAAAATATTTTGACCAACTAGAATCATTAACACAAAAACCCCACAAATTGTTTGTGCGTGTAAGTATTGACCATCCCACGAAAGAACAACATGAGCTTGGACGTGGTAAGGGGACATTTACTCGTTCTCTAAATAATTGTGCTAAACTTAATAAAATGGGACATAATGTGTCCATTGCAAGGCGCATGGATAAGAACGAAAATACCTCAAACATTATTCAGCAATTTCAAAGTCTTTTTGACACATTTGAACTTCCAGATAACACCAGCATTGTGGCATTTCCTGACTTATTAATAGATAGTAAAGCCAATACAAATCCAGAAATTTCAGAGACTTGTATGGTAAAATATAAAACTGCTGAGGAACGAGATAGCTTTATGTGTTGTCATAGTATGATGGCTACCAAGAAAAACGGGGAAATATGCATTTATCCTTGCACGTTGGTTAATGATGATGACTCATATATTCAAGGGCATACCATCAAAGAAGCTAGAGAAAAAGCTCAAGTTATACTACGCCACCCACGTTGTTTTGCATGTTTTGCACATGGCACTTCATGTGCAAAAGCTTAATTAAAGCACCGCTCTTATGAGATAGTGACTTCCCTCTTACTGGCTTAGGGCATGGAGCTAAAATACCTTGAGAGAATTTCTAAAGTTTTTTACCCTCCTACCGATAAGACTTTTAAGCTAGTCAATATTAGTACCAATTTCATTGTCTAGCTGCGGGAGTTTATATGCGTATTATTACACGTTTTTTATTGTTTGGTTTGCTTTTGCAGGCCTTACTAGCAGCAGGTTGCGCCAAATCATCGGCTAATGATCCTGAGTATGTTGACGCTCAAGAGTTTAAGCTAAAGGTGCGCGAACTGGCTGATCAAATGCTTGCCACCACCGATAATAGCTTGCTCACCGGTCTTGTGGCTATGCCCTCATCCTTTGTAAATCTTAACAACAAAGCCGAAACAAGTTCGCTAGGTAATTTGCTTGGTGAGTCTTTAATTTATGAATTCAATCAGCGCGGATTTCCTGTGCGTGAATACAGACTTACGGGCAATATTGATGTATTATTGGGACAAGGAGATTTTGCCCTACTAAGGCAAGGTCTTGTAAGTACACATGGTAAATGGGCTGCACTAATTGTTGGAACATATTTTTATGACCAAGATGCAATCTTTGTTAATGCAAGACTTGTACGAGCAAGCGATGGTATGGTTCTACGTACTGGGCAATTAGTACTTGTAAATAACAAACTCATGACCAGACTATCTAAACCCATTACCCCAAAACCAACCGCGGCTCAAAAGGCAGCACAAGTAGAAGCAAAAAAGCCAACTTTAGGGCTTACAAGTGGGACATTACACGTCACCCCTGCCCCATGGCCAAGCCCAAAGCCTGCACCTAAAGGCCCTGGCTTGTACGGCTATTAATTGTTAATATCAAGTGGGTTTATTATGAAAAATTTAATAAAAATTATTTTTTGCACACTCTTTTCTTTATTGATGATATGTCAAGCTAATGCTATGACCGTGGAAGAATTTGAGGACAAGCCAAAGCATGACCAGCGCAAAATTCCCATTCCGCACGAAACTATTCATCATTGGGAACTTGCAACAGAGTATAAGTATAGTCGCCGTTATGAACTGGCTAGACAACATCTTTTATTAGCTCTTGCAACTTGTAATAGCACAGAACTTAGAGACACTTTACAGCGCGAATTACAAATTGTAGACCTACAAATACGCACCATGCGATGAGAATACTATGAAAAAAAATTTATGCATTATAATTTCTTTTATGTTTTTACTTCTGCAAGGTTGCGGTACAATATACTATAGTCCATCCTACGTCCCAAAAGCCTCAAATAATATTGCAGCTCAGCTTGACGCGCAAATTATGCAACGTGCACACTTAACATCTTCTGTTATACCTTCCGAAGAACTGAGCATGCGCCAAATGCAGCTACGTGAAAGCATTACTGTTATGGCAACAGTTCCAGTGAATCTAAATAATTTAGAAGAGTCCTGTCCTTTAGCACGGCAAGTAAGTGAAGAAATTAGCCGCTGGATGATTAGTAAGGGCTATAAATTTCAAGAGTTACGCAAGGGTAAGGAAATATATTTTCAGAAAAAACAAGGAGAAATGCTCCTAACACGAAATACCAACTTGTTATCTAAACGTAATGTAAGCAGCCAAGCTGTTCTGGCAGGAACATATATCATAACCCCTGAGCAAGTACGTTTTAGCATACGCTTAATTCATACCCCAAGTAATGAAGTTATAGCCATGGGCACTGCCACCATACCCATAACCCCAGACTTGCGCCCACTTTTACAAAATGAAGAAGGCGGGCAACGCAAAGTCACCCCTAGTGTTAGTACAAAACTTTAATAAATTACGCATAATATTTTTATAAATTAAAGGGCATTGAGTCATAAGCTCAATGCCCTTTTACTACCAAACTAATGGCAAATCCCACTCAGTTGCTTTTGCGTGTCAGCAGAGCTGCCAAGTAGAGAGGCACAAAACCAGTCATTTTACGGGCAAGCAAAGCTTAACCAATTTCTGATTTACATATCAACAAAGATTATTCTGCAGCCAAAATGGCTAAGGCGTTAACAACACTAGCAACCAAGGGCGAACCACCCTTTCTACCTCGCAAACTCAAATAATCATAAGAACTTTGCATAAGTAGCTCTTTAGATTCTGCCGCATTCACAAAACCCACAGGCATGCCAATGATAAGTGCTGGTGGAGCTACACCAGCATCTAATACTTCAAGCAAAGCAAGTAAAGCTGTTGGAGCGTTACCAATGGCTACAATATTACCGCTTAATTTTTCAGCAATATGCAAGATACCTGCACGAGAACGCGTGCACCCTTGCTCTTTAGCTAGAATTTCAGCATCTTTATTATTGAGAATACATTTAGTTTCAACATTTAAAGGGTTTAGGCGGCGAGATACCATGCCACAACGGGCCATTTCCGTATCAGTAAAAATTATGCACCCTTTACGCATGGCAGCAATACCAGCATTCACTGCACCCTCATGTAACACAATATCATGAACAAGATTAACATCACCTGTTGTATGAACCATACGCCTAGCTACGCTCCACAAAGCACCAGTATAAATACGTGGTTCTGGAATTTCTGCATCAATGATAGCAAAAGAGCGCGCCTCAATATCTTGAGGTCTTGAGCTTGGATCTAATTTTATCATATTATATTAACAAATTATTCCTATTAAAACAAAGAATCTTGAAGTGAAAATATATTAGCAAGTAATTGGCGTGAGCCTTCTGGATAAAGATGCACCCAAGATGCCATAATATTATCTACTTTTACTCCTCGGACTTGTGATCCACTAAGTGGCAGGCCTTGTCGGTCATACACATGCCACAATGGCGGCAAACCGGTATATGACGCTTGCGCGTAGTGGAATTCGTGTCCGCGCCCTGTTGTTGTTCCAAGTTGTACTTGGCGGTATCCCAAGGCAGCTTTTCTCTCACCCATGTGGGCAGATATTGGCAAGACATTACATAATTTATAGTTTTTTCCAGCATATTCTAAATCCTTCATAAGGTAAATATAACCACCACATTCAGCGTAAATGCAAGCTCCACTCTTAGCAAATGAAACAATGGAATCTTGCATAGACATATTACTAGCAAGCCTTTGAGCATAAAGTTCCGGATAACCACCTGGCAAATACAATGCCGTGCAATCTGGTGGCAGTCCAGCATCATCAAGGGGTGAAAAAAATACGCACTCAGCCCCCATTTCCGTCAAAACTTCAGGCATGTCGGGATATAAAAAACAAAAAGCAGCATCATGAGCTATGGCTATACGTTGCACTTTTGATGGGTGCTTTTTTGTATACATTTTTTGCTGCTCAGTAATTGGTAACACGGGTGCAAACTTTGCGCAACTCCCAAGTAAAGCATCAATATTTAAATTTTTTTCTACCCATTCGCCCATAGAATAAATTTGCTCATACCCCAAGGAAAGCTCATGTCCCATGTGCAAGCCAAGATGTCTGGATTTAAGTTCCATATGCCCTTGACGTGGCAAATAGCCAAGAACTTCTAGATCAGAAGATTGAAACTCACTTAAAAACGCTTCATTTAACATGGCCTTATGATTGTCACTACCCACATGACTACACACTAAACCAGCAAAATGTAAATGCTTTTGAAATCGTGTATATCCGGCGGCCATAGCCACAGCCGACTGCCCCATCCCTCGCACATCAAGCACCAATAAGATAGGCAATTGTAGTAAATTAGCTATATGCGCAGCAGACCCTGGCCCACCAATACCACTGGCCCCATCAAAGAGTCCCATAGCCCCTTCCACAAGCAGCATCTTGGCATCATTTTCTTTAGCCCTTGCAAACATGCGTGCATAAATTTGTTTTATTCCAGACTCTTGCCCCATCCAGGCATCAAGATTATATGAAGGAGTTTTGGTAATGATTTTATGTAAACTTGGATCAATAAAATCTGGGCCTACTTTACAAGCTTGCACTTTAATACCGCGTGCTTGTAGGGCTGCAAGCAAGCCAAGCATAAGACTTGTCTTACCTGCACCACTAGAAGTTCCAGCTATAACTAAGCCATATTGCATTACTTTACTTTGCTAGCAAGGGCTTGAGCTATGATTTTGGCATCATGTTCAGAAGCAACCATATCAAGTTCAGCATGGCCGCCATAACAAATTAATTTATCGCCATCAAATTCAATAAATCCAGCGTTTAAAACTTTTCCATAGGGTAATTGCTCGCGCATATCTGCATGGTCAACACGACGTGGAAAAATAAATGGAGCAGGCTGACCAGAAAAATCTTCCATAATCAAATACTTCATACCAACCTTCCTTATATTTTTACAAGCTACTTCTATCGTGACAATATTACAAGATAAATCACTTATTTTTCTTACGATTGTTTAAGTAACGCCGCACAGCATTTTGATGTTCACGTAAATTTTTTGAAAAAGCATGTGCACCACCATCAGTAATGGCTACAAAGTAAAAAAAGTTATGTTTTTCTGGGTTAATGGCCGCTTGCAAAGCCGCAACGCCTGGTGAACAAATGGGCCCTGGGGGCAAGCCTCGATGTTGATAAGTATTATAAGGATTCTTGGGGTCATTTAAGTGAACACGTTTTAAATTTCTATCAAAAGTTGGTCCCAGTCCATAAATAATGGTGGGGTCAGCCTGTAAGGGCATTTCTATGCGTAAGCGATTGGCATATACACCTGCAACCCGTGCACGCTCCTCAGCTATACCAGTTTCTTTTTCTACAATGGATGCAAGAATAACAGTACGTCGCAAATCATCTCGGCTTGGTTTTTGTCCATCTTTCCAATAAGGGGACATTTTTTGCCAAAATGTATCTACCAACCTTGAGGCAACCACACGTGCTGACTGCAAATTGGGGTAATCATCTTTTTTTAATAAATAAGTATCTGGCATAAGAAAACCCTCAGCAGTATGAAAGGGTATGCCATGTTTATGCAAGAATTCGCTATCCATAATAATGGTCTTGAAATCATTAAAGTTCACAAAACCATGTTTTTCTAATAACTTACCTGTTTCCCACCAAGTAAGGCCCTCACGAATTGTAACACGAAATAAAAGAGGTTTGCCAAGTACAAGATATTGTAAAACTTTTTCGGGAGTCCAGCCAGAATGCAAAACAAAACGTCCTGCTTGTAGTTTATTATCCATTTTTTTATAGCGTGCAAGCAAGCTAAATTTAAAACTATCTGTAATTAAACCTTTATGTTGTAATTGTTCAGCCACTGTTGAAAACGTGGCACCTGGAGCAACATCAAAAAGTATCTCAGCCCCTGGGCTTTGCGGAGCTGTTTGCAAAAACACCTTACCCTGCCAAAGTACAAATCCTGACACGAGAACCAAAATAAATCCCAAAAGATAAAAAAGTCGTAAGAAAAATTTCATACGCGTTTTTGTTCCCAGTTTGAGTCAGCTAAGAATGATTGTAAAATACGCACGGCCGCTTGCTGGTCTAGAACAGCCTTATGTTTATGGCTTGGCAAAGAACTTTGACGCAAATCATCCAAAGCCTCACTGGAGCTTAATAACTCTGGCATAAGATATATTGGCAATGAAGTCCTACGCTTAAGGCGTTCCACAAAATTTCGAACTTGTTTTGTAGTCAAGCTATCACTACCGTCTAATAGTAGTGGTAAGCCAACCACAATGGCGGCTGGATCTTCTAGCTTAATTTGCTCTAGCAACTTCTCAAAAAAAACACTACGTTTACTTTGTGCAGGGCAATGTATGGTACAGCGTGGAAAAGCCATCCTGCCACCTGAATCGGTCACGGCAATGCCTGTTCGTGTCAACCCATAGTCAATACAAAATAATTTCAATATATTACTACCTATTGCATTGCTACCAAGAAAAGTAAGAAAAACATCAAAGGTAGATATTAAGTTTTAAGCCAAGCCCATCTTACTACGCACAACTTCCATAGTCACTTTTGCAGCCATGGAAGCCTTTTGGTTGCCTTCATGTAAAATATCATGCACAACTTGCTCATTTTTATCATAAAAACTTCGCTTTTCTTGTAGTGGTCCAAGAAATTCACTTAAGCTTTGCAAGAGCATTTTTTTACAATCCACACAACCAAGACTTGCATTAACACAACCACTTTTAATCTCTGCAATTTGATCTTTTGTGCTAAGTAATTCATGGTAGGGAAAAAGATTACAAACATCAGGGTTACCAGGGTCACTCTTTCTTAGGCGCGCTGTATCCGTAAGCATTTTATGCATGACTTTTTGCTGTATATCCTCAGCACTTTCACGCAAGAAAATACCATTATTATAACTCTTTGACATTTTACGTCCATCTATTCCAGGGCATTTAGCAGCAGGTGTAAGATGTGCCTCAATTTCTGGAAAAGTATCACCATAAAGGTGATTAAACCTACGTGCAATTTCACGCGTCATTTCTAAATGCGGTAGCTGATCTTGACCCACTGGTACAAATTTTGGCAAGTAAATTAATATATCAGCAGACATAAGCACAGGATAACACAAAAATCCGGCATTGCTTAAATCTTTATTACTTATTTCTTGTTGTTGTTCCTTATAAGTTGGACAACGCTCAAGCCATGAAACAGGGGTAATCATGCTAAACAATAAAGAAAGTTCCGCATGAGTTTTAACACAAGACTGTCTAAAAATTGTACATTTTTGGGGGTCTAAACCGCTTGCAAGCCAGTCTTTAACCATTTCAATAGAATTGACATTGATGGCGGAAGGATCTGCAAAGTCACTGGTCAGGGCGTGCCAATCTGCCACAAAGAAAAAAGCTGAAGTGGTATTTTGTAATTCTACCCAATTTTTAAGTACACCAAAATAATGCCCAAGGTGCAAGGGTCCGGTAGGGCGCATGCCAGAAACAGTACGAGTGGGTGAAATATTCAAAAAAAACCTCCAATTAATTTATGCAGATTATAAACCAACTAAATTTAGCAAAAGATCCTTAGTACCAAAAACAAGTGGACCCAAAACAAAACCAAGTGCTCCTGTTGCTAATAAAAGCAAAAGAATAACAAAACCATAACGCCCAGCACTCATATATTTCCATGCTAAAGCCGGAGGCAAGAAGTAAGCTACAACCTTACTGCCATCAAGAGGTGGAATGGGCAAAATATTTAACCAACAAAGACTACAATTTATGATAACACCAACTTGCAACATGAGGAAGAAAAACACATAAGTGGCATTATCTTCCCAAAGGCTTGGTGGCATAAAACCCACCAAGGCTCTAAGTAAAAAAGCAAAAATAAAAGCTAAACCTAAGTTTGTTAATGGCCCAGCTAAAGATACCCACATCATATCACGTTGTGGATTGCGTAAATTACGCGGATCTACAGGAACAGGTTTAGCCCAGCCAAATACAAACAAACCACTTATGCTAGTTAATACAAAAACTAAAAGCCCCATGGGATCAATGTGCGGAAGAGGATTTAGGGTTAAACGTCCCATAAATTTTGCAGTGGGGTCGCCGCGCTTATAAGCCACGTAGCCGTGGGCAACCTCATGCAAAATGATGCCAAGCAATGCCGGAATCAAGGCTACGGCCACGCGTTTTAATGATAATGCTAAATCTGTATCAATCATATTCTAATACCTTTTTCTTATTACAAGAATTTGCTTTTTAACATGAAGTGAGGTAGAATACAAGAATGTTATAAGCACAATACCTGCAAGATGTTAAATTACTTTTTCAAAATTAAAGTAAATTACTTTCTTAACTTACCACATTTTTATTAATTTTATAACATGGAAAATTTAATGGATACACCAACCTCTCAAATCATACATGTTTTACTCCAACCAGAAGACAAAAAAGTGGAATTGCCACGCCAAAAAACTGCACGCCAATTACTTGCTTTTCTTAACCTACGTGAAGAAACAGCCCTTGTCGCACGCCAAGGTGAGCTTTTAACCCCAGACAGACGTATCTTTGCCGGCGATGAAATTTTAGTGCGCAAGGTGACATCATCTGGCTAAATCTTCCAACGTAATATAGGCATAATATAGGCCCATTATGTGTGTTGTACATATTGCCAGCAAAAATAATCCACCTAAAAATTTAAAAAAGAATGAAGTTGTTTTTTGGTGGGATGGGTGGGACTGCTCTTGTGCGCAGTATTCTATCCCCCATTGGTATGAAAAAAATTTCCTTCAGTTAAGACAAGAACTCACAGATTTTGTATATGAGCTTGGAAAAAAAACTATACAAAATAAAGCTATATATGAGCACTTTTGCGCAGGTGATAGGCTATCTATGTGGTGGTGCTCTTTAATTTTTGAAAAACACCCCATACTAACTCCTAATTTTTATGATATTCTAAAGCTACGCAGTATGGAATGTATGTTAAAAGTTTTTGTGCCCCATTGCACAAAAATTATCTTGCATCATCAAGATAAAAAATTAATCAAAACTTTAAGCCACTTTTGCAATCATGCTCAGTTAGATTTTCAAGTACAAAAACAAAACAAAAAATATGTCCTTCCTAAATTTAGAAATTTTATCCATGATTTATACAAAAAACTCATACCTGAATTAAAATCTACACTGCGCTTCTTGCATTGGTTTATATGTGTGCGCATGCACCTAGGGCATGTTAAGCATAAAAACACGCAAGAAAAAAGTGTTACAATATTAAGCTATTATCCACTTGCTAACCACAAGTTAGATAGTAAAAATTTTAATAATGACTTCCACTCCCCATATTGGGGTAGTTTGCAAGATTTATTATTACAGCAACAAAAAAATATTAAATGGCTTTTTATGCGTATTAACCAGCCCCAAACATCTCTAAGGCAGACTAAAAACAAATTAAAGAAACTCAATTTGCATAATACTCAACAAAGCTTTTACTTTGCTGAAGAATTTTTAAAATTAAAAGATGTCTGGCAAGTTATTTCACGTTATTGCAAACTAGTATATACTAGCCATAAGTTAGAACAACATATTGGCGCACTTTGCTTTTTCACAGAAAGTAAGATTAATTTTTGGCCCTATCTCAAAGAATACTATAAGGAATCTTTTCAAGGGTGGATTTGCCTAGAGCGAGCTTTGCAGCGTAAAGCCATGCTTAACTATATTGCTTGGGCTGGGCCGCAAGAATACACACTTTTTCCCTTAGAAAATTGCCCTTGGGAACGTGCTCTTGTGGAAGCTGTGCATCATGCCAAAGCCGGGTTAATATATGGAGCACAACATTCGGTGCTACGCAATACTGACTTACGCTATTTTGATAGTCATAAATTTTACAACAACTTTAGTAATTTAGTTGCAGATAAAATTTTAGTTAATGGCCATGTAGCTTTTACATTATTAGCTAAGGCGCATTGCCCAACACATAAACTATGCTTGGTAGAAGCATTGCGCTATGAATATTTATATAAATATTCTCATGAGATACAAAACAATAATAATGCATCACCACCCAGCAAACAGGCAAAAAAACTTTTAGTAGTCACAAGTTTTTTTAAACCAGCAGCTAAAGTACATATAAAACTTCTAGCTTCATGGCTTAAACAAGATGAAGATGCTCATAATTGGCAAATATATATCAAGGCACATCCTTACTGTAACATTGATATTTTACTTCAAAAATATCTTCACCCTATACCATTTAATATGAGTCTAAGTAGTATAACAGAACTTTTAAACGAATTTCAGACCCAAGGTGGCGTAGTTTGGGCCGCCAATGATACCAGTGTTAGTTTAGAGTGCATGTATGCTCAAGTACCCTTAATTATACAAGGAGCAGATGGATTTAACCTTTGTCCTGTGCAAGGTATTGACGCATTAAAATATGTGCATACTTATGATGATGTGCGTAAAGTTTTAGCCAAGCCTCAAACATTAATTTTTGATAAGTCTTTTTTTGTCTTAGATGCAAGTTTGACGCGCTGGCGCAATATATTAAATTTATAAAATAACTTTAACTGGGGCTTAATAATTGCCCCTTATACCAACCACCAAAAAGCGAGTACCTATGTTTAAAATTATAAATAAAACACCACTAATTCTAATAATAATTGGAGCTTTCATGTTACAAACCCTATCGGCCCAAGCAGCAGAAAAACCCAAAATAGCAGAAAAACAAGTGAGCACTCTCTTAGCAGATAAAGCCCATATTACTAAACTTGAAAACGGGCTGACGGTTTATATCCTGCCAGATGAGCGTTTCCCACTTGTATCAACCCGTCTTTATGTGCGAGCAGGTTCTGCCTATGAAACTCCAGCAGATGCTGGTATTAGCCATGTGCTTGAACATATGGTTTTTAAGGGCACAGATAAACGCCCCCTTGGCGCAGTGGCCAAAGATATTGAGGCAGCGGGTGGATATTTAAATGCAGCCACAAGCTTTGACTATACAGTTTATTTAACAGATCTTCCTTCAAAACATTGGGCTTTGGGGCTAGATGTTGCCAAAGATATGGCCTTTCATCCCACTCTTGACGCCAAGGAACTTGAGTCAGAAAAGCAAGTTATTCTAGCAGAATTACAACGTAGTCTAGATAATCCAAGCTCACGGGTGTTTAAAGAGTTACAAAAAAATGCCCTTGATGGCACGCCATATTCGCATCCCATTATTGGCTTTGAAGAAACAATTAAAGCTGTTACCCCCGAAAGTATGCGCAATTATATTGCCAAATACTACCAACCTCAAAATATGCTTCTTGTGGTTGTAGGAGACATCAATGCCGATGAAGTCCTTACGGAAGCCAAAAAAGTTTTTGGTAAATTAAAAAATAGCTCTACAATTACACCTGTTAGCTATCTTGACGCGCAAAACATCAATAATGCCAGTGTTAATGTGCAATATGGCCCTTGGAATAAAGTCTTTTTAGGCATGGCTTTACCAGTACCTGGTAATGGTGATGTTCGTTCTTCTGCCCTAGATGTTTTGGCCTTTGTGCTTGGTGGTGATGCCACATCATATCTTTACAAAAAGTATAAATATGAAAAGAAGTTAGTTGACGAAATATATGTTGGAAACTATGGTTTTGAACGCCTTGGTATGCTTTATTTTAGTATTCAACTTGATGCAGAAAAGGTTGAACCTTTTTGGAAGGAATTTATAGCCGATATGGCAAGCATCAATGCTAAGGCTTTTTCTGAAAAAGATATTGCTCGCGCTAAATTACAAATGGAAGATAGCATTCATAGAGCTAAGGAAACTCTTTCCGGTTTAGCATCTTGGCGCGGCCAATTGGAATTATTTCTTGATGGTGAACAAGGTGAAAAAAATATCCTTACCGAGCTGAATAATGTGACCCAAGCACAGTTACAAACTGCCCTTGATACGTGGTTAGTCCCACAACGCTTTAACGTGTCACTACTTGCCCCTAAGGATGCTAAAGTACCAGATTTAAAACCAGTATTAAGCGAACTTTGGCCTGCGCCAAAGAACATTGCAAAAAGCGATAAAACACTAAAAGACAAAAAAATACGCACAGTTGATCTCGGTAATGGACGCAAAGTTGTACTTATTCCAGATACTACCCTACCTTATACAGCCCTTGACCTTTATTTTACAGGTGGAGAAAGCCTTACATCTGCTAAGGAACAAGGCTTAGCTGCACTTGCTGCGCGCACCCTTACTGCTGGTACAAAGGAGCTAGACGCACAACAAATGGAAACTTATTTTGCTGAACGAGCTGCAAGCATTAGTGCCTTTTCTGGCAAGCAGGTTTTTGGTCTTTCCATGCGCGAACCTACACGATTTAATGCTGATTTATTTAGCCTTTTTAGCAAAGTTCTTAGTGAACCAGCTTTTCGTGAAGAAGAAGTTGCACGCGAAAAAGAAGATCAAATTGCCGATATAGTATCGCGCGATGACCAAGCATTAGGTCTTGCATTTTCGCAATTACCTGGCCTACTTTTCTCAAGCCAGCATCCATATTCATATAAATCACTGGGTGAAAAAGAAAATGTTAAAAATTATACCCGTCAAATGGTTTTAGACTTTTGGACCAAGCAAGTTGAGCAGCCTTGGGTACTTTCCGTAGCTGGCGACTTTGACCCAGACACTGTTTTGGCCTTTGCCAAAACCCTGCCTATACCCAAGGCTAAGCCCATTGTTCTAGCAAGTCCCACATGGGATAAAAAAGCTAAGCAAGAAATTGTGCTACCAGAACGCGACCAAGCTCATCTTATTATGGCATTTCCCACAGTGCCTTTGGACCACCAAGATGCACCTGGTTTATCTCTGCTACAAAATGCCCTTAGCGGCCAAAGTGGCATACTCTTTAGTGAACTTAGAGATAAGCAGGGTCTTGGTTACACCGTAACTGCGCAAAACCGACTATCACCCAAGGCTGGTTATACATTCTTTTATATTGGGACAGAACCGCAAAAGGTAGATCAAGCTAGAAAAGGCTTTATGGATGTTATTAAATCAATTCATGAAAAAGCTCTACCCGAAGAAAGCATCCAAAGTGCTAAAAACCAGATGCAAGGGGATTATTACCGTGAACGCCAACGCTTAGGTAGCCGTAGTGCGGAGGCGGCTTTACTTACTACGTTAAATAAAGATCTTGATTTTAAGAAGAATAGTATTGAAGAAGCCCAAAAACTAAATGCTGAAGATTTGCAAAAACTTGCCCAAAAATATCTTAAACCAGAAAATGCTTACGAAATAACTGTAGTTCCTTAAATCTTATAAAAATATGGGGCAGCTCTATTGGTAACAGAGCTGCCCCATATTATCTTAAATACTATGGTCTTTGAATGAATCATTACCATTAGTGAGTTATTAGATATATTGATAAAGTATGTGCGGTCTTAGGCTGAATATGAAACAGCAATTACAGCACAAACTAAAAAACAAAGGGCTATCTTGCGTCTAGACGCGTGGCCTTCAAAATATGTACGCTAACATAACTTCATCTCTACTCTTTGTATCCGTAAGGTTCACTTAACTCACCTAACGGCTATGCTACTTCGTGACACCCGTTGGGCAGGAATAAAAAAGATAAATTTTAAATCAATGGCATGTATAAACGCTAACATTACTGTTCTTTAGCTTTACGTTTTTTCAAATAAGCTTTAACACCTTCGACAACAATGGGCAGTACAGAAATTACAATAATTGCATAGATTATCAAGCTAAAATTCTTACGTGCAAAGGGAGTATTACCAAGAAAATAACCAATACTTACCAGTGATCCCACCCACACAATACAACCTGTAATATTATAAAATGCAAAAGAAGATAAACGCATTTTTGCAATACCAGCTACAAATGGGGCAAATGTACGTACAATGGGGATAAAGCGTGCAAGCACAATGGCTTTACCACCATGTCTTTCATAAAATTCTTGGGCCGCCATTAAATGCGACATCTTAATAAAGCGTGTTTCTTTCTTAAATATGGTAGGGCCCACATATCTACCAATATTATAATTCACAGCATCACCAATAATACCAGCAGCTAATAATACTGCCATAGACTCCACATAACCAATAAGGCCTGCACCGGCAACTACTCCAGTGGCAAATAATAATGAGTCACCGGGTAAAAATGGAGTTACCACAAGACCAGTTTCACAAAAAACAATTAAAAATAATATGGCATATACCCAAAGGCCATAATTGGCTACTAGTTCAAAAAGATGCTTATCAATATTTAGAATAAAATCTACCAAAAACATTATTATTTCCATATAGTTATTGCCTCAAAATTTTTAAAGTGATAAATATACATTGAGCAAAATACTTGCATTTTCAAAGATTTTTTGTCATAAGACCCTCTTTGACAAATATCGCCCAAGGGCACTTATACGCACACTTATAACAAAAGACAAGGTTATGTTTTTATCCGCATTATTAGCTCTATCACCATTACTTTTAGTACTAATTTTATTGATTATTTTCAAAATGTCTGCAGATAATGCTGGCCTTTTGGGTTTAGCTCTAACTTTGATTTTAGCAGTATTTTACTTTGATACCGCACCACAAATTTTACCAGAATTACTTTTAGCTGGAATACTTGGTTCGTTACCGGTGGGCTTAGTTATTGCGGCTAGTATCTTACAAGTTACTGTCATGGGTGAAAGTGGAGCATTGGGGCGTATTATTGCCCTCATAAAGACATTAAGCCCTGGTGATAAAGCAGTGCAAGTATTACTAATCAATGTGGGGATTGGTACTTTACTAACTGGCCTTGGGGCTGCTTCCATGGCTATATTCCCACCCATTTTGATGGCTCTTGGCTATTCACTAAAAGCATCAATTTTATTGCCTTGCTTAGGATATTTGGCCTTTTGTATGTACGCGCTCTTGGGTATTCCCGCAGTTGTTTTAGCTACCTTTGCCGGACAAGACCTTGTGGAAACAGGCATTAGCCTTGCTGCCTTTATGCCTGCCGTTTCAACAGGTGTTGCTCTACTATGTCTTCATATTGCTGGTGGATTTGCTCTTGTAATACGTGGTTTTTGGCCTGCTGTCATAACTGGTCTTTGTTCAGGACTTATGGCTATTGGTCTTGCACAAATTGGTTTGCTAACTGTTACTGCCGTAGTAGCTGGGGCTGGTGTTGTGCTTATATTACTATGCTATGTCAAAGTGCGTGGTGGTAAACTCCAAGACAACAGTGCCATGACGCCTAAAGACATACAGGCAGTAGAAAAATTTAGCCTCTTACAAGCAGCTTCACCTTGGCTTTTACTACTTGTGATATCACTAATCTTAAATACACCAAGTCTACCATTCTTTAATATAGTATTTAAAGAATGGGCCATGCCTATTGATTTAATCCCCGGAAGCCCCGAAAGGTTACGTATTTTTTGGCAAGCTTATTTTTGGGTATTTGTAAGTACAATTTGCTGCTTACCATTGCTTAAGGTTAATACCAAGACTGTAGGGCCTATTTTTGCAAAAGCCTTGGGTCGTGGCTGGCGTCCAGTATTTGCAACGGCCATTTATTTTTGTATTGCCTATGTAATGAACCACTCTGGTAAACTTGTTAGCTGGGAAGTTGTACCAGAAAATAATATGATTTTACTCCTAGCCAACCAAGCTACAGCTCTTTTTGGTACAGCCTACCCCATGGCAACACCATTCTTGGGCCTTATAGCAGGGTTTATTGGTGGGTCTGCTTCATCATCTGTAGCCATGCTTACCAAACTACAAGTAGCAGCAGCCGAAGCCATGGGCGCATCTCCATTGGTTTTATCCGCATCCAACGGCATTGGTGGAGGTCTTGCAGGAGCCATATCCCCTTCCAAGGTGCTCAGTGCAGCTGCTTCCATTGATAAACCTGAAGCTGCCAGCACTGTTATGGCTTACGCTTTTGTTTTAACTATAGCTGTTACCGCCGTTTGTGCCGTTTTAACCCAGTGGTGGGCTTTTTAAAGTCTCTTGGTATTATTACGCATTTACGTGCCGAGCTTTTATTGCTAAAAAATGCCTATGAGTACAATTTTTGATGTCATTGTGGTAGGTGCAGGCCATGCTGGTTGTGAAGCAGCCATGGCTTTGGCACGCCTTGGACATAATACCCTACTCATTACCGGAAATATTGATCGTATAGGGCATTTGTCTTGCAATCCAGCCATTGGCGGCCTAGCTAAAGGGCATATGGTGCGCGAGATTGATGCTTTAGGCGGGATGATGGGTCTATGGGCTGATGCGGCTGGCATTCAATTTCGCACCCTAAATACTAGTAAAGGCCCAGCTGTACGCGCTACGCGAGCTCAAATGGACCGCGAAGCCTATATGAATGTGGTTAAGCAAAGCCTTTTTGCTGAACCAAGACTTAGAATTTGGCAAGATAATGTGGAAGGCCTTATAACTGAGGGAGAACGCCTTTGCGGTGTGCGTACAGCTCAAGGCTTGACATTTAAGGCCAGACATACCCTCCTAACCACAGGTACTTTTTTAAGTGGGCGCATTCATATTGGCCCTATGTCCACCTCAGCCGGACGCATGGGTGATGCGCCGAGCATGCACCTTTCGCAAAGTTTGCGCGACTTGGGACTTGAAACTGGACGCCTAAAAACCGGTACACCACCACGCATATTAAAATCTAGCATTGATTTTTCGCGCATGGAAGAGCAAGCAGCACAAATGCCATGCCCAAGGTTTAGCTTTCATGGGCCAGGTCCGCATCTTGAGCAAGTATCTTGCTATATTACGTGGACCAATGAGCAAACTCACGATATTATACGCTCTGGTTTTGACCGCTCACCCCTTTTTACAGGGGTTATCCAAGGCACAGGGGCACGTTATTGTCCATCCATTGAAGATAAAATTGCACGTTTTCCCGACCGCCATAGGCATCAAATATTTGTTGAGCCAGAAGGGCTGCACAGTCCAGAGTGCTATATGAACGGCATTTCAACTTCCCTACCTTTAGATATACAATTAAAACTGTTAGCTACAATTCCTGGTCTTGAGCATGCTCATATGCTACGCCCAGGTTATGCCATTGAATATGATTATGTAAACCCTGTACAGTTAAAACCAACCCTAGAAACACGCAAAATACCAGGACTTTGGCATGCAGGGCAAATCAATGGCACATCGGGCTATGAAGAAGCCGCCGCCCAAGGACTTTGGGCTGCCATTAATATTTCCAATGAGCTACGTGAGCGTTCGGCCTTTATTTTGGGGCGTGAACAAGCCTATATGGCTGTTCTTATAGATGATTTAATTACTCTTGGTACACTTGAGCCATATCGTATGTTTACATCTCGTGCTGAATATCGCTTGTTACTGCGCGAAAATAATGCTGACCGTCGCCTAACAAGCAAAGGGTACGAGCTTGGCCTACTACATGTTGGACAATGGGAAAAATTTGAAGAAAAATATGCCAATGTGGAAAAGTTGAATAATATTTTACAAAATACACGCCAAGCAGCCGATACAAAGCTTAATGAGCTATTAGTTTCACTTCAAGAAAACTCTAGTGACAAGTCCATGACCTTGGCCGAACTTTTGCGCCGTCCAGCTCTTAATTTAGAACACCTAAAAAAACTCTGCCCAAGTATTGATACTTTTGACTCTGAAGTACAAGAAGAAAGTCAAACCTTAATAAAATATGCTGGATATTTACAAAGACAAGAACAATTAGTACAGCGCGCTTCTCGCCTAGAAAGTATGCCATTACCTCAAGACCTAGACTATACCAATGTGGCGGGGCTTTCCATTGAAGTAATAGAAAAACTTAATACATTAAAACCACATACCTTTGGTCAAGCTGGGCGCATATCTGGAGTTACCCCAGCAGCCTTAAATTGCCTTGAAATTCACTTACGAAAAACTCAACTACAAAATTTAACATAATATTATGCAGTTAAGCCATGTTCTTTTATTTTTTACCACCTGTATCGGGCTAGCCATATTTTTGTACTGGATTATTCCCCTTGGTAGTAAAAAAATATTTCACTACCGCCATAATGCACGTAAAAAACGCCTCATTGCCGAACTTATAAATAAGTCCATAACTCAGCGCAGTAAATTTCGCATTGAAGTTTTAAGTGGTGACCTTGAAGGAACATCTTGTGAGGGTGTTTGTTCTATTTCTGGCAACAACCAGATTAATATTGAATTAATTGAAACTTTTGCAGCACAACAATTAAAACATTGCCATTGTCGAATTTTTTTTCAAATTATGCAAAGCAAGAAAGTTGCTTTTTTTCACTTCAATAGTACTTGCCTAAACACATCAAGGCGCAAAGATTTTACTAATGCAGTTTTTAGCATTCCAACCCACATTGAGTCTGGACAAAAACGCAAATCCCTACGCTGTGTACCACCAAGCGGTAGCATCCAAGGCATAGGCCTATGGCAACTTGGACCAAGTGAACCCTTACCCAACAACAAGAAAAATTTAAGCAAACCCACATTTACTTACAATCCCCGCCAAGATAGTATTATAAGATTGCAAAATATTTCTGCTGGTGGCATGCGTTTACTTTTTCGCCAAAGCTATGATGAAGATGAGCATAGTAAAAAAGTTAAACTAGGTGAGCAAATGCTTTGCCTATTACTCATAAACACAGAGCATAGCGAAAAAAAGCAGCTTTCTATCTTAGCTACATGCTATGTAATTTCAGAACGTTACCTCAAAAAAGAAAGATCATGGCAAATTGGTTTTCGCTTTGTTACTTGGGCTAATATAAACGAAGGAAAAAACGAAATTGTTTGGTTTCCCAATGATGAAAATGGCTGCATTGCCCCTCTTGCACCGACTATACTACACTGGAATATAAAACAAAATCAAAAAGACAGCATTTAATATGCTATATATATTTATTGTAATAAAGATATAATGCTTCGTTATTGCATATTAAAAACTCATCTGCCAAAATTTTTTTATAAAAGATATAATTTTTTTTTTCTGTGTATTGATTTTTATAAGCTAACAAATTATTGTTAAGCAACAAGTCACTAAGTCTAAGACTAGTGACAAATTTATTAACTTTAACTTGGAGGTTCTTTTGGACGGAGGTCCCGACAGTACGCTCTGGTCTCGGCT
>CAYJDF010000017.1:0-29347 GCA_964368845.1 uncultured Desulfovibrionaceae bacterium
CATTTACCACTTCAACTTCGATTTCTACAAAACCTTGGTTAATAGCCCATGCTGTGTCTGTACCTTCAAAAACAGAGTCGTAATAACCATCACTGTTTAAGCCTTTTACATGTTTTAACATTACTCTTCTCCTTCACAAGGCGCAAAACGCATAGTAACATGGTTGGGATAAACAGCCTCTCCAAATATCACTTTATTAGAAATAATATCGCCTTTTTTAATGGGTATTAGTGGTAATGCTGAGACGCCTGCACCCATATTCTGTATGGCCATTAAAGCATTACCATTAATACTTGCTTCTATAAAATGCCCTGCTGTATTTAAATTAATAACTATCCACACATAACCGCTATGGGTAGCAGTCCAAGGACCGCTACCTATACTATGCCACCTACTATAGTCTGGCATGGCTAGGAGTGATGCTGTACTTTTTCCATCTACTGTAAGATTATCTAAAGCAGTAGATGCTTTAGTGTCATTTAGAGTTTTTACAGCAAGGGAGCTTGCTGCAGTTGTAGTAGATGTGCTGTTTATTGCATTTGACAGTGGTGGAGTTTCTCCCTGTGGTCCTTGTGGCCCTTCAATTCCTTGTGGTCCTTGTGGTCCTTCTAGTCCTTGTGGTCCTTGTGGTCCTTCAGTTCCTTGTGGGCCCACACCACCTTGAGCACCAGAAGCATAGGGTAAGTTACTCCAGTTTAGTTCTCCATTACCAAACTTAAAGCCAAATGAATTATCGGCTTTAATAGCTAAGCCAATTTCACCTTTAAGCAGCACTGGGTTTACTGATGTCCAATTGGCTTCAGTGTCTACACGGTGTTGTATTTGAAATAATGGCATAGATACTCCTTAAATTCCGCTAGCATCACCACTGTTGATAATGCTAATTTGCGTTTGTAATGCCCCACCACAGCTAATAACATCAATAGTTGGTGCAGTTCCGGCCGGACCAGCAGGGCCTTGTTCACCTTGCAAGCCTTGCTCACCTTGCAAACCCTGTTCGCCGCGCGGGCCTTGTGCACCAGTCGGGCCTTGCTCACCTGTATTACCTGTATCACCCTTAGGCACATATAAAGTTAGCATGCCCGTATTTACGTCATAATCACCACTAACATTATCATCAGGTGAAAGTTGGGTTGCGATACTAAGGTTTTGAATTTGGTCTGCACGCTCTACAGCAGTGCTTGCTGCTGTCTCTGCTTGTTGTGCCGCATGTTTAGCTTCATTGGCAGCAGTGAAAACTTCTTCAGATAACTCATATTTATTCTCACCTGCAAGAGAAGCTGCAATGGTAACAGCGCGGTCAACATGTTCTTTTAATTGTTGTCGCTCCGCTGTGGCTTTATCTAGGGCGTCTTCAATGACTTGGGGGTCAAAGCGCGCCCCAGAAATTAAATCCACCTCTTGCTTAAAAGGCATGTTGCGTAATATGGCTAACTTGTAGCCAATGGGCAATGGTGCACCCTCATGTAAGTATGTAATAGAACCACCGTTACTTGTGATACTTCCTGTCCAGCTTGTTACCGTTACAGTAAGTTCATCGGGGTAGGTTACTTCTACAAGTAGCTGTGAGACGTCCCAAACCTTAAAAGTAAATGGAAATTCAGTGGCAATGTTATTGCCTTCAAAAATGGCTTTTGAATTATGTGATGCAATCATAAAGCCCCCCTTGCTAAAATCCATGGATCAGAATTAACTTGTTCAAAGCCTTCACGTGCACTAGCTTGTATGGCATTAGGTATGGCAGCACGGTACAACTGCTCAAGTTCTTGCACCTTTGCGGTATTATTTTTGAGTAATGCAACAGCTATTAATGCTGCCAGTTTTCTAGCAAGCATATAAGCAAAAAGATCATCAAAAATACTGGAATCTTCAATGTCAGCGGTGTAAGAGAGCAGTGCTTGTTCGGTATTTGTCAATATAATTGGTTGTTTGCTTTCTGCATTATAAACTATGATAAATCGCCCACAGTCTACATCGTTGAGGTCTCTACCAGATGGATAAATACGCAAGGCATGCAACATATCATCGGGAACAGCGTAGGCGTATGCATATTGGTGGGCATACTCATTAGGAAGCTTTACATTGGCAAGCCAGGCTCTGCGTTGGGCAAACCCCCAAGGGTAATCGCGTAAGGCTCCGCGTCTGGCACTATCCCAATAAATACCGCATTGTACAGCCTCTAATGTCTTTTCGCTCTCGGAAGCTATGGTGCGAGTACCAATAAAACCAAGGGCCATATTCCATATACCAAGCTTTGAAATCATTAATATAACTCCTTGCCCTGTAGCATTTGTCACAATGCTACAGGGACTTGGTGTATTATTTAACCTTCTACAATACCCTTGTTAATATATTGTCCTGATTCGTATGGCTCGTCATCATAGCCACTAATGGCACAAAATAGTTTGCCAGCAGTGGGTGTGCCAGTAACAGTTACTTTGAGTCGTAACCAAGGGCTAATTACTGTACGAGGAATAAAACGCCAGCCAACGCGCTTACCAACTACAAAATCAGCCGCCGTAATGCTCAAAGATGCACCACTTACGGTAGTATATGTTCCATCTTCACTATCTGATTGCTCAAGAGTAAGGGTGACAGCAGTTGCACCAGCAAGATCTTCTGTAAATTTAGTTGTGATATTGATAGGTTCAGCCTTGCCAGGAATTTGTAATGAATTTAAGGCAATGGCATCACCTGTGCCGGATTTAACCGTACCTTCAAATAAAATTAAATTGCTATCAATAATCATATATTCTCCTTATATAAAGATGACTATATACTACTTTCGCTGGATGTAATGGCATCACATTGACGCACAGGACGACCAAAAATTAATGGCATGCCATCAGATTTAAAGGCTTCACCATAAACCAAGTGAACGTTGCCAGCATCAGTGCTTTGTAATTCTATGGCAGCCATGAGTTCTTCATTGGCATACCAAATGGCCTTTTGGCGCATGACTTCAGGCATTTTGTTTTTGGCTGAAATAAAGAGCTGTTGCAAATCCACAAAACCAGTTTGACCTTTGCGTTTTGTAAGAGATGCCACAGGTATATTTGCAATGCGCACACAAGACCTCCAGTCACGCAAAGCTAGTCCAAGACTCCATTGATAGCGATTAACAATGGCTTCATAGTGACGACCTTCAGAGTCCTCAACAGTTTGTATGCCAAGGTCTTTATGTTCAAGCCCACCTGTACTGCCCTTGGGGTAAATGCCATGAATACTGCGCTCACCCCAAGAAATAATCCAAGCCGATGTGCAATCATCATCAGTGCCACCGGCATCAATTACGTTTGGTGCATCCTTTGCAGGATAGCGCAGGGAAAGTCCCTTAAATTCATCGGGGTTTACATCAGAGTTACCATAAAATAATGTCCGTGCAGCCTTTTGACGCATGGCCTCAGCAAAGGCAACGCTCTCGCCATCAATAAACTTAGAAGCATTGCCACCATAAAGCTTAGATTCAGCCTCATCAATCATCATACGGCTTTCCATCATGGAGCACGGTTCCTTAACTTGTGTCCATTGACTTTTACTGTAGGGAATACCCTGATAGAGCCTGCGCCAGTAAACTTCTGGTAACCCTGTGCGGATGCGGGTTAAGTGTCCATCGGATTGATTGGACTCCATAAATTGAACGTCATCTAAGATGTCGTTAGTTTCGTTCATAAGCTCTATAATAGAGCCTGCTGGTTCACCCCTATGGTAATCGCGTAATTCTGCCAGTGTTGCCACAAGGCCCAATGTTTTTTTAGCCATGGAAGGCCCTCCTAACTATTAAAGGTTATTGTATTTACCATATAGACGTTCATGGCGTGGGGCCTCAGTACGACTTGGGCTACCAAGCACCACCTTATCCTCAGCATGACTACGTCCAATGGCTGCTAAAAAGCGGATTACATGGGGATTGTTGCCATAGCCTGTTTGCTCTAAGAGTTGAAAAAGCTGATTTTCTGGATCAAACTTAGCTAAACCTGCCTTGGCATAAGCCACAGTACTTTCAAAAGCTGACCCACCCATATGCTTATCTTTAAGGATTTCATCCTTCCATGAACTCATAAGCTCATTGTGAGAGTGTATTTGCTCTTGCTGATTGCGTTTGGTTATTTCCAAAAGCTTGGTTGCACCGTTATTATCAAGCCCTAGCTCCTTAGCCACAGTATTTAAGTGTGTGCGTTCAGCATCGCTAAAGTTCATGTCCTTAGGTATGTCCAGCTCATACTCCTGAGGCGTGTCAGCCTGGCTTTCACTTGCTATGATGCTGCTAGATATACTTTGTGCAGTGTCCACGGTATCAGACATTTTTTTCCTCCTCATAATCCATAATTAATTGTAAAATGCTTTGGGCTGATGGCCCTGTTCCTAGCCAGCGCAAAAAAATTCTACCTTCTTTGCGTTGCATAAGTTGGCGAACAGCCTCACGCATGTGACGATTAAAGCTTTGTCTTGCTTGCTCTTGACCGTGGTCATTGCCACTTATGCTCTTGAAAATATTATCTTGCATTAAGTTCCTCCCATGCTAAGCATGGCCCCTAAAGCAGAACTTTTGCTAAGTTCAGTTTTGCTTAAAGTCTCTGCCACATCGCTAATGTCCTTAATGGCCTCAATGCTTTTTTGCTGAGTTTCTAAATTGGTTTTAGTCTGTTCACTTGCTGCTTGGGCCTGTTCTCGGCTTTGGCGGATTTCCTCGCGTTCAGTTTGCGAACGTAAAATACTTGGCGAAACACCCAAATAATCAGCATATTCATCCACAGCACGATCAACATTGATGGCATCAACAATATTGTCCTTAATAGTTGATGTAGTTTTTACAAAGTCCATGAGCTTATCCACGGCACTGGTAGCAACCATTTTTTGAGCCTGAGCTAAGAGGCTTACAAACTCTACCTTTACGTCTTGCCCCGCCAACTCTTGAGGCATAGGGGGAAGCATACCCTGTCGCCACATGAGTTTTGCAGTACGGTTGATTAGGGGAATAAAAAATTCATTATGCAAGCGATCAAGTACTGGGCCAATAAGAATAAGCTTTTCTTCTTCACGTACAGCTACTTCTTTGGCCGTGGTTTTAGAGCTTTCAGAATTGAGCAAAAGACGAAAGAGGTCATTATACAAACCTTGCTGAATTTGCTTTTGCACATCTTGGATTGCGGTACGCGCAGCTTGAATGTCTGGACGTATTTCCATAATTGGCGTGGCAGCTTGTGGGCTTTGACCTGGAGCTGCCTCCACATAGTTAATTCCACCAGGAGTCAAATCTAAGCCAACAGACTTAAGGCTTGCAGAAACGGCCGTTGGGGGATCCACAGACTTATGAATAGCCTTTAGGGTTGTAATGCCCATTTGTTGTAGCATTCTGCAATCTGGCAAAACATCCATAGCCGGAGAGCGTCCATAAACATCATTACCTATCACATCCCAACGCACCCCAAAACCAGGGAATTCTGAAAATCCCGACTCCGACAAAATGTGCAAGGGTTTTGCATTATCGCGTGAAGCACCACTTAGACCTTCAAGCCAGTAAACAGAGGCAAAGGGCATATGCTGTGCTATACTTTGGTCAAGATGCTTTGTATTACGCGGGAAAATGGCATGCACTACCAAGTAGGCATCGTCAACCTTGGCTTTGTTGTGGCTGACATAACTTGGTAGATTCTCAATTCCAAAACGCATGATAAGTTGGCGCGCCGTCATTTGAAAACGCCTAAACACTACGTCAACTCTTTGTTTATCGTTAGTGTCTAAACAATATTCCCCAGCACAAAATGGTATGAACCTAAATCCATTTTCAAAATCAGCTAGTTCAAGTATAAAACCTGTGCCAAATGTGCCAAGCTCACCATAAAGAGTATGTACGGCGTTGTAGAAGTTAGAACCATTAAAGAGCTTGCGCATTAGTTTTGTTACTTGGTCAAGCCACTCTTTAACATTTTTATTCTGACTTAATTCTTGGTCAGTAAGACTTAATTGAAACCACGGACGAGCTGGCGATGTCATGCCACCTTGTAATCCGGAAGCAAGAGTGCGCATGGCTAAGATACCGGTTGAATCTACCAATTTATCATTAAGAATAGGCATTTTACGCCATGCGTCAGGATTTTTTCCAACGTCCTTATAGCGTGTGGGTAAAAAGTGATCTGCAAGGTCTTGCCAGGCTGGTTCGTAGCTTTGGCGCACTTCCAATAAGCGCGAAAAGCGATGACTTAGCCAATGATAACTTTCGTGGTGCATAGATTTACCCTATTGCCCAAGAAGGGTTTTTTGTTGTTTTGCCTGCTGGTTTTGTAGCGGGCTTGTTAAAATGCTTGCTTGAATGCCAGATGCTTTGGCAGCTTTTTCTTTTTGGGCATCTCTAGCAGCGGTGGCAGCCTCGGTGGCTGGCTTTGGGGTAGATGGTTTTTGTGGTGGCACATATTCAGGTGCCTTTGGTGCTTCATATCCTCCTCCAAATCCCATGATGACCTCCTTTGTTGTTGTGATTAATAAAGGGGGTAAGTTTTGCAACTTGACCCGCACAAGCAACATGCCAAAAAATTAAAATGGCGTAAGACTGAAGCACATCACATGATTTTATGTTTTATTATTGGATGTTAAAGGCAAAAAAGGTGAAAATTTTGATGTAAAATAGTCAGTTTCTACGTAGTAGAGTCTGAGTAAGTAAAAATGTAATTTATAAGATGGATAAATGATGATACAAGATAAAAATGAATGCTATACAAAAGATTTTTTGTTTATAATATATAAAAAAAATAATTTATTAAATATACTTTATATATCTGAATCAAATTTATAAAATGTGAAACATGTAAAAAATCATATAATACATAACATAAAAAATTTACTGCATTAAGTTTTTGTAAGCAAAGCTTGCATTGTGGTTTTAGATTTACTTTTAGAATAGCTACATAGCTTGACAAATTGCTTAATAATAAGATAGTTAGCTTTCAGTTCATTGCTAGAGCCCATTGCAAATTTAATATGCAGGGTTTCATGGAACATTAATATGCAAAAATTACCCGCGCAAAATATGCAAGCCTTAGAGCTTATTTTAAACTACTGGCTATATTATAGTGGTGAGGATAAGTTTTTTATTTATAACCCTTACACAAAAAAATTTATCTTGGGAGTAGAGGCTGTAGATGATTTTACAAATGCCACATTTACTCTATATCCCATGAAATTTTTTGCAGATAATGTTAAAAGCTGTGCCAAAGCTTTTAAGTATTATTGTGTTATTGAAAATGGTAAAATAACACACAATTCCTTTGAAAACTTTATGCCTATAGATGTGCTTTCTGTCTCCGATTTACTCAAGGCCTTTATGACAGATGCTAAAAGTAATAGTGAAACAGGTGACGTACCAAGTTTGTTTAAACGTAAAAAACATAATATAATTCGCCAAGATGACAGTTATGACAGCTGGAAGCAGTTGTTTGATAATATACAATTAAATATTGAAGCCAAGAAATTTGAAAAAGTTGTGGCGTCCAGAAAGATTAACTTTCAAAGTGTAGATGGTTTTAACTTTACAAGCATCATCTTAAATTTATTTGAGGCCAATATTAATTCATATATTTTTGCTCATGAGGAAAATGGTTCAATTTTCTTTGGGGCTAGTCCTGAGTTGCTTATTGAAAAAACTGGATCAAAAATGAAAAGTTATGCCCTTGCTGGAACAATTAAAAAAACAGCAGAAGATGTCATAGCTCAAGGGCAGAGCTTTTTGAACGATAAAAAAAATATCTATGAGCATAATATTGTTATTAATGCCATAGCGCAAAGTATGCAAAAATTGGGTAAAAACATTCATATAGGTACTAGTCATATTTTAGAATTAAAAAATGTTTTGCATATTAAAACAGATATTTGTGCTGATGAGCATAAAAAAAATGATACACATGAAAATTTAAGTATTCTCAATTGGGTCAGTGAGTTACACCCAACACCTGCACTGGGAGGAAGTCCAAAGGATAAAGTCTTATCATTTATAAAAAAGTATGAATCCTTCACTCGTGGGTATTTTGGAGCACCCCTAGGTGTTGTGGACGCTTTGGGAAATGGTTTTTTCATTGTGGCAATTCGCTCAGCAACCATTCAAGATAATTTACTTAGTGCCTATGCTGGCTGTGGTATTGTGGCTCAATCTGATTGTGATGAAGAGTTTGAAGAAATTGATATCAAGCTTAAAACCATAATTGAAGCACTATAAGTATTATACTTTTGCTGGGGATGTAATGAATAGTCATATAGCACAAGTTGTTGATGAATTATATGAACTTGGTATAGAGGATATTGTCCTAAGTCCTGGTGCACGTTCCACTCCCCTAGCCGTATTATTTTGTGAGCATAGCTTTAATATTTACATGGATATTGATGAACGCTCTGCTGCTTTTTTTGCTCTTGGTATGGCTAAGGCAAAAAGTAGGGCAGTGGTGCTTGTTTGTACTTCTGGCTCAGCTTGCGGACATTATTTGCCAGCTATTATGGAAGCAAAACATTCTAAAATACCGCTTATTATCTTAACTGCCGATCGCCCTCCAGAGCTACAAAATGTAGGTGCACCACAAACTGTCAATCAAAACAATATTTTCGCTAATTTTGTGAAATATTATGAAGAAATTTCCATAAGCAGTGATGCTGATAAGGCACAAGCTAAGTATGCGCGCTTGGTTATGCAAAAAGCCTATGTGCAGACCCACACAAGCCCTTGCGCAGCTGTGCATATTAATGTGCCATTACGTGAACCACTTTTGCCATTAATGGATAAACTTGACTTTAGTCTTGCAAGAGCAAAAAAGCCCTTTACCTTTATGGCAGGTGTGGTGGAAAATAAAAATTTTGTTGATTATTTTATGACTCATTGCTTGGGCAAAAAAGGCATTATTGTGTGTGGGCCAGCTAAGGTGCATGAAGATAGGGCTTATTATGAGGACATGTTATCTTTAGCTGAGGCATTACAAGCTCCGATTTTGGCAGACCCCTTATCCCAATTTAGAGCCTATGGACATGAAAACATAATAACCTCTTATGATGCTTTTTTAAAGTCAGACCAAGTTGTTAGCGCGTTAAAAGCCGACTATATTTTGTTAATTGGTCAAAGCCCTGTATCAAAGAGCTTTTTTAACTTTTTGAAAACCCATGAACAAGCAGAGGTTTTTCAACTCAATAACAGTACAGAATATATAAATCCTGCCTTAAATACCTCAAAAATTATCCAAGTTTCAGAGTGGAGCTTTGCAAAAGCTATCTTGCAAGATGCACCACAGAAGAACATTGATGAAGCCAAGATCTATCTTAACACTTGGCAAAACTGGCAACAAAAAATGTGGCTTAGATTAAATCTGGCCAAGGAAGCCAGTGAAATGTTTGAAGGTAGAATTATAATTGAAATGCAAGATACTATTTCAAACTATATAAATAATCACTCCCAAGCAGGTTTACAGTTAATAATTGCCAATAGCATGGCCATTAGGCATATGGATCATTTTTGGCAATCTAAACAGCAACATATTTATTTTTATGGCAATAGAGGGGTTAATGGTATAGACGGGACTATTTCAACAGCTCTTGGTATTGCTGCAGCAGTGAAGACAAACTCTAATAAATACAATGCACAATATGACGTCACAAAGCCCACAGTGCTAATTACAGGTGACTTGGCTTTATTCCATGATTTGAGTGGCTTACTTGTTGGGTGTACTCATAAAATAGACCTTACTATTGTATTGCTTAACAACAAAGGTGGAGGTATTTTTCAATACTTACCTCAAGCCAAGCTGCAAAACTTTGAATATCTTTTTTTGACACCGCATAATTTAGATTTTTCAGCCCTCGCCAAGCTATATAATTTAAGTCATTATCAAATTAGTACCTATGAAGAATTTAATACTATTTTTGAAAATTCTTTGCACTCTACGGGCATAAAGATAATTGAAGTGCCTATTCATATGCAAACTAGCAAGTCATTACACATAAAGTGCCAACAGCTCATTTAATTTTATAATATTATGTCAATAGCCTTAAACTATATTACAAAAGGTAGCGGTGACCCCATTATTTGCTTGCATGGTTTTTCTGAAGATGTAAGCACATGGCAAACTTTGTATGAGCAAGTGAAAAAAAACTGTCATGCCTATGCTTTGTACTGCATCGACTTAATGGGGCATGGCAAATCACCAAGGCCTCAAGAGTTAGAATGCTATGCCATGGATTATCTAGTCGAAAAAATTCATGACACTGTGCAGGCTGCTTTGCACAATACCCAGTATAAGCAGTATAGTTTACTTGGATATTCCTTGGGTGGACGTGTGGCTATGCACTATGCCTTAAAGTACGCGCATGAACTTAGGGCCATAATTTTAGAAAGTTCTTCTCTTGGTATTGAAGATGCTGCCCAAAAACAAGAACGTAAAAAGCAAGATGAAAAACTGGCTAATATAATAGAGCAAAATAGCATAGAATTTTTTGAGCAATATTGGTCTCAGTTAGAGCTTTTTAAGAGTCAACAAAGCTTATCAACCAAGGTGAAGTTAGAAATAAAAAGTCGCAGATTGCAAAATACTCCACAATGCTTGGCTAATACTTTGCGCATGCTTGGACAAGGTAATTTACCATATATAGCTGAGGATTTTTTCAAGCTAAACCTACCAAAACTCTATATTTGTGGTGCGTTAGATGAAAAATACCTTAGTGTGGCCAAAGACCTAGCCCCTCAAGATATTATAGTAAAAACTATCTCAAGGGCCGGACATAATGTGCATTTAGAACAGCCAGAAATATATTATGAACTGGTGCATAATTTTTTAAAGTCACATTATTTGGGTTCAAAAAGTTAGTGAGGTTTGAACTTGCAGATACAAAGTGTTGAAATATTTCATTTGCAACTGCCATTGAAGTTTAATTTTAAAACTGCAAAAACTCTTTTAAATCAGCGCGATACTATCATAATAAAAGTTAAAGATGATAGTGGATATAAAGGCTATGGCGAAGTTGTAGCATTTACAGAACCTTTTTATACTGCAGAAACATTAAGCAGTGCACTTGTAGCATTAAAAAATCAATACATACCTAAATTATTAAAAACTAAAATTAATCATCCGTTTGATATTCATAATTTTTTTGGCTTGTCACCTTCCATGGCTTTGGCTGGGCTAGAAAACGCTTTGCTTGATTTATATGCTAAAAAAAGCGGGCAAAATATTATTGAAATGCTTTTTGGTGAACCATTATCGGACAATATTGATGTAGGCATTGCTCTTGGAGATATGCACTTGTCAGATTTATTAAGTCAGGTAGCCTTACATGTGGAGCATGGTTGTAATCGCATTAAATTTAAGATTTTTCCAAACCATGACAACACGTGTTTTAAGAAACTTCAAAAAATTCGCCAAGCCTTTCCAGATCTTACCATGCTAGCCGATGCCAATGCTTCATTTTCATTAAACCCAAGCGATATTAAAAAACTAGAGCTTTATAATGAGCTTAATTTGGTTTGCATTGAGGAAGCTTTTGATATGGGTGGTAAGACAATTAGTCATTATAATAAAAATACAGTGAGTGAATATGCCAAGGCACTAAAAAAGTTTAACTTTAAGCTTTGCCATGATGAAAACTTACTTAGTTTGGATGATATGTACAAGGCTTATGATGCTAACATCTTGCAGATGATTAATATAAAGATTGGTCGCTTAGGTGGTTTATTTTATGTACTTAAAGTAATAGATTTTTGTAAAGCTCATAAGATACCATATTTTATTGGCAGCATGCTTGAAAGTGGCATTTCTAAAATATTGCATGTGCAATTGGCGGGCTTACCATGGGCCTGCATGGCTGGGGATTTGTCTGACTCTGCACGATATTTTGAACAAGATATTATAAAACCAGCCATTGTGTCTAAACATGGCATTATTTCAGTGCCCAAGGAAGTAGGAATTGGGGTTTTAGTTGACAAAGCAATGCTTAAAAAATACACTAAACAATCTTGGACGATTTCTGATAATTAGTTGACTTTATTGATATAATTTTAGGACTATCTATGGTTTTTAGTTCTTTTGAGTTTATTTTTTTATTCTTACCATTCTCGGTAATTTTTTATTATCTCATACTAAACTTTCAAGGCCGTAGGTTTGTTGCTCCTTTTTTATTTCTAGTATCACTATTTTATTATGGCTATTGGAAGCCAGAAAATGTTTGGATAATTCTTGCATCTATTTTTATAAATTACTTTGTAGGGCAAAGAATTTATCATGCTACAGTGCATAGAAAAGCATTATTTTTATGTGGTTTATGTTTTAATATAGGTTTGTTGGTTTTTTATAAATATACGGATTTCATAATTTTAAGTTTTAATGATTTGCTCTCAAGCCAAATTCCCGTGCAAAATATTTTGCTACCCATTGGGATTAGTTTTTTTACCTTTCAGCAAATAGCATACCTTTCTGATATTTATACAAAAAAACACATTCCCACCGAAAAAAATTTTGCTAGTTATTGTTGTTTTATCTGTTTTTTCCCTCAGCTTGTGGCAGGCCCCATTGTGCATTACAAGGAAATGATGCCTCAATTTTCCAAAGTGCATGGTTTTAATTCAGCTAATTTTTTTCAAGGTTTAGAGCTCTTTAGTATAGGTTTAGCAAAGAAAGTTTTAATTGCGGATAATCTTTCGCCCTTGGTGGGTTATTGTTTTGATACAGTAGATAAACTTAGTATGCTTGAAGCCTTACTTGGTTCTGTAGCTTATAGTTTGCAACTTTATTTTGATTTTTCTGCTTATACGGATATGGCTTTGGGCTGTGCTTTGTTTTTTAATATAAAACTACCCCAAAACTTTAATTCCCCATATAAGGCTTTAGATATACAAGATTTTTGGCGTAGATGGCATATGACGCTTTCGCGCTGGTTGCGCGACTATCTTTATATTCCATTGGGAGGAAATAGGGGATCTAGTTTTGCAACTTGCCGCAATGTTTTTATAACCTTTTTAATTGGAGGTTTATGGCACGGTGCTTCCTGGACATTTGTGCTTTGGGGAGCGATGCATGGTGCAGCGCTTATAATACATAGGCTATGGACCTCAGTTTTGAAACTTAAATTGCCAAGTATTATTGCTTGGGCCATTACTTTAAGCTTTGTGAATTTGGCTTGGATTGTATTTAGATGTACTAGCTTTGAGCGAGTAAAATTTTACTTTGCTAGCCTTTGCGGTGTAAATGGTTTTGGTTTTAGTGGAGAATTTAAGATATTTGCCTTAGAGGCTATGTTAGGTACTAACTTCCCTTATGCTTTTAGTATAGTTGTTGGCTTTATTTTATGTTGTTGTGCCTTGGTGGTTTTTGCCAAAAACTCCACAGAGATGCTTGATGATGCAAACGCAAAACCCATTAGGCATATTTTTTGCGGCATATTGTTAGCCATTAGTTTGTTTATGGTATTTGTACCCGAACGACATACCGAATTTATATACTTTCAATTTTAATATAGGTTTGTGCTGTGTTTGAATATAGAATTAAATTTTTTAGCCTTGGTTTTATTCTGGGTCTTATGCTTTTAGCGGTCATAGTCTTGCCGATAGAGTATGGCATTCGCAATGATAGCAATATTTACTCTGTCAAAAATGAAAATTTTTTAGCCAATATTAATGATATACAAATACTTGTGCTTGGTTCGTCGCATAGTTTATTTGGGCTTTCAGCCCAAACCCTATCCAAGCGCGCATTTAATTTATCCAATGTAAATCAAACGTATAACTATGATGAAGCATTTATTAAAAAATATATTGATAAAATGCCAAATTTACGAGTAGTTATTCTTAGTTTATCACCATTTAGTTTGGCTATGCAGATGGGTGGTGAATCTATCAATTTTAGGCAGTATTATTATAAACATTTTATGGATATAGTTCCAGATGGCATATTATTAGATAAAAGTTTTGACAAAAATTTCTTGCAAAATTTTTCATGGACGTTTTCACTTGGTTTTATGCGCAGTATCAAGGATATTTATGCTGACTTTTTAACTGTTAAGATAGATAATTATGGTGATTATGATGCTCCCATAGGCAATGCACAAGGTTTTAAGAATCATGGGGAGCAAACAGCAAAGCGGCACGGCAATCCAATGATTAAGTCAGAAGTATTGCAAAGCATAAAAAATATCAAAGCTATGCTTGATAAAAATGGTGTGCAGTTACTTTTGGTTACTACACCTACCTTACATTTTTATAATCAGGCCTACTCTAAGCAAGCAATGGATGATTTCTATGCAACGGTGTTACAAAAATTAAACCTAACCCGCACAAACCTATTTTCAGATTTTTATGGGGATGAAAATGGATATGAATTTAGCGATTTTCATGACCCAGATCACCTATCTAAGCCAGGGGCTATTAAATTTAGCTCAAGGGTCAGAGAGCATATATTAAAACATCAAAATATCTTTGGTCAGATTGACTAAGTTGATGTGATATTTAATATATCTAGAGCATCGATTTCCTCACTGGCAACGCGTGAAGCCTCGGCCAAAACGCGGCCTTCGGAGTTTTTCCACTGATCTAAAATTTGTTTCTTAAAATCTTCCCCAAAGGCTTTAACTTGTTCTTGGCATAGTTTTTCAATACGAGACTCACTAAAAAGGCGTTTGCGCAAGATGGATGGTATGGGTACATAGAGCACTTTTTCAACTACCCATCGGTCAAGATTAAAAACCTTCATAAGAATAAGGCCACTTATACCAACAGTCATGGCTGTGAGAGGTGCACCAGATGCGGCTAAGGCAGCTAGGCTTGGTCCGGCAATCATGGTGGCAAGCTCTGCGGCATTACGATCTTGAGATAAGGTTGACTTTCCAAGTTTTTCGGCCATGCGGGTTATAAAATCATCCATCTCAAGGGCAAGCCAAGTTTGTTCTAAGCGTTCAGGCACAATGGGTATGCCATGTTCACGAAACCAGTTTTTTAATTCAGCGCGGCAAGCTTCAACAATTTTTCGACCCATGCGTGCCATGGCATCATCAAGCAAATGACGAATACGTTTTTCTTCTTTAAGCATGGCAATGGCAATGCCTTCCATGAGCTTAACAACAGGGCCACCTTGATCACGGTAACGTCTAAATTCTGGTAATAAAATAACTTGGCGTAAAAAGTCTCCAAGCTCAAGCAATAAACTTTCTGAGCCTTGCTCTAATGTTCTATGTATGGCTTTGCGCCTAATGCGTTCTTCCATAAAATTAGGCAAAGCTTCTTGTAGGGCCTTGCGCCCTTCGCGTAGATGTTCAGCAAGCATGGTATATTGAGCAAGCCCTTTGGCAATATCTGCATAGGGTTCATCCCCAAATAATAATTTTGTGCGTTCGCCTAGTGTTTGTTGCACAATATCTCGCACAAAGGGCCAAGCACTGCTTCCACCTGTGAGCAAAACCAAGGGTACATCGGCTAGAGGTGATATTTTTTCTTGTCGCGCAATGGTTAGTGTTTCTAGCAAAATATCCTCAAACCATGAGATTAAATCCACATGCTTACCTTCTAATAAACCAATACCACGCGCTGAAAGGCCTGTTCTTTGACCATGCTCCATAAGTGTACTTAAAAATGATTTACTTGCACGGTAACTTCCGGCCCGCTCTAAGAATTTTTCCCATGTAAAGTCAGAAATATATGCTGCACTTTCTTGAACTTTTTGGCCGTCAAAGTAGCTCCAGCGCACACGCACGGTGACATTTTTGCTCCTATCTTCTTGCATAGCGGTGGAAAACTCTTCCTTAGCACGGCGACAAGCTACCCAGTGTACATAATAGTCATTGTTTTCATTAATTAAACGTTGTTCAAGTTCTGGGTTATGTTCTAGCAAAGTCTGGTAAAATAAGTCATCAAACAGTCGCCCCCCATAGAGCATATCTCCATGTCGTCCCACCACATCGGCTCGCCTTAAATAAGCTAAATCACAAGTGCCACCACCAAAATCGACAGTGAGTACACCTCTAGCCGCCACTGATGGAGGCAAGGCACCCTTGGCTATATAATGCAGTACAGCTCCCACAGGCTCACGTAAAAAGCGTGCACCTTCAAATCCTGTTTCTTTAAGACACATTCGTAAAATTTGTTGGTAGTGATTTTCAGCTTGTGATGGTATGCCTACAAACATAGGCCCTTGGGGGTCAAGACGAGAACGCAAGAGGCGTAAAAAATTGAGCATATGCTCTTTAGCCTCTTGGTTTACGGCAATATCTGGCTTAAATTGTCCATGCAAGCTGTATTGGGCACGCTCATGCTCTTTGGCTTCACCAAATTCATATTCGGCAGCAGCTCCAATCAAAAAAGGTTGCTTATTTTTATAAAGCACTAGGGTTGGAATAGCTCCACCAAGCGCAGCATTGTGCCAACCTTCGGGTTTAATTATGCTTACTTTTCCAGCCTCACTTACGGCAACACATGTATTGCTTGTACCTAGGTCCATTGCAGTTATGCGCATGTTACTACCTATTTTTTGTCGTTGTATTGTGCTTTTTAATATCTAATCTTGCGTACAGTGCCTTTGCGCACAACCACATTATCTTCCAATATGGGGGGTTCGTCCACATAGCATGCATCACCATGGTCTATGTGTCCAAGGGGAATGTAGTGCTCAAGCATTTGTTTATTCCAAGTTAGGGTGTGTTCGTCGGTTAGGGTTTTAATACCAAGCTTGGCTAGGCGTTCTGTAAGCCATAGTTGTTGTGCACTGGGGAGCTCGTGGGCGAATGAATATATGTCGCGACCAACTTGTTGCCAATATTCACGCGTTGGATTGTTTTTTAGCTGGTCATTTTCAAGCAACAGCTTAGCGCACAAACTTGCACCACTCCACCAATTTAAGCATGCTATGTTTAATTGCTCACTAAAATCTGCTTTATTAAATACTGTGGGGCGTTTAATTAATAATCCTATACAGCCCACAAAGGCCAACACACCATAAATATTTGTAAAGATACCCAATACATTACCAGTGCTTAAAAATAGATTAAGTGATTCAAAAATATGCAAAAGAGCTGTGCGCCCACCAAAAAAATCCCGTACTATTGCTAAACCAAGTATGCCAAACCAACCCATAGTAAAAAATTTGCGTGCACGCGTATAACGATATGTACCCCAAGGTAAAATGATTTTACCACTTTGAAAGGCTTGTAAAATACGTTCTGTAAGCCAAAGAACAGCAATCACCCCTAAGATACCAAATAGTATTACCATGCCAGAGCTAAAACCTAAATTTGGTACAGCAGAAAGACCTTGCCCTACGGCTGAGCCAAACAAAAGCCCAAGCAAAGCTAAGAGCGCGTTGCGCAAAGCCGACGCTTTAGGTACACGGCATAGATGGGGGCTTTGCATGGGGGCTAGGTTTTTGCGCAATATATCTTCATATTGTTCAAGTTGATATGTATTATCAGTAGAACTGTCGGTTGTATTTTCAATTTCTTGTGTAATATTAAACATGACCTTGCCAATGAGAGCACGGCGCACATCAAAAGCGCAACCTTGTAAATCTTGTTCATTGGGCTCATCTGGTAAATTACTTACAGCATCTTCTACCAAGATATTCAAATCTGCACTATTTAATGCAATTTCTTGTTTATCCATGTAGCACCTCTTGGGGGTAGATGCGCTCTATGTCGAGTTTAAACTGTGCAAATTGTCCCTGCTTGATGGCCACGCGGGCTTTGCGCACTAAATCAAGATAATAAGTAAGGTTATGTAATGAATTGAGCCTAAATGATAAAATTTCCTTACTCACATAGAGATGTCGCAAATATGCTTTGCTAAAGGTACGACAAGTATAGCAATTACAGTTGGGGTCAAGTGGGGTGTCATCTTCTGCAAATTCTTTGCGCTTAATATTGACCTTACCATATGAGGTGTAAAGAGTTCCATTGCGGGCATTGCGCGTGGGCATAACACAATCAAACATATCTATACCTGCTGCAATGCCATTGATAATATCAAGTGGTGTTCCAACGCCCATGAGGTAGCGTGGTTTGTGCTCAGGTAGCAGTGGGGCAGTATGATATAAAAAGTCCATCATTTCGGCCTTGCTCTCGCCAACCGATAATCCACCAATGGCAAAACCATCAAAATCAAGACCGCAAAGCTCTTCCACAGAGCGAGTTCGTAAATCCTTAAAAAAACCACCTTGGGTTATGGCAAAAAGTAAATTCTGGCCAGATTTAGCTGGATAAACAGATCGAGCGCGCTTGGCCCAACGTGTGGTAAGAGCAAGGGATTTTTCTGTATAATTATAATCAGCTCCGTATGGTACACATTCATCTAAAACCATCATAATGTCAGAATTTAGATTACGCTGAATTTTAATAACACTTTCCGGAGTAAATAAATGTTTTGAACCATCAAGGTGAGAGCGAAACTCAACACCTTCTTCGGTAATTTTGCGCAAAGAGCTTAGGCTGAAAACTTGAAAACCACCACTGTCTGTTAAAATGGGTCTTGGCCAAGCCGCAAAATCATGCAAACCTCCGCGTCTAGCTACCAGTTCATCACCGGGGCGCAGGTACAAATGATAGGTATTACCTAATATAATTTCTGCATCAATATTAAGTAGATCGTCTGGAGCAATAGCTTTGACAGACGCCACTGTACCAACTGGCATAAAGATGGGCGTATTTACTATACCGTGAGCTGTTGTTAAGCTACCTACACGGGCAGCTCCGTCCTTGGCATTGACAATAAATTTTCCAATATCATTCATGAAAAAATCATATACACTTTTCAAAAAAAGTCTATTTTCAAGATTCCTCACAAATAAATTTTCCAAAAATGAAAATTTATTACAAAAGTATAAAAAGTAAAGCGCGAAAATAATTGTTGTTTTGTGAATAATTTACATTTTTATATAAAGTATTATGTGCAGGGTAAAATACCTGAAAACTAGTTGTTTACTGCCAAGCAAAGCTTGCTCGTTAAATGACTTATTTTCGTGTCTTACTGCCAAGCAAAGCTTGCCCTATTTCTCGACTTACCTGTCGCATTTATTGCATCAAGGTTTTAAAAGACTTTGCCAAATCAATTTACAAAAATCTTTATTTTTTGATAAAAAAAAGCCCACTTCATAAGAAATGGGCTTGTAATAATATACTTTGGTTTATCCACCAATTTTTAAATCTTCCCAATACTTTTCATATGCTTTTTGGGTTTCGCCAATGCCTTGAGTAAATTCACTGTTTTCCAAGTCTTTAGCTGTGGGGAAGATGAGCTTGCTTTGGCTAAATTTTTTGTTAAGCAAGGGTTTTACACCTGTATTTGGTGTTGAGTAGTTAAATTCTTCAACACAAAGGGCTGCAATGTCAGGACGAAGCATGAAGTTGATAAATACATGTGCTCCTTCTTTATTTTCGGCTTGGGCTGGAATAACAAAGCTATCCACCCAAAGTGGAGCACCGTCTTTTGGATAAATGAATTCAAGGTTTGGATTTTCAGCTTTGGCGATGAAGGCATCACCATTCCAAATCATGCCTGCCATGACTTCTTCACTAATTAGGGCTTGTTTTGCTGCAGTTACATCAAAAATACGCACAGCTGGTTTAAGCTTAGTTAGCCATTCATAGGCAGCTTTAATTTGTGCTTGGTCCTTACTGTTAACTGAAGAACCAGTGGCTTTTAAGGCCGCGCCAAAGGTGTCTCGCAGATCGTCAGAAAGAAGTAATTTACCGTTAAATTCTGGGCGCATAAGGTCATTCCAAGATGTAATGCTAGCTGGGTCCACAGCCTTTTTATTAACCATAAACCCTTGCACACCCCACATATATGGAATGGAGTAATCATTGTTGGGGTCGAAATCTTGGTTCATAACCAAGTTTTCAAGATATTTCATATTGGGCAGTTTTTGCTTATCAATATTTGAAAGTAGTTTATTTTCACGCATTAGGGCAACAAAATATGTAGATGGTACAACTACATCATAACCCTTACCATCAAGTAGCTTAAGTTTAGCATACATGGCTTCGTTAGATTCGTAGGTAGTATATACAACCTTTATACCTGTTTCTGCGGTAAATTTATCAAGCACGGTTTGGGGGATGTATTCCGACCAGTTATACACATTAATGCTTTGGTCACTGGCCGCTAAGCTTAAACTGCTCAAGCACAAAACTAGGGCAAGACAAAGAGGGGTCAGAATGAGTTTTTTCATTTTACGTTTTTCTCCGTTGGTTAAAGTGTTAATGCTAAATACTATTTTTCTTATTCTTAGTGGGGGTATTTTTAAATGTATTAATAAACCACCACGCAGTAAAGACAACTAAAACTGTCAACACAAATGTCACAGTGGAAAGGGCATTAATGTCTGGTTTCATACCAAGGCGCACCATGGAGTAAATTTTTAAGGGTAAAACTTCATAAGTTGCACCTGTTACAAAGAAACTTATGAGCACATCATCCATAGCAAGAGTAAAAGCAAGTAACCAACCAGCTAACACTGAAGGCATGATAAGGGGTAATATTATATGATAAAAAGCTTGCCACTCTGTGGCTCCAAGGTCTCTTGCTGCTTCTACTAAACTCTCATCAAATTCTGCCATGCGTGCAAGTACTGTAATCGTTACAAAAGGCAGACAAAGAGTAGTATGGGCCATTAGAAGGGTAGAAAAACCAAGCTCAAAGTTAAGGGCAATAAAGAATATAAGTAGAGAAATTCCCATGACAATATCAGGTGATACAGTAAGTATGTATATAGAACCATACAATACTTTTTGACCAAAAAATTTATAACGATGCAGTGCAAGGGCCGCCATAATACCAAGTATGGTAGCTAAGCTTGCAGCAATGGTGGCCACACTTAAAGAATTTAAGGCTGCATTTAGTAGGCTTGAGTTATTAATAAGCACTTCGTACCATTTAAAAGTAAATCCTTTCCACTCCGTGGAATAACGCGCTGAGTTAAAAGAATAAACAATAACTATAAAAATGGGTAGATACAAAAAAGCATATACAGTAAAGAGCCATGCTTTTGCTAATTTGCGCATTACATACCTTCCTGTATATATTGGTTTTGTTGGCTATGAGCTAGGCGTTTGGTACTTAGACGATAAATACCAAGCATAAGAATTAACAAAAGACTTAAAAATGTACTGGCAGCTGCCCCCAAAGGCCAGTCGCGTGCCACCAAGAATTGATTTTTAATGAAGTTTCCAAGAAGCAGGCTTTTTGCGCCACCTAGGATTTCTGGTATATAAAATGCGCCCAGTGAAGGTAGAAATACCAGCATACTACCAGCAATAATACCCGGCAAGGTTAATGGCAAGGTAATATGCCAAAAGGTGCGAATGGGCCCTGCCCCAAGGTCACGCGCAGCTTCACCCATGCGTGGGTCTAGTTTTTCAATACTGGCATAGAGGGGTAAAATCATAAATGGCAAAAATGTATAAACAATACCAGAAAAAACAGCAAAATTTCCATACATTAAGGATATGGGTTCATTAATAAATCCTAGCCCCATTAATAATGAACTTATAATACCATTTGCTTTTAATAGGGCAATAAGAGCGTAGGTGCGAATGAGAGAGTTAGTCCAAAAAGGTATAATAATTAATAGCATAAGCCATGGTTTAACCCTTTCATTGGCTTTGGCCATGCAAGCAGCAAATGGATAGCCAATTAGCAAGCAAATACATGTACTTGCAAAGGCAATCCAAAGAGATTCCCACAATATAATTGTATACTTGGGGTCAAAGAGATTAATATAATTTTGTAAGGTGAAAATGGGCACAACAAAGTCATTTTCGCCGCGCTCTAAAACGGTCATTACCAAAAGCCCCAAGTTTGGTAAGAGTACAAATATACTTAACCAAAGCGCTGTTGTACCAATGGTAATAAGTCGAAGGAGACTAGTCTTCTTCATGTGGCAATATAACCTCCCAGCCGCTAACCCAAGTCACATAAACCGGCTCACCAGTGGTATAGTTAATGTCTATAGCATCTTCATCAAAAAACTCTGCCCCAACCAAGGGGGCTCCATCTTCTTTTAAGCTAATATGTATATCAACGGTAGCACCTTTATAAACACTGTCCTCAATAAAGGCATGCAAGGTTGGGCCGGGGGGGCGTTCTTCAAATTCATGATAAATACGCAAGTCTTCAGGGCGAACCAAAATCTTGACCATATCTCCTTCATTAAATTCGCGCTTACTAGGTACAGGGAAAATAGTGTTATGTACCATAACTTCATATGGTGCATTAGCTTGTTTTTTAATAATTTTACCAGGTAGGATATTAATTTCACCCACAAATTTTGCCACATACATATTGGCAGGGTCTTCATAAATATCTTGTGGGCTACCCATTTGTGCAATGTGTCCATTGTCCATGACTACCACACGGTCAGACATGGCAAAGGCCTCCTCTTGGTCGTGAGTTACAAAAATAAAAGTAATGCCAAGGTTTCGCTGTAATTGCTTAATGTCACGCTGCATTTGGGCACGTAGTTTATAGTCAAGCGCGCTAAATGGTTCATCAAGCAAGAGTACTAGCGGTTCATTAACAATGGCACGCGCTAAAGCAACTCGCTGCTGTTGTCCCCCAGATAACATGGATGGCTTTCGCTTGCTCAAGTGTTCAAGGTGCACCATGTGCAATACGTCATGTACTTTCTTATTGATAATGTCTTTATTTAGATTTTGCATACGCAAGCCAAATGCCACGTTTTCAAAGACATTCATGTGAGGGAAGAGCGCATAATTTTGAAAAACTGTGTTTATCTGTCTGGCTTCTGGGGGAATATTGTGCATATTTTTTCCAGCAATATGCACAGTGCCACTATCTGGATTTTCAAAGCCGGATAAAATGCGCAACATGGTAGTTTTGCCACAGCCAGAAGGCCCAAGCAAAGTCAAAAATTCACCATCGTGGATAGTTAAGTTAATTCCATCAAGGGCCACATGCCCATCAAATTTTTTAACTAGGTCGCGTAATTCTATAATTGGTACTTGCTGGTTCATCACACTCCAACATATAAATATAATTAGAAATATCTTGTGTGTTACTGTTTGTACATATGCACAGCAAAGTTTTGCAAAATTACAATTATCAATACAATGTCATGCAAAGCACGACTGGTCATAATAGTATTGGTGCTTTAAGTCAATACAACAAATGAGCTAACGAACAAAATTTGTCCACTGACGTTCTTCTTGCTCCGGTAGAGGTACACTTGTTTTTGCCACATCAATACATTTTAAGAGCCAAGCCATATTTCTACCAAGCAAGCGCATGGTTTGTAAGCCTTCAAGATCGCTTGCGACCTCCTCAGGGGTATTACCGTGCACCATGTTCCAATATTGAGACGTGACCAAGGGCATTTGCGCAAAAGTAAAAAATTTATTTAAACAATCAAGGGCAGCAGTTGAACCTGCGCGTCTACAGCTTACAACAGCAGATCCAGGCTTAAATGCATATGCAGCTGATTTATAGTAGAACATTCTATCAAGGGCTGCACAAAGAGAAGGATTGGGGGCAGCATAATATACTGGCGATCCCACAATTAGCCCGTCACATTCATTCATAAGGTCTATCCATTCATTAATGGGATCATCCTTAAAAATACAATAACCTGTGTCTACACATTTATTACAAGCAATACAGCCACGTATGGCAGCTGGGCCAATACTAACTATCTTACTTTCAACTCCGTTTTCCTCTAAACTTTTTGCCACTTCGTCAAGGGCAACACGCGTACAGCTTTTTTTGCGTGGACTACCATTGATTAATAATACTTTCATAATGTTACCCCTGTGTTGTTGTTTTGGATATATACCAATAAGCTCTTTAGAATATTTTTTAAATATTAGCAAGATATTTTTGCCGAAACATGGCGGTATGATTATTAAAATCTACATAGTTACGCACATTATTACCAAGAGCACAAAGAACTTCATAGCTAATAGTTCCCCAAGCGTTAGCTAATGTTTCGCAACTAATGCATTCATCAAAGGGACCATTTAGTAGCCAAGCTTGTGTGGGAAATTCTTCTTTTAACTTGGTAATGTCAGCGGCAATCATTTGCATAGATACACGCCCTATTAAAGGAACACGCTGACCAGCAATGCAAACTTCCCCTTTGTTGCTTAGCCCGCGCGAGTAGCCATCGGCATAACCACAAGCGAGTATGGCCACACGCAAATCCTCCTTGGCTACAAAAGTATGCCCATAACCTATGCCTTGTCCTTTTTTTAGCATTCTTGTAGCAAGCACATTGGTACTAACCCACATGGCAGGTTTTAGCCCTTGAGCTCTGGCAGAAAACTCAGTGTTATAAAAAGGGTTTGCACCATAAAGAGCAATGCCAGGGCGGCAAATATGTGGCCCAATGTAGGCCTTAATTTCTTCGGCAAATATTGTCCCAGCAGAATTAGCTAGAGATGCGGCAAGACTAGGCCAAGTTTTACGCAAAACTTTGAGCATGTCAGCAAAGCGTGTCCCTTGAACTTTTATTTCAGCTAGTACGTTAACATTATCAACTGAATGTAAATGCGAAAGCGCAAGTATAGGTGTGGTGTGGGTTAATTGTTTTAAATAGTTAATTACATTATCAAGTTCATGAATCTCAAAACCTAACCTAGCCATGCCTGTATTACATTTAATAGCTATGGGCATGGGAGAGTTAATTTTTTCTAAGAGTTTCATTTGTTCAAAACTGTGAACTACAGGTATAATACCTAGCTTTGCACATAGCATTATGTCCTGTTCGTCAATGGGCCCAAGCAAACTTAAAACTACCATATTGCTAAAGCGTTTACGTAAATCAGCACATTCTTGCACCGATCCTGAGGCAAACATATGTACTCCATTTGCAAGCAAAGCCATGGCCGTTTCAACTTGGTCATGACCATAGGCATCTGCCTTAATGACAGCCAATTGTGAGGGCCATTCAAACTCTTGCCCGCCATTGCAGGCAAAGGCAGCAGGTAAGTTAACTCTTGCCATAGCTTCATGTTCTTGAGCCTTGGCAGATTGTGATAATGTTTTTAACAGATTAAAATTATGTACAATGCTTTGAGCATCAAGGTGTGCTATGGGTAAATGTAATGGATAGTTTGACATAATATTTCCCCAAGATATTTGGTCTAAAAATTATTAGTTGTTTTATGTGATAATTTTGGCAGTATTGCTTATGTTTGGCAAGTTAAATGTGGTTTTGAGTATCTTGTATTCTTAAGTTTTTTGGTAGTTTTTTTGTCTATTTAAATAGTCTAGTATCTTTATAATTAAGATATTAAAATGTTTTTTTACGGCTATGATGTTGACTTTATAATGATTGACTAAACTACCACTAGCAATAATTGCAATACCTTTTTTGTATGTAAAAAAGGACATATGATAACAAACTGTCACTGCGAGGAGCGTAGCAACGCGGCAATGACATAAAATTTTAGTAAAACAACCTGTATAATACCTTGATTTACAAGAAAATAAAATTATAGAATTTCACTTAGAAAACCGTACTATGTATCCAAACCATATTTTTTAAGTTTATTATGAAGGGTTGCGCGAGTAATGCCAAGTCTTCTTGCAGCTTCACTTTTATTGTCTTCTACTTCATTGAGGGTTTGGGTAATGGCTAGACATTCCACCTCATCAAGGGAAAGCCCCACTAAAGATTGTATTTGATTAGTATCGCTTGTATGAGTATTTGATACAGTACTTAGATTGGCTGGTAGCTCATTTTCGCTTATCATGTCGCCTTGGCATAAAATTACAGCTCGTTCCACAACGTTTTCAAGTTCGCGCACATTGCCAGGCCAAGAATAACGTAGCATTATATCTAAAGTTTGGGGTAGAAATCCTTTGATGGTTTTACGGTTACGTTTGGAAAATTTTTCTACAAAGTATGCCGCAAGAAGTGGTATATCTTCTTTGCGTTGACGCAATTTAGGAACATCAATACTTATGACATTGAGCCTAAAGTATAGGTCTTCTCTAAAATTTTTTTCCTTAACTTCTTGTAGTAAATTACGATTTGTAGCGGCAATAATGCGTACATCAACATTTATGGGAGTATCAGATCCAACGCGTTGTACTTCTCCTTGTTGTAAAGCGCGTAGAAGTTTCGCTTGTAAAACTAAAGGCATTTCGCCAATTTCATCCAAGAAAATTGTGCCTCCATGCGCTTGCATAAATCTACCTTCACGTTTTTTGTCCGCACCGGTAAATGCACCGCGTTCATGTCCAAATAGTTCAGATTCTAGCAAATTTTCTGCAAGAGCCGCACAATTTACTATGATTAAGGGCTTTTGAGCGCGTAAACTTCCTCCATGCAGTGCGCGAGCAACTAATTCTTTGCCTGTACCAGACTCACCAGTAATTAATACAGTAGCTTCTGCCGGCGCAACGGTAAGAATCATTTGTTGCATATCCTCCATAACCTTGCTGCGCCCCAATATGCCTGGTACAGTAGAAGATTCACTAAGCTGGCGACGTAATTCTCTATTCTCTACGCAAAGCCTGCTATGCTCAATGGCACGGGCCAAACTGTGCCTAAGTACGTCAAAGTCCAGCGGTTTTATGAGGTAATCATAAGCTCCAAGACGCAAAGCCTCCACTGCAGTTTCCACTGAAGAATAAGCTGTCATTAGGATTACAGGTAGAGCTGGATTAAATTCCAAAATACCGCGTAGGGCGTCAATACCGTCCATACGGGCCATGCGTACATCGGTTAGTACAGCATCAAAAGATGTATTTTGCACAGCGGAAATGGCTGTATCGCCATCATCGGCTTCATGTACATTGTAGCCCCATGAGCTAAGCATCATGCGCAACATTTGGCGATGAGCATCGTCATCATCAACCACAAGAATACGGGCTTCATTGGTCATGATTATTTCTCCTTGTAATACTACTTTAAAGCTATCGGTAAAAGTATACTAAAACTAGTACCTGAGTTTTTATGTTGAGTATGGTGTTTAGATGCTACTGATATTTCACCATTATGGGCTTCAATAATTTTATGCACTGTGGCAAGGCCAAGGCCTGTACCTTGTCCTTTGGTGGTAAAATAAGGGTCAAAGATGTGGCTTAGGTGTTTATCTTCAATACCAAGCCCATTATCGTGTACTTCAAGACAAACAAATTTTTTATCCTTAATATGTAAATTTAATGTAAGCTCACCACCCTGAGGCATGGCTTCAAGGGCGTTTAGACAGATATTTAGTAGAGCTTGGTTAATGCGGTCAACATCTGCGAGCACTTGAGGTAGTGCTTTTTTAGGCTTGTGTACCTGTAGAGTTACATTATTTTTTTGCGCATCTTGGCGTAGAAGTTGTACGGTATGCTCCACAATTAAGTTAATATCTATGGCTTTAGGTCGCACATCAGTAGGACGTGATAGACCAATGAGGTCAGTAATAACACGATTAAGTCGCTCTACCTCCCGCACCATTACATGAGCAGCCTTTCTATCCTCACTATCTTCCGGAAAGCGTTGTCCAAAGTATGTGGCATAGCCCTTGATGGAGCTTAATGGGTTGCGTATTTCATGAGCCACACCAGCAGCTAAGGTGCCAATGGTGGCCATCTTTTCTTTACGGCGTACTTCTTCTTCAAGTTCACGCACTTGTCCTTCGGCATAATCTTGGCGTCGACGTGATTCCCTCGCGCGCTGAGCATAGAAAAGGCTAAGCAATAAAGCCATACCCACCAATGATCCGCCCCCAGCAAGAGTAAAAAAATGAATGCGATCTTGAGCCTTACTATATTCAAAAGGGCCAATGTCAAGCCCAAGAAAAATCAGGGGTTTGTTGCGCAGTGCTTGAACTTTGAACTGTTGTTCTTGCCTATTTTCAAAATCTTCACCAGGCATTGGTATAGGCCTTGGTTTACGCCGCATATCCCTACCTCTTGGTGTAAACTCACGGTAAACCACAAAAGTGCTTTCACCATCCATATCTGCAATAAACCAGCGCACCGGCATATCATCGGACCATTGCGATAATTCATCAAGTAGTTTCGCCGATGCCTCTTGCTCGTTAATTTCTAGAATTTCACCCAGTTGTTCTGGGCTACTATGAGCAAGTATGGTCCCATCAGGCATGGTAATGGCAATAAAACGCACATCGGCACTGGCAAGCTCTTGTAAGTTGCTTTGTAACTGCACCGCATCACGTCGCCCCATACTCATACGCACGCTGCCTTCAACGGCTTGGATTAGGGCTGAACCTTCACCCACTAAGAGACGTACCATAGTAGTTTCACTTTGTTCTATAGAGAGTGTTGTTATACCCATTACAACCATGATAAGTACAGCCACAGCTCCCAAAATAAAACGCCAAGAGGGTAGGGGGTCAGAATTTGTAATTCTAGCTTTAGTATGGTTTATATAGTTTTGTGCCATACATGATATATAAACTTAGCGGGCATTTTGCACAAGTTTTAAAATGAATATTTTACAATTTTGGCATGTTTATTGCAAAAAATTAATTATAAAATTGCAAAACTAACTTTTTGCTCGACTTTTGTGTATAATCTTTTTATGTGACTTTTGAACATATACTAATGCGCAAGTTGGTCTTAAAGAGCCTTTGGAGAATATCATGCAACGCAGTACATATATATCATTATTAATGTTTGCCACCTTGGTTTTGATACCTAGCGTTGGTAATGTTAAGAGCAATCATGATGCGCGTTGGAGTCAGGATTTAAGTGCTGAGCAACATGCTAAAGCTAAGGAAATTATTAAACAAGTTCATCCTCGCATTAAGGAATTACGTAAAGAGGTTCGCGCTAAGATAGATCAACTAGAGGAGTTTTGCTTTTCTAAGGTGGAAGATGAGCAAACTCTAGCTAGACTTGGACAAGAACTACAGCAAGCAAGAGAAGCTTTGCGTAATGAGTTGAAGAGTCTTGATAATCGTCTTATTCAAGAAGTTGGTGTTTCTATGCGGGCTTATCGTGGGCGAAGCAGTGCGCATTTAGGCAAGGATGTTTCACAAGATACTGTTAAATTGCATAAACATATTACATCCATTCCCCATCACGGTGAACAATAATATATTCAAATAGCATTGTATTGATAAAAAGCAGAGTCTCAGACTCTGCTTTCAGACTGATGACAAACCCCCTTTCGGGTGTTTGTGCCGCCTAAGGCAGGCAAGCTGCCTTGGCAGTAAGGCACGAAAATCATTCGTTTAACGGCGCAAGTGAATTGCGCCTACTCTTGATTTATCGGGTCGTGCTGACTTTGTCAGCACTCTAAAAGCAGAGTCTCAGACTCTGCTTTCAGACTGATGACAACCCCCCTTTCGGGTGTTTGTGCCGCCTAAGGCAGGCAAGCTGCCTTGGCAGTAAGGCACGAAAATCATTCGTTTAACGGCGCAAGTGAAT
>CAYJDF010000018.1:0-29067 GCA_964368845.1 uncultured Desulfovibrionaceae bacterium
GTTTCCGCGTTGGCCATAACTTCTTCTGTAATGTCAGCTTCAGTAAGAACTTCATTGGCAGCTTCAAATGCACCACCTTCAGCAAGGCTTGCCGCCACCATAGTGTTTTCAATTTTTTCAGGAAATGACATGCCAAGAGTATTTAGCAATTCATCAATTTCCACAGGCTTTTGCAAGAAACCATATGCACCCATACTATAGGCTGCTGCTTCCTCCGAATCTTCCTTATGACCTGTGAGCATAACAACTTGTAAAATTGGGTGTATGCCCTTAGCTTGTTTTAAAACAGTAAAACCATCCATGTCAGATAAATGTAATGAAAGTACCATGATATCAGGTAAAAACTCTCTTACCATTTCAATGGCACTACCTCCATCATAAGCCAACATAGTTGCAATATTTTGCTTAGTTAAAGTATCTGCTAAGCTATCCACAGATTTTTTATCATCATCTACCAATAATATAGTAACATTTTCTAAGGCCATTTCTATCTCCTAATTTAAATATAGCCTTAGTATAGCATGCACTGTTTATAAATTCCACAAAAAAAATAATTTTTATAATAAGTTAACATATGCGAACTATGAGGTTATGATACTTTTTTTGTTGATGTATAGTCAAAATTGAAATTTTTATTTTATTAGTTTAGTGGTTGGTCTTATGCGACAACTACACAATATTAATGATTTTCCATTTTAAGCAGGGTGTCTAGAACCCTTAACTCTGCAGAAAAGTCATCAATATTATTGCGTTGTAAATGACTATACTCGTAAGCAAAGGCTTGCTCTAGGCGTAAGATAATGGTTTCGCTTTGGCTTAAAGCATGTGCTATTTGAGGATTTGTGCTGGCATCTTTGCAGTGACGTCTGTAGTTATCAAGCACAGAATGAGTGGCTGGTAGGTAGCGGTTTAGAAAGCGTTTGCCAAGCTCTATGTCGCGCTTATCTTCAACCATGCAAGTGATAATGGCTTCGGCAGAAGATATGAGAGATTGCAAACTTTGTTGAATGTTTTTGGGTAAGAGTATTTGCTTTATACGTAACTTAGCGATGGAATCGCGATACTGCTTAAAAACGTCAATGTCATTGGTGTTTTCTGGTTGTGATGTAGTTTGTTGTGTAGCCTGTTGTTGAACGTTGGCTTCATTTGGGGACTTTTGAGATTTCTTGTTTTTGTTAAATTTATTTAGAATTTGCCAAAACAATCCACCACCAAGGCTTAAACCTACAAAACTTGCCAAAAGTCCCATTAAGTTTGGTGTGCCCATTAGAGAATCAAGGGCTACTGGTAAGAGAAAAATGCATACAATCCACTCTAAGCCAAGGCTAAATTTCTTGGCTAACATGCGCTGTATAAAGGTTTGAAACCCACCCCAAAAAATACATTGATACAATGGCAACCCAAGAACAAAGCCACATAACATTTGCACAAGACCAATGCTTGTGGGCATTAACCATTGCTTTTTCATGCTAGTTTCGCGTGGTACAAGACAAATTATCCCCAAATATGTACCCAAGAACACAAAGCTACCTATACTTGCGCCAGCGACAACCCCAGCACAAAGTAAGGCCGCTCCATGCACAAGCAGACGCATGCCAAAACCTTTAATGTAGTCGATTGCTTTTTGTATAAAACTACCATTGGTAGTAGCATCTTGTGAGGGACTCATTATATTACTCTTTTATTATCCTTTGGCATCTTCAATGCTTTGTTGACTTTTACGCAAGGCTAAGTCACGCAAGTTATTTTTTAACTCACTTTCCATATTTATTAATTCTTTTTCAATCTGTACTCGTTTTTGCCTTCCCTCTTGGGAGATGCGTAAGGTTTCGTCAATGGTTGAAATAAGCTTGGTATGCACTTCTCGCAAAGTATCTATATCTACAATGGACCTTTCCACTTCGCGTGTAGTGTCTATGGCAGCTTGTTCTAACATGCTGGCATTTTTACTTAGAAGCTCATTAGTGGTGTCAGCCACATTTTTTTGTAAGGCTGCTGCTCCTTTTTGTCCATGCAGCGAAAGAGCGAGGACCATTTGATTTTTCCAGATGGGAATGGTTGTTAAAACACTAGTTTGTATTTTTTGGGCTAAGGCTCGATTATTTGATTGAATAAGTCGAATTTGTGGAGCTGTTTGAATGGTAATGGTACGTGATATTTCTAGGTCATGTAAGCGTCTTTCAAAACGGTTAATTTGTTCAGCAAAGTCACGTACTTTTTGTGCATCTAGAGCATTGTCTGATTGCTCAGCTTGAGCTTGTAAGTTAGGTAAATCTATATTTCTTGCTTCATCTAATTTGCGTCTGCCTGCTTCTAAGTATAATGATAATTCATGGTGGAATTCTTCATTATGAACATAGAGTTGCTCCAAAACTTCCACATCATGCAAGAGGCCAATCATTGATGCATCTAATTGACTTGTTATAACTTCTATTTGTTCAGATAGAGTTTTAAACTGGGCAACGGTTTTTTCAACCTTGTTAAAAAGTGAACCGATAATAGGTAGTTTTTCTAAAAAACCGTGATCTTCATTCATTTTAGAAACATCAATATCTTTAACCTTTAGCATTAAATTAGTCAAAGATTCACCAATTTCACCTGAATCCTTAGCTTGCACACGTGAAAGCAAGTCGTCAGAAAAACGAGAAATATCTTGCATGGTCTTGGTGCCATAGGTCACATCAAGGGATGGATCAGCCAAGTTAATGGACTTTGCAATTTCTGTAATATTTTGTTCATGCTCAGGGCTTAAAGCATTATTTTGTGCTGCTATATTAGATGTTGGTTTATTATTCATTTTTTCCTCCGCTATTGCTAATTAGTACCTAAATATTGGCCAATGTCTAGATAATTTTGTACATAGTCTTTAACGCCATCTTCTAGGCTAAAGCTTGGCATGGGACATCCACTGGCTAGCAGTTTTTGCATGGGTGCTTTGGTGTAGTTTTGATATTTACCATGTAACTGTGGTGGCATATCAATATATTCAATATTTACAGGCAGGTTCATAGCATTAAATACAGCTTTTGCAAGGTCATTGAAGCTTCTAGCCTCACCCAGCCCAACGTTAAATATACCATTTACTGACTCATTTGCTAAAAGCCATGCCATAATGCGTGTGCAATCTTTTACATAAATGAAATCACGCATTTGCTCACCGTCAGCATATTGTGGATGATTGGAGCTAAAAAGTCGTAACATGTTATTTTGTTTTATTTCTGCATGTGCTTTACACACTACACTACGCATATTATCTTTATGATATTCATTAGGCCCATAAACATTAAAGAATTTTAGGCTAGCCACCTTGCACAGATATTGATTTCTTTGTAACCATAGGTCAAATAGTTGCTTGGAATAGCCATACATGTTGAGAGGGCGTAGTGTGTTTAAGAGTTTTTCATCATCATCAAAACCTAGGCTACCATCACCATATGTGGAGGCTGATGATGCATTTATAAAGCGCACGCCACTTTTGAGGGCAGCCATGCATAAGTCGCGGCTATAATGGAAGTTATTTTGCATTAAAAAATCTGCATCGCGCTCAGTGGTGGAAGAACAAGCTCCTAAATGTACAATGCCTTGTACTGAGCTTTGCAAGCCATATTTATGTATAGAATTAATGAATGCATCGCGATGTATATAGTCTGTGTAGCGCAAGTTCACAAGGTTCTTCCATTTTTCAGATAAAGCCAAGTTATCTACCACCAAGATGTCATCAATACCTTGTTGATTTAGCTCCCAGATAAGGGCACTACCTAAAAAGCCAGCACCACCAGTAATAATATACATAATTTCTCCCTAAATATATAAAAGCAAATTTTAAATTTCTTGGTCATAATATCTTGTTTTATATAGAAGGGGCAAGCATTTTTCACTAAATAAATGTAAATGTTTCTCGACAATGTGGTAGAAATGTAATATGGATATATGATAATGTGCATTTTATATTGCATGTAGTAAGTTTTAATATTGATAATTGTTTTCAATTAGTGTAAACTTCATTGCTGTTATAGTGAAGTAACACGGAGGAAATCATGAAGTTTTGCTTTGATAGGGTAGCTTGCCTTAACATACGTCGCTCTTTAAGTAAGGAGTGGCTTTTAGCCAATGGACTTGGTGGTTATGCCTCTGGAACTATACCGTATTGTAATACTAGAAAATATCATGGTTTATTAGTTGTAAATATACCGAGGTTAAACGGACGGCATGTCTTGCTTTCTACCACTGAGGATTCTTTGCTTGGGGCTAATAAAGAGTTTTTCTTTTCTACTCGCAAGCATCCGGATATGTATTTTCCTAGAGGACATGAATATTTACAAGAAGTTAGCATAAATGATTGGCCTAAGTTTACCTATCGTATTGCAGATTTAACTATGACTCGCGAATTAGTGCTTGTGCGTAATAAGTCTTTATTACTTATGAAATATCAAGCTCAAAGTGAGTATGCCATTCCTGAACTTACCCTACGCATTAAACCACTTTTGGCATATAGGCATTTTCATGGTCTTATGCATAAAAATGAAAATGTGCAGACTGTCTTGCAATTAGAGCAAGATGGATTTTGCGTTAGTCCATATGCGCACATGCCACCATTATATATGAAGGGTATGGGACAAATGCATATAAATACAAGTCAAGACTGGTATTATAATGTTGAATATTTTGTGGAGGCTGAACGAGGATTTCCTGCTCAAGAAGATCTTTTTAAACCAGCTTTCTTTGATTTTTCGCTTAAACTTGATGAGCCCATATATTTAGCCGCCTCCACCGAAGAGGTCACTGATAACTTGGAAGAGTTATGGAATAGTGAAACCGAAGAGAGGGTTAAATTAGTACAAGTGGCCGATGATATTTTAGGCCAACTTACTCGCCAAGGGGCAAGTTTTATGATTACCCCACCTGAAGGCTTGCTTGAGGTTTTAGCTGGTTATCATTGGTTTGATGCTTGGGGACGCGATGCCTTTATTTCCTTGCCGGGGCTAACTTTTTGTGCTGGAAGGCTTAGTAAGGGTAAGCGTATTTTGCAATCTGCCACTAAGAGTATTCGACATGGCCTTGTGCCAAATATTTTTGGTGCAGGTGAAGATAGTCATGCATATAATTCTGTTGATGCTTCACTTTGGTATATTTGGGCAGCTCAAAAATTGTTGCAGCATATGCCGGAGGAAGAAGAGTGGCTACATGAAAATATTTGGCCAGCCATTAAGGGCATTATTGCTGCCTATATGGGAGGTAGTCATCCATTAATTAGTATAGATGAAGATGGACTTTTGCATGCTGGTAATGAGCATACCCAGCTTACTTGGATGGATGCACAAGTAAATGGAGTGCCAGTTACTCCGCGTTATGGTTGTCCGGTGGAGATTAATGCTCTTTGGTATAATGCTTTGGCCTTTGCGGACTTTCTTGCCACGCGTTTTAATGAGGAGCCACCAGTATCAGCCAAGTATTTGCGCAATATGAGGGTACAATTTAAGCAAAGATTTTGGGTTGAATATTGGGGTGGTTATCTTGGTGATGTATGGCGTGAAGAAGAACTAGATATTAGTATTAGGCCCAATCAAATTTTTGCTGTGTCCTTGCCGTATCCAATTTTGGAGGATGATTTGCAAGCTCATGTGGTGGAATGTGTGCGTAATAAATTGTTAACCCCATATGGTCTTCGCACCCTTTCACCAACACATCCACGCTATTGTCCGGCCTATGGGGGCACACCAGAACAGCGTGATGGGGCATATCATCAAGGAACGGTTTGGACTTGGCTTTTAGGGCATTATACAGAAGCCTTAATGCGCACGGCTTGGGATATTGAAGGGGCTGCCAAAAGCTTGCTAGATACCATAACTCCATTATTTACTGAGCATTTTCTTGATGCAGGCATTGGCACTTTATCAGAAATATTTGATGCTTCAGCTCCACATAGGCCTAGTGGTTGTATATCACAAGCTTGGAGTGTGGCAGAAGTTTTGCGTAGTTTAATTATGTTAAAAAAAGCTGCACCAGAAAGTTATGCTATATGGGAGCAGTCAATTCTTGCAACAATAAATTGTCCGCAAAGTAGATAGCGGAATAGATTAGGAAAATATATGCGCGTTCTTATGTTTGGTTGGGAGTTTCCCCCTCATATCAGTGGTGGGCTTGGTACAGCATGTTATGGCATGACTCAAGGTCTACTTAAAAAAAATACTCAAGTTATATTTGTACTTCCTACCTTGCCTCATGGTAATGAACAAAACTCAGGCATAAGCTTGCGTTCAGCTTCTGGTACACCCATATATGCTCACATGCATGAAAAACTTGATCTAGGTGAGCAACATATTTGGCATGATAACCTTCGTGAATATCGTCTTTCATCTCTGCTGTTTGCTTATGATACTGAAGAAAGTTATTTGGCACGCCAACAATGGAAGAGTATGAGTAAGCAGGATATATCCTATGTAAGAACTTGGAGTGAAAGCAGCACCTATACCCTACAAGGTGGTTATGGACCAGACCTTATGGCTGAGGTTTATCGCTATAGCCGCTTAGCAGGTAGTATTGCCTTGCAGGAAGATTTTGATGTTATTCATGTGCATGACTGGATGACATATCCAGCTGGAATGCTAGCTAAAACTCTTACAGGTAAACCTCTAATTGCTCACATTCACGCCACAGAATATGACCGCTCAGGTGAGAATGTAAATAGCGTTGTGGCAGAAATGGAAAGGGCAGGATTGCACGCTGCAGATAAAGTTATTGCCGTAAGTCATTTGACCAAGTCCATGATAATGAAGCATTACCAAGTGCCAGAACATAAAATTTTTGTGGTGCACAATGCAGTTGCGCGCCATGAGGTTGAGCATCAATTTAATTATTTACCACGTGTGAATCATGAAAAATGGGTTTTATTCTTGGGGCGGGTAACTTTTCAAAAAGGGCCAGGTTACTTTATTGAAGTAGCTAAGATGGTGCTTGAAAAAGAAAAAAATGTCCGCTTTTTTATGGCTGGGGCAGGAGATATGCTACCCACCATCATTCGTCGTGCCGGTCAACTTGGCATTGGAAATAGATTTCATTTTACTGGATTTTTGCGAGGTGAAGATGTTGATAAAATGTTTGCTTTAAGTGACTTGTATGTCATGCCTAGTGTATCAGAACCTTTTGGAATTACTCCACTTGAGGCCATGCTATATGATGTGCCTGTATTACTTTCGCGTCAATCTGGGGTTTCTGAGGTATTACAACATGCTCTTAAAGCAGACTTTTGGGATACGCGCGATATGGCCGATAAAATTTGTGCTGTACTTAGATATCCTGCTTTGGCTAAGTCACTGGTCACCAATTGTAAAGAAGAACTTAAAAATCTGCGCTGGGAAAATGTTGCAGACCAGCTAAATCAAATTTATACCGCATCTATGGCAGGAGCTCATTAATATGCCAGCAATTTGCCTTTATTTTCAAATTCATCGCCCATATAAGTTACGTCGCTATACGGTTTTTGATTTAGGTCAAAATTCCATGTATGAAGACGATGATCGCAACTGCGACTCCATGCTTCACGCTGCTCGTAATTGTTATTTACCTATGAATGACTTACTTTTACGCCTTATCCAAAGACATAAGGGTGAGTTTAGGGTGGCTTTTTCTATCTCAGGTGTAGCACTTGAACAATTTGAACAATATGCCCCAGAGGTTTTGGATAGCTTCAAAGCCCTTGCTGAAACTAAGTGCGTTGAATTTTTAGGTGAAACATATAGTCACTCCATGACTTTTCTCTATGCTCCGCAAGAGTTTGAACGTCAAGTAAAGCTGCATAGCCAAAAAATAAAAGAATATTTTGGTCAAAAACCAACTACCTATAGACATACAGAACATATATATAACAATGATTTGGCAGTAGGCGTTGAAAAAATGGGCTTTTTAGCTATGCTTGGTGAAGGTAGTGATCAAGTTTTAGGTTGGCGTAATCCAAACTTTGTATATGAGCCAATTCACGGTAAAAAGATGAAGCTACTGTTAAGAAATGTGTCATTATCAAATGACATAGCTTTGCGTTTTGGTCAAAAAGATTGGGATGCTTGGCCTTTGACTGCTGAAAAATTTGTCTCTTGGTGTGATGTAAAAAATGCTGAAGGTGAGAGCATTAACTTATTCATGCCCTATGAAACCTTTGGTATAAAACATAAAGCAGATACAGGTATTTTTGAATTTATGGAAAATTTGCCAAGACTGCTTCTAGACCAAGGCGCAACATTTAAAACACCTGCTCAAATTGCTAAAGCGGCAAAGCCAGCTGGCAAGATAGATGTTCCATATTTTATGTCTTGGGCTTTATCTGGTCATGACCTTGATACTTGGCTTGGTAATGATATGCAAAAAGATGCTATTCACTCACTATATGGCCTTGTGAAGTTACAACCAGAACTGTGTGGTGAGGAAATATGTCGTACTTGGCAGCGTTTGCAAAGCTCAGATAACTTTGCTCATATGTGTACTAAATGGTTTAGTAACGAACAAAGCCTAAGTTCAGCAAATCCATATGCCAGCCCTTACGATGCTTATATTAATTTTATGAATGTTTTGGCGGACTTTGAATTGGTGTTAAAATCCATTAAGCCAGAGCAAATTACTAAACCAAGAGCTAGGAAGGCAAGTTCAGTTAAGAAAACGGTCTCAAAGCCTTTAACTGACAATGTAAATGAAAAAGAAATTTCTAGTCCTAAAAAAACTGCGCCCAAAGCCAAAGCATCTGCACCAAGGTCCACTAAGACTACTAAGGCAGAAAGTGTCAAACTAGCTAAAACTGATGGCGTAGTTAAAGCTTCTGGGACTAAAAAAACAACTAAGAGTAGTACTAAAAAGACTAGTACTGCAAAGTAGTTTTATAATAGTTTAAAAAAGATATGATATATATAAAATCAACGCTGCAAAGGAGAAAAGTATGACATCTGAAAAGACAAGAAGCGTATTATTTGAGGTGAGCTGGGAAGTTTGCAATAAGGTTGGTGGCATTTATTCTGTTGTAAGTAGTAAAGCTTTGCATGCTGTTGATAATTATGGTGAAGATTATTTTTTACTTGGTCCGGATATGAAGGACAATGCAGAATTTGTAGAAACCGATGAACCTTGCTGGGATATAATTCGTCCGGCCCTAGCCTTGCGTGACTTAAAATGCCGCTTGGGACGTTGGAAGATACCAGGAGAGCCTAAGGTTATCTTGGTGGACTTTGCTAAGCGTTATAATAGCAACCAATTATTATATGAACTTTGGAATAATTATGGGGTGGATTCACTATCTGGTGGCTGGGAATATATTGAACCAGTGATGTTTAGTTATGCTTGTGGTGAAATCATTGCAGCGGTGCACGAAAGTTACAGCTTGCCAAACGAAGCCAAAAGCCTTGCTCATTTTCATGAATGGATGACTGGGGCAGGTTTACTTGCTGTAAAAACTTTAGCTCCGTCCATTGGCACGATATTTACAACTCATGCCACTATGCTTGGACGTGCTTTGGCTGGTTCTGGAGTGGATATTTATAAAAATACGCGCCAGATTAATCCTGTAAGCGAAGCTACAACACATAATATTATTGCTAAATGCTCCATGGAGTCCACAGCCGCGCGTGAGGCAGATTGCTTTACCACTGTGAGTGATATAACTGGTGAGGAGGCTACAGCCTTTCTTGGGCGAACCCCCAATGTTATTACCACCAATGGCCTTGATATGCGCGTTGTGCCGGACTATACAGATAATCGCAGTAAGCCGCAGGAGTATCGCAAACAATTAATGCAAAAAATTGCTCCCTTTCTTGGGGAAGAATTAGATGAAGGTACTCGTGTTTTTGTTATTTCAGGGCGTTATGAGTTTAAGAATAAAGGTGTTGATATATTTATTGAAGCCCTTGCGCGCCTAGCTGATGTACTTAGAAAATCCCCCACACGAGTGCTGGCATTATTCTTGGTAATGGGTGGGCATGATGGTGTATCTAGTGAGATTATAAGCGGGCAAAAAACACGTACTTTAGAAAATGAAGCTTTCTTAAGTCCTTTCCGCATTTGGAATTGTAATGCCGACCCCATTATAGCAACTTGCCGTCGTCTTGGGCTTAATAATGAAGTGGGTGATAATTTACGCTTACTCTTTATTCCTGCCATGTTAAATGGCAATGATGGTTTTCTTAATATGCCCTATGAAGAAGTTTTAAGTGCTTGTGACCTTGGGGTATTTCCATCGTGGTATGAGCCTTGGGGTTATACACCACATGAAAGTGCAGCCTATGCTGTTCCCACAGTAACCAGTGATTTAGCAGGTTTTGGTATTTGGGCCAGAGGTAAGGAAAATGATGTAACAAGTACAGGAGTGTGCATTGTTCCTCGCCATCATGGAATGTTAGAAGAGTCTGTAAACTCCTTGCATAAATCGCTACATGACTATGCTTTTTGCTCTGAGCAGGAACTTGACAATAGGCGCAAAGCTGTGCGTAAGTTAGCACAAATGTCTTCTTGGGAAAAGTTTTTTGCTAACTATATTACTGCATATGATACAGCTTTAGAACAAGCTGCTAAACGTGATACACATCGTGAACACTTGCAACGTCAAGAGCGATTAATGCACGTCTTAACCCCAACATCTTCAACCATACCACATTTACGTCCGGTTACGGCTATATCGGCCTTGCCAAAAGAGTTATCGCGCTTGCATGAACTTGCACGTAATTTATGGTGGTCTACAAATCATATGGCAAGGCGTCTTTTTGCCAATATTAGCCCAGCTCTTTGGAATAGTACCAACCATAGCCCTTTGCGTATCTTGGAAGAAGTTAACCCTTCGCGAATGCATGACTTAGTAAAGAATGCTGATTTTATGGAGTCTTATAAAGAAGTTATGCAGGCTTTTGATAGTTATATGGCTCAAACTTGTGCCGATGTAAATTCTTGCTTGCGCATAGATAAGCCTGTAGCTTATTTTTCTACCGAATATGGTTTGCATGAGTCATTGCCCATATATTCCGGTGGCCTTGGGGTTTTGTCTGGTGATCATTTAAAGTCTGCTAGTGACTTGCACCTACCCTTGGTAGCTGTGGGTTTGCTATACAGAAATGGGTACTTTAGGCAAAGTATTGATAATCATGGTAGACAAATTCCATTATACCCTATTAATAATTTTGCAAATCTTCCTGTTGAGTGTATCACAGATAAAACCGATGGCAAGCCAATTTTGGTTGATGTTGATATGCCTGGACGCACCCTTTATGCGCAAATTTGGCGAGTTAGGGTAGGGCGCATTTGCTTATATTTAATGGACACTGATGTAGCGGCCAACACCGAAGAAGATCGCAGAATTACAGCAAGGCTATATGAGGCTGACCGCAACTTACGTATCCAGCAAGAAATTCTTTTAGGCATGGGTGGTATTCGTATGTTGCGTAAGTTAAACATCACACCCAGTGTTTATCATATGAACGAAGGGCACTCGGCTTTTATGGTAATTGAACGTATCCGCGCCTATATGCACGAGCAACAGCTTACCTTCCAAGAAGCCTTTGAGCGTGTGCGCAGCAATACTGTCTTTACAACCCATACCCCAGTGGATGCAGGTAATGAGCGTTTTAGTCTTGATCTTATGGAACGCTACTTTACAGGCTATGCCGAGAGCTTGGGCTTAACTTGGTCTGAGTTCCTACGTCTTGGTCGTATTGAAGGTCCAGAGCGTGGTGGTAGCTTTGAAATGACTGTACTTGCTCTTAAAACTGCCAGCCGCGCCAATGGCGTAAGTTTAATTCATGGCATTGTGTCACAGCATATGTGGCGCGATTTATGGAAGGGTGTGCCCATACCGGAAATACCAATTGGGCACGTAACCAATGGTGTGCATACCATGTCCTATGTGGGTAACCCTATAAAACTTATGTTAGATCAACACCTTGGGGAAGATTGGGCCAAGGCAAAGCCCGATGACCCCATTTGGGAAAAAGTTAATGATATACCCGCTGAGGAATATTGGACGGCTAAATTGCAACAAAAAGAGCCCTTGCTTGATGCCTTGCGTGTGTCTATCCCTGGATTTATGCGCAAATATGGCATAGCTAGCCATAAGGAGCAAACTTTACGAGAAAATATTAGGCCAGATAGCTTGATTATTGGTTTTGCACGTCGCTTTGCTCCATATAAACGTGCTACATTGCTCTTTGCAGATCTCGATAGATTGGAAAGACTACTTAATCAACAAGATAAGCGTGTTATCATTGTCTTTGCGGGTAAGGCTCACCCAGCTGACCAAGCAGGCATTGAGCTTATTCAGCAAGTTATTCAATATGCCCAAGAAGATCGCTTCCTTGGACGTATCTTCTTTATTGAGGATTATAGCCTTGGTGTATCACGCCTCATGGCCCAAGGTTGTGATGTATGGTTAAATACCCCACGTCGCCCCCACGAAGCCTCAGGCACCAGTGGTCAAAAAGTACCGGTAAATGGCGGTATTAACCTTAGTGTATCCGATGGTTGGTGGTGCGAAGGCTATAATAGAGAAAATGGCTGGACCATTGGTCCGGTGGTGGAAACAAACCTACCAGCGCAAGATCAAAATGATTATGCTGATGCCGAAGACTTATACACACTGTTAGAAAAGTCTGTTATTCCACTGTACTTTGAGGCAGGCTTAGGTAATTTCCCCAAACGCTGGATAGAGTTGTCTAAAAACTCCATGCGCACTTTAACTTCCATGTATAGTTCAAATCGCATGCTTAGTGATTATATAGAAGGTTTTTATGCTCCGGCTGCATTGCGCAATACCGAGACACATAAAAATAATCGTGAACTTGCAAGAAATTTAGCCAATTGGAAACAAAATCTGCCTGTGCGTTTTGCTTCACTTTCCATTAAAGAAATTGTTATTAATGGTATTGAAAATGAAAGTATAGCTTGTGGAGCTCCGGTTAGCATTAAGGTTGGTGTTAAAGCTGGGCAAATGCAGGCGGATGAAGTGTTAACTCAGTTTGTTATTGGTTTGGTTAATGATAATGGTGACTATATTGAAAAGCCATATGTATTGGACCTTGAGCTTAAAAAGCAAGATGAGTTATTGTATTATGAAGGTAGTTTTGTAGCAGAAAGCAATGGACGTTATGCTTATGGCATTAGGGTAATACCTATAACTCAGGGCATCGAGTCGCCGCTTGAAAGTGGTTTTGTGCTTTGGGGATAGGGTTATTATTTAGAGTTAAAAGTTAAAATTCATTTGAGCGTCCTGTGTTTGACTTCTAGACACAGGACGTTTTTTTATGGTTTATTGTTGTTTTTTGTTTTATCTAAGAAAAATTGTTTTTTATAACAGTTAATTGAGAAAAACCTTACTTTGGGAGTTATGCTTAAAGTTCAAGCTAATAGCGATAAAAAGAAACATCTACCCAAAGGGTAAATAAGCATTTGAGTTTGCAAAGAATGCACAATTACACAAATGGATAACAACGCATTCAAGCCTTAAAAAAATCATCAGAAGAAAAAAGCAACCTCAACAACACAAAGCCGTGTAATGCACAAAAAATATAGCATAAAAAACTTGACACAGTAATTTTTCATATATATTGTTCCACTGCTTTAGGGCGAAAGCGATGTTTTGTGCTAATTTACTTTGTTTTTAACGCTTTCGTTCATCCTGTAGTTGACAAATGTTCATAACGGGGTGGCCTTGCATAAGGCCCCCTTTTTTTTGTATTAAGATTATGGCAAAAAAAGATATTTTTGAAGTATTACACGATATTACACAGCCTGTTGTGCAGTCATTTAACCTCGAACTTTGGGGTATTGATGTGGTGCAGGCTGGTAAACCCATGGTGCGCATCTATGTTGATGTGCCTGCTACTTTGCCTGCTAATTTGCTTGATGCTAATGACCATGCTGATGACAAGGCTTTAGATGAGCACAAAAGCGAAGATGATGCAAACATGGCAGCACATTCTGCCACAGTGGAGCAATGCGCGCGTATTTCGCGTCTTGTGGGTTTAGCCTTAGAGGTAGAAGATATTTTTTCATCTGCCTATGTGCTTGAGGTTTCAAGTCCTGGGTTATCGCGCCCATTTTTTAAGCCTAGCCAGATGACGGCTTATGTTGGGGATATGGTTGAGATTGTTTTGGCAGATTTTTTGGCTGAAACTGAGCAACTACCCACCTTTGCCATTAAGCGTAAGAAATTTTGTGGTGAGCTTTTAGGTGTTAAAGATAATAACATAAGCTTAAAAATAGAACATGGCGGTGAGTTTTATCCTATGGATTTTATGTGGGATAATATCAGAAAAGCCACACGAGTACATATTTTTATTACTCCTGAAAAACCAGGTAAAAAGCGCAAGAATACATAATAGTGGAATGTAATTTCCTGAATAAATAAGAGGGCAATTTGGAGGCATCATGAATCTTGAACTAAAAAAAGCTATAGATCAAATCAGCAAAGACCGTGGTCTTGATCGTAATATGCTTATTGATACACTTGAAGAAGCAGTGCGCACCTCGGTGCTACGCCGGTTTGATGAAGATATGGACATTGAGGTCACATATAATGACGATACCGGTGATATAGAAGTATACCAATTCAAGATAGTTATGGAAGATGGTGATGTTGCTAACCCTGATACACAAATAGAACTTGCCGAAGCAAGAACACATGATCCATCAGTTAACATTGATGATGAAATGGGCTTTAAGATTAAGATGGAAGACCTTGGGCGCATTGCAGCTCAGTCTGCTAAGCAGGTGATTATTCAGCGTATGCGCGATGCAGAACAAGGCATTATTTATGAAGAATATAAAGACCGTATTAGTGAAATTGTATCCGGTATAGTGCAACGTCGCGATAAGGGTGGCTGGATTATTAACCTTGGGCGTACTGAGGCTTTATTACCCAAGGATGAGCAAATTCCTCGTGAGCATTACAAGCGTGGGGATCGTGTTCAAGCTATTATTATTGAGGTGCGCCGCGAAGGGCGTGGTCCACAGGTTATAATTTCTAGAGCGCATCGTGATTATATGGCAGCTCTCTTTAAGCGTGAAGTACCAGAAGTTGACGATAATACAGTTCAAATTATGGGAGTATCACGCGACCCAGGCTCAAGAGCAAAGGTTGCTGTGCTTTCGCGTGAGCGCGATGTAGACCCAGTTGGTGCATGTGTTGGGGTGCGTGGTTCGCGTATTCAAAACATTGTACAAGAACTACGTGGTGAGCGCATTGATATAGTAGTCTGGAGTTCCGATATAGCAACATATGCGCGCAATGCTCTAGCTCCTGCTTTAGCGTCACGTATTATTGTTGATGATGAAGCCAATTTATTAGAAGTAATAGTGCCTGACGACCAACTTACCAATGCCATTGGACGCAAAGGGCAAAATGTTAAATTAGCTGCCAAGTTGCTTGGTTGGAAAATAGATATATTTACTGAAACTCGCTACAATGAAGCCAATGCTATTGGGCGTGGTCTTGAGCAATTGGCCTCTGTTGCTGAGGTGTCCATTGATGTCTTGGTTGCTGCTGGCTATCAATCGCTTGATAAATTGCGTGATGCCAGTGATGAACAATTAGAACAGGATTTAGCGTTGAGTGCTTCACGTATTGCTGACTTACGCTCCGCCATACAATTTCTTGCACCTTTAGACAGTGCAGAAGAAAAAGAAGCTGAATAAATATATACTTTATGAAGTTAGAGATAAAAAGGTCGTTTAAATGACACATGTGCCTATGCGCATGTGTATTATATGTAGGCAACGTTTTGAAAAGGCTTTGCTTACACGGTATACCATGAATATTCAAGGGCAGCTTGACATGGGCCAGAGCTTTTCGGGCAGGGGGTGGTATGTGTGTACACATGCTAAATGTAGAGAAAAATTTGCTTTCTATAAGCCCGGGAAGACAAGGCAAAATAAGGGTACAAAGTAATGAAGGACAAAATGACTGTAAAAGATTTGGCAACAGAGTTAAATGTTGATTCTAAGGAGCTCTTAAAGAGCGTGCAGCAGCTTGGTATTAATGCAAAAACTGCTACTAGTAATATAGCCGAAGAGGACCTTGAGCGTGTGCGAAATCACATGAAGAGTCAAGGACGCGGTAATGTTATTGTGCGCAGACGTGTGGCTAAACCAAAAACAGAAGAAGTTAAGGAAGTTGCACAAGAAAAAGTTGTTGAAGCTAAAAAAGCTCCTGCTAAAACTGAAGAAAAGACTGTAGATAAGTCAAGTCCTACAAAAAAGTCTACTCCCAAAAAGGCCGCAGAGAAACCTGTTCCTGAAGCTCCAAAGGTAGCTCGTATTGTAGCAAAACCAACGCAAGATGCTCCAAGCCCAGTTGAAGTAGTTGAGGTAGTTGAAGAAACTAAACCTACAGCTGAAACAGTTAAGTCTGACACATTACAAAAAGACTTAACAAAAAGTGGCGGATCTGGTGTTAATGTTGGTGCAACACCCGATGCATCTGCTGTACCTGATGATTCTTCTACACCTGTTTTTGCAGCCCCCAAGGAAGAAATTGTTGTAACCGAAGAAGTTTCTGCTGGTAAAGAAAGCCAAGCTGCAGCAGAAAGTGCTGGCCAAGCTGAGTCTGCTCCTAAAAACAAAAAACGTGAACGTGGTCCTAAAAAGCGTCCTGCTCAAGAAGAAGTACAGCAAGTACGTGTTATTTCTCGTCCTACTCCTGAAATGCTGGAGCGTCAGCGTGAAGTTGAGCGTTCTAGTACTCGTGATACAGCAAAAGATGGACGTGATAGCAGGCCTAATAGAGATGGTGGACGCGATGGTCGTGGTCGCCCAGATAGTGGTCGTGACAGCGGGCGTCCAGGAGGCCGTGATGGTGCTCCAAGAGGACAGGCCGCAGCAGGTGATAACAGAGCTCCACGTCCTCCACGTCAGGGTCAACCAGCAGGACAAAATGCTGGTGCACGTTTTACACGGCAAGGTGCAGGGCCTGGTGTAGATGTAAATCTTATCACTCCTGGTGCTGCTGAAGGCCAAAGTAAGAAAAAACGCATGAAAGGGCGTCGCACAGTAGATTTTCAACAGGGTGATTTTGGTCGTTATGGGCATGATGATGAACAAGCCATGCGCCTTGGGCGTACTGGTAAAGGGCGTCGTAAGAATAAAGATACTCGCCAAGCTCAAACAAGCACCACTCAGCCCTTAAAAGCAGCTAAGCGTAAAATTCGCGTGACTGAGGCTATCCGTGTTTCTGACATGGCGCATCAAATGGGACTGAAAGCTCCGGAAATTATAAAAATTTTATTTAATCTTGGTGTAATGGCAACCATTAACCAATCTCTAGATATTGATACTGCAACCTTGGTTGCTGCTGAGTTTGAATATGAAGTGGAAAAGGCAGGTTTTTCAGAAGATGATTACCTAATCCCAACTGAGGCCGATAAGCCAGAAGATTTGCGCCCTCGTCCACCTGTGGTGACCATTATGGGTCATGTTGACCATGGTAAGACTTCACTTTTAGATGCCATACGCAAATCCAATGTAACTGGTGGTGAAGCTGGTGGTATCACACAACATATTGGTGCATACCATGTGCGCACCAAGCGTGGTGAAATTGTATTTTTAGATACACCAGGTCACGAAGCTTTTACAGCCATGCGTGCGCGTGGTGCTCAAGTAACAGACTTGGTTATCTTGGTGGTGGCAGCAGATGATGGGGTTATGGAACAAACCCGTGAAGCTATTAACCACTCCAAAGCTGCTCAAGTACCCATTATGGTGGCTGTAAATAAAATGGATAAAGAAGGTGCAGATCCTGATCGTGTTCTTCGCGAACTTGCTGAACTTGGCTTGCAAGCTGAAGATTGGGGCGGTGATACTGTTACAGCTAAAGTTTCTGCCAAGAACCGTGCTGGCCTTGATGATTTACTTGAACTAGTTGCCTTGCAAGCTGAAATATTAGAACTTAAAGCCAACCCCAATAAGCCTGCACGTGGGCGTATAGTGGAAGCAAAGCTTGATAAAGGCCGCGGTCCTGTTGCTACAGTGCTAATACAAGAGGGTACATTGCATCAAGGTGATACCTTTGTTTGTGGTGTGTTCTCCGGTCGTGTGCGTGCACTATTTAATGACCAAGGTAAGAAGGTAAAAGAAGCAGGTCCGGCTATTCCTGTTGAAGTACAAGGTTTTGATGGTGTTCCTGAAGCAGGCGAAGAATTTGTTTGTGTTACCGATGATAGGTTGGCTCGTCGTATTGCCGAGGCTAGAGCCATTAAGCAGCGCGAACGCCATTTAGCCAAGGAATCAAAAGTTACCCTTGAAACATTCTTGGCTCGTCATGTTTCTGATCAGGAAGCCTTAACTCTAAATCTTGTGCTTAAAGCTGACGTACAAGGTTCATTGGAAGCCATTACCGAAGCACTCAATAAGAAAAGCACTGACAAAGTGCGTATTAATGTTGTGCATGGTGGAGCTGGGGCCATATCAGAATCAGATATCTTGTTAGCTTCAGCATCACAGGCTATTATTATTGGTTTTAATGTACGTCCTACAGCTAAAATTAAAGAAATTGCTGAGCAAGAGAATGTAGATATTCGTTTTTATGATATTATTTATAAGCTTGGTGATGATATAACCAGTGCCATGCAAGGTATGCTTGCACCAGTACAGCGAGAGCAATATCTTGGCCAAGCTGATGTACGTGACACCTTTAGTGTGCCCAAAATTGGTGTTATTGCTGGTTGCCACGTGGCAGATGGTAAGGTTACACGTAATGCTGGAGTGCGTCTATTGCGTGATGGCGTGGTGGTATATACGGGTAAGATTTCATCCTTAAAGCGTTTCAAAGACGATGCTAGAGAAGTGCTCAAAGGTTATGAGTGTGGTATTGGTCTTGAAAATTATAATGATATTAAAGTGGGTGACGCGATAGAAGCCTTTGAAATGATAGAAGAGGCGGCTACATTATAGGTTTTATATGAATATGCTTATGGCTGTGCTAACTGTGGAATACGCTCTGCATGGCAATGATTCACTTAAAGGTAAAAGGCGTGTGGCCAATAGCCTAAAGCAAAAGGTGCGCAATAAGTTTAATGTGGCCATTGCTGAAGCTGGTACAGCGGACTCATTAACGCGTTTGCGTCTTGCTGTGGTATCCATCTCCAATGCTGAGGCGCATTTACAAAGTCGCATGGGTAAATGTTTAGCCATGATGGAAGCAGTTTGCCCCGAAGAAATGATTTATAGTGAATTGGAAATTTACGCTGCAAGCTAATAATATGACTATGAATAATGATGTTTTTGACTATGACATTTACGCGCCAGCCAAGAGAATTGCGAAACATTTAAAGGCTCATGAGCGTATTTTAATAACATGTCATATGAATCCCGATGCCGATGCTATTGGCTCTATGCTTGCTTTAGCTTACGGACTTAAAAGTTTGGGCAAAAGTATTGCTTTGTGCAATGCATCCAGAGTTCCAGACTATGTATCTTGGCTACCATTACCAAGTATAGTTCATAAAAGCTTGCGTGGCATAGCTTTTAAGCCGGATCTAGTGGTGGTGCTTGACTGTGGTGATGCCAAACGCATTGGCGATTTGCAACATGAAGTATTGGCATTTCCATCTATTAATATTGACCACCACATTAATAATCCAAATTTTGGAAGTGTTGATAATTGGGTAGATGTGCGCATGGCTGCCACTGGCCAAATGGTTGCTGCTATATTAGACTCTTTAGGAGTTGAACTAAAAGGCCACATAGCAGAGGCCATATATGCCTCCATTAGTTCCGATACAGGTAGCTTTAGTTACGATAATACTTCAGAGCATATATTTTTGCTCATGGCCCACTTGGTAAGTAAAGGGCTAAATATCCCCAGTGTACGGCAGCGCATGGACCATAGTTGGACTTTAGAGCGCATGCACCTTTGGGGAACATTAATTAGTACTATTTGTCTTGAGCGTGATAATACCATTGCTTTATTAACTGTAAGTCTTAAACAATTGGCCAAATACCATGCTAATTCTGAAGATTTAGAAGGTCTTGTGGAATATATGCGTCGGTTGCGTGGGGTTTTGGCTGTGGGTGTTATTCGTGAGGATAATCCAAAACAGTGCAAGGTTAGCTTGCGTAGTACTGGTGAAATTAATGTACAAGCTATGCTAGAGCCTTTAGGCGGTGGTGGACATCGTAATGCAGCTGGAGCATTACTTAAGCATAATTTAACTAAGAGTAATGAAATAATTTTGCAGGCTATAACTAATTGGCTTGATGCAAATACTAAGTAATTATGTCCGCAAATTTAGTGCAAAATAGCCCTAATAAAAATATTATACCGCAAGCTCATGGTGTATTAGTTTTAAATAAACCAAGCGGCCCTACCTCGGCTAGGTGCTTGAGCGGTATAAAAAGACTAGGGCAAAAAAAAATTGGCCATGCAGGAACTCTTGATCCTATGGCCTCAGGTGTTTTATTAGTTTTACTTGGGCATGCCACCAAGATTTCTGGTCATCTCATGAGTGATGGAAATAAGGTGTACAAAGGCTGCTTGCGTCTTGGGCAACAAACTGATACTTGGGACGTAGAGGGCAATGTAGTTGCCGAAAACACTTGGGAGCATTTAACAGAAGGTGCAGTGCGCACTGCTATTTTAGAATGGCAAAACTTGTATGAACAAAATGTTCCACCGTATTCAGCAGCCAAGCATCAAGGTAAACCCTTGTATAAATTGGCTCGCTTAGGAAAAAAAACACCTGAAAAGGTAAAAGATATTAAAATTTTGCGGGTGGAAGTGCTAGACATAGCATTACCATACGCAAGCTTTCGTGTTGAATGTAGTTCTGGAACCTATATACGCTCCCTGGCCCACAGCTTGGGGATACGTCTTGGGTGTGGAGCCGTGCTCACAGAACTTACGCGAGAGTATAGTCACCCCTTTGGACTTGATGTAGCACATGACTTAGATGCCATTTGCGCAAGTCCGGAGTGCCTAAAACATTGGGTTATGCCCATTAATGCAGCCTTGCCGCATTGGTCTACGCTTAGGTTAAATGCAAAAGAGCAAGCAAGTATTATGAATGGCATGCCCATTGACTTTCGTCTCGCATCTGACAAGGAGCATGAGTTTCTTAATGATGCAGCAAGTAAGACCATCTTACTTGATGTGGATGAAAAACCTCTAGCCTTGGCAGAGCGCAAGCAAGTACAGGGTAGATGGTGTTGGGCAGTTTTAAGGGGTCTTTGGTAATAGGCACTTTTGCCAAAAATTGTTTAACTCATTGGAGAATTGCTGTGGTTATGAATGCTGAACAAAAAAAGGCTGTTATTGATGCGCATGCTAAACATGAAGGCGATACAGGTTCACCTGAGGTACAAATTGCCCTTCTAACTGCACGTATCGAAGACCTTACCGGTCACTTTAAAGAACATAAGAAGGACTTTCACTCTCGTACAGGTCTACTAAGATTGGTAAGCCAAAGACGTAAACTTCTTAAATACCTTAGAGAAACAGATGTTCAACGCTATCGTAGCTTGATTGAAAAATTAGGCTTACGTAAGTAGTAAATACTTTGAGATAAAGTTTTTTGAAGAGAGAATTTTTTGAAAAAAATTCTCTCTTCAAATCTCTCTCAAAAAACTTTAATGGCGATATAGTGCTATGAAAAGCAATTTTCTCTTGCAAGAGAGATAGTAGAGTTTATGGATGTTTGGGGTAAATTTTATTCACAAAAAAGTCTTCCCCATGCTTCCTAAAAAATTAACAAAACAATTTAATCCACTTTGAAAGGGGGGGCCGAGAATGCATGCGAGTGGTTAATCTGTATTCGTGTTTATTTTCGGAAACCCCTTTAGTTTTGTGAAAGGAAATTTTATGTTGGATATTTTTAATCCTACGCGTCTAAGTGCCTTTGTTGGCGGTAAAGAAATTATTTTTGAAGTAGGCCGTTTAGCCAATCAAGCACATGGTTCAGTGTGGATTCAGTGTGGTGGTACAGTAGTATTGGTTACTGCTTGTTCTCAACCCTTAGAAGTTGACCGTGGATTTTTTCCGCTAACTGTTGAATATGCGGAGAAGATGTATGCAGCCGGGCGTATTCCTGGTAGCTTTTTTAGGCGTGAAATTGGGCGTCCGTCTGAACGTGAAACCTTGGTTTCAAGACTTATTGACAGACCCATTCGTCCTTTATTTCCCAAGGGTTTAAAGGAAGATGTGCAAGTGTTAGCAAATGTGCTTTCAGCAGATCAAGAAAATGAATCGGACATTTTGGCTTTAACTGGTGCTTCGGCTGCGGTATTAATTTCACACTTACCCTTTGATGGACCAGTGGCTGGTGGGCGTATTGGTCGCGTAGATGGTAAGTTTTTGCTTAATCCCACTTTTGCTGAACAAGAATTAAGTGATTTTGATATAGTTTTTGCGGCTTCGCGTGATGCTATTACCATGGTTGAAGGTGAAGCTAAATTTGTGCCTGAGGCTGTAATTATTGAAGCTTTAGATTGGGCACATAAGGAAATTCAACCACTTATAGATGTACAAATCAAGCTTGCCGAGTTAGTTGGCAAACCAAAGTTAAACTTTGTTCCAGAAGAGGAAGATGCTAATTTTGTGGAATTTGTGCAAAATTGTGCAACGAATGCAGGCATAGCCGACGCTGTGCGTGTGGCTGAAAAGTTAGAGCGTAAGAATGCTCGCAAGGCCGTTAAAGAAAAAGTAATGGAAATGATTAGTAATGATGCAAACTATGCTGAGCATCCAGAGCTTAAAAATGTTGGCGATATTATTACTAATATGGAAAAGAAATTGGTGCGTGGGCGTATTGTTAATGAAGGTACACGCATTGATGGACGTGATACTAAGACTGTGCGACCCATTCAAATTCAGACTTCTTTATTACCACGTACCCATGGTTCAGCTTTATTTGCGCGCGGTGAAACCAAGTCCTTGGTGGTTACAACCCTTGGTTCTTCCACCGATGAACAACGCATGGACTCATTAAATGGAGATGTAACCAAGCGTTTTATGTTGCATTATAACTTCCCACCTTATTCTGTAGGTGAAGTAAAGCCTGTGCGCGTGTCACGCCGTGAAATTGGTCATGGTGCATTGGCAGAAAAGGCCTTGAGCTATATTTTGCCAGCAGCGGATAAGTTTCCATTTACAGTGCGTATAGTGTCAGAAACTTTAGAGTCAAATGGTTCATCATCCATGGCTGCCATATGCGGTGGCTCTTTATCCTTAATGGATGCTGGTGTTCCTGTAAGTGCTCCTGTAGCTGGTGTGGCCATGGGCCTAATTCGTGAAGATGATAATTTTATCGTACTTACCGACATCTTGGGTGATGAAGATGCCCTTGGTGATATGGACTTTAAGATTGCCGGTACTGCCGAAGGTATAACAGCAGTGCAAATGGATATAAAGATTACTGGCATAACTACTGAGATTATGGCCAAAGCTATGGAACAAGCTCGTGAAGCACGTTTACATATTTTATCAGAAATGAGTGCCGCCATTGAGTCTCCACGTTCTGAACTATCTAAGTTTGCACCACAGCATGCAGAAATATTTGTTAATCCAGATACAATTCGCCTTATTATTGGTCCTGGTGGTAAGAATATTAAGGCTATAACTGCAGCAACTGGTGCATCTATTGATATTGACGATAGTGGGCGTATTTCATTATTTGCCCCAACTGCTGATGCCATGGCAACAGCCAAAGAAATGGTACAATATTATGATCAACGCCCAGACATTGGCAAAAACTATGTGGCTAAAGTTCGTAAAATATTAGAAATTGGTGCCATTGTGGAAGTTTTGCCTAATGTGGAAGCCTTGGTGCATGTATCACAGTTAGATGTTAATAGAGTCAATCAGCCCGGAGATGTGGCCCGCCTTGGTGAAGACATGGTGGTGAAAGTTATTGAGATTAACGGTGATCGTATTAGAGCTAGTCGTAAAGCTGTGCTTTTAGAAGAACAAGGCCAAGAGTGGACACCAGAAAGTACTGCTCGCCCAGCTCGTGATAATCGCGACCGTGGGGACAGGGGAGATAGAAATCGTCGCCCTGATCGTGGTGACCGTGGTGATCGTGGTGGTGATAGAAATGACCGCGGTGGACGCCGTAATTAATTAAAGAATGGGTGCTGGCCATGGGGCTTGCACCCTTAAATATATTTTTGTGATATAGCTAAATCTTAACTACTTATACAGGAAGATGCTATGTATGAAATGCCACAAACAAAAGAAGATACACGTACACACTTTGAAGGCTTAGGTAGACAATGGGCTGTGTTGGTTGGCAATCCTGCAGCTTTAATACCTCAAATTGTGGGTACTGTAGTGGGCGCTGGAGCAACAAGACCATGTTGGCAGCGTAAGGATGATAATAAAGAAACCATCCTTATGGCTTGGCCACAAGATGAGCCCATTCGCGCTGCAGCCATTGTGCAGGGTGAGGAAGAAGGTAAGCTTACACCTGTTACTGCAACTCCATTGCTTGACGGCATGCCCAACGATTTGATTGTTGAAACTAGCGTGCCTTGGGCTTCTGGGGTTGAGGGGCATGTGGGGGCTGGTGTTTTTGAGGATAGTAGCCCACTTTGGTTTTATAATCCTTTGTATTTTAGGGATAAAGAAGATTTAACCCCAGGTGTGACTCATACCTTTAATTTAGCTGGCTTAGCTCTTGGAGTAAGACGCGCTTTGATTGATGAGATGACTATCACTCAAGGTCCAGCTTATGAAGCCCATGCCGCAGCTTGGCTTGAAGCAAATCCAGATAAAACTCGCCTTGATGTTCCAGTATTGAAGGTTAATCTTGCTGGTAAGCAAATTATTATACCTGGGCGTCATTATTGTGAATATGAAATCCGCAATACCATCTTAGAAGTGGAAGAAACCAAGCTTGAAAAGATGGAAATTTATATTTTGCGTATGGCTTTTCCATTGCCTGAGCGTAAACCCTTACATATTATATTATATGTGCCCAAGCATTTGTTTAATGATTATGAGCCCAAAGTGGGTGATGATATTGATGCGTATTTGTGGCTACAGGGGCGTATTGCCGACTAATAATCCATTTATAAAACCTTTTGCTTTGTTAATGGGAAGTTTTAATCGAGCTGATGGGGAAAGATACACTCTTTGCATAAAATTTCCCATCGCCTTATATCTGACACTTTCAAAGCTGATTATACAGTAAATAATTTAAATTATATTCTATAACATTATGCAAGAAAAAGAATTATTAAGCCTCATTACCAAGGCACGCAGTAATATTTATAAAATTTGTGACAAAACCCCCTTAGAACAATATAAACAAGAAGGTGGTGGGGTTTTATTATTAAAGCGTGAGGATTTATCCCCCGTACATTCTTATAAATGGCGCGGAGCATATAACTTCATGGCATCACAAAAACCAGAAACCTTGGCTCGCGGTGTTGTAACAGCATCTGCTGGTAATCATGCTCAAGGGGTTGCCCTAGCTGCTGCTAACCTAAATGTAAAAGCACGTATTACCATGCCTGTAACTGTGGCGCGTATGAAGGCTAATGAAGTAGCTCGTATTGGCGGTGATTTTGTAGATATAGTTATTAGCGGTGATACCTTTGACGATGCCAGATCCGAAGCTGATGCTGCAGCACTTAAGTATAATATGCTTTATGTGCACCCCTATGATCATCCACTAGTTGTTGCTGGCCAAGGCACTGTGGGTGATGAACTCCTTATGAGTCCGGTGTGGCCTGATGTGGTTTTTTTGCAAATTGGTGGTGGAGGTTTTGCGGCTGGAGTTGCTACCATATTAAAGGCACATGCCCCGCATATTCATATAATTGGGGTTGAAGGTGAAGATCAAGCCAGCATGCAAGCTGCCGTAAAAGCAGGTCATCCGGTGACACTGCAAGATTTAGATGTATTTTGCGATGGCACAGCCGTTAAGCATGTTGGTGATTATACTTTTGAACTTTGTAATAAATATATTGATAGTTATATAACCGTTTCTAATGATGATGTTTGCGCAGCTATTCAAAAGATATGGGAGCTAGCAAGGACTTTACCAGAACCATCTGGAGCACTAGGCATGGCTGCTTACATGAAAATGCAAACTGAGCTTCGTGGTAAAAATGTGGCTGTTGTGGTTTCTGGTGCCAATATGGATTTTACGCGCCTATCGTGGATTGCTGGCAGGGCAAGCATTGGAGCTACATTAAAGCGTTGTTATGAGATTGAAATATGCGAATGTTGCGGCTCTATGTTGAAACTATTAAATGTTATTAAAGATTTAGGTCTTAATATTGAAGAGTTCCTTTATGGTAAGGTGCATACAGAACAGGCCTACCCAATTTTTGGCTTTAAAGGCTTGGTCCCGCAGCTTGATAAATTAGAAGAAGTGCTACGCGCCAATGACTATGCATTTAAAAATGTTACTACACGCGAAGATGTGGCTTTTAGAGTTGTTAATTCCAATATCCAGCTTTGGGAAAATCCTTATCTAGTAATGGTAGAATTTCCTGAGCGTCCTGGGGCTCTTTTGGAGTTTATGGAAGATGTGTCAAAACTTAGTAATATCTGCTATTTTAATTACAGTAATAGTGGGGAAATAGTGGGTCGTGCTCTTATGGGTTTTGAATTTGATGATTTAGAAAAACGCCAAACATTCTTGACATATATGAATGTTGAAGGTCCTCCTTTTTCTGAGGTAAACCTTGAGGCTTTCTTAAAAAAGCGTAACTATAGTCTTAAATGTAACTAAAATATTTTTCTTGTGATTTTTAAAAGGCATCAGCATTGGTTGGTGCTTTTTTTTTGTTTTTTATGAAAAAAATTATCTTAATAAATAAGTCTTAAAATTCAACATATTAATTGTATAAAAATGTTAAAATGTCGCGTTTATGTTATATTTTAATCTAAGCAAAGATTTAATTTTAAGATAAAATTTTATGTGAAATATATTATTATTTTAATGTATTATAATATGCTTCTTGTTTTACATAGCAAAACAATAGATTTCACTTATCAAAACAATAAATTTTAATTTGTTGTTATAAATCTTTGGCATATGTATAAGGTAGTCGTGGTTGTGATGTTGACAGTTGATGTCATCAAAACACATGTCAACGAAGTGGCTGGGGTGACTGATAAAGATGCAGTCGAGAGTCTTACAAAAAATTAAGCAAAACTATTGTAAGACGGATAAGCAAACCATCTAACACAAAAGGAGTTAGCCATGAGCTTTCAAACTAAATTTACAATTTTTATTTCTTTTTGCTTCGCTGCAACCCTAGTCGTTTCTTCCATCGCAACTAATCTATATCATCAAAGTATTTAGGTTATTATAGCCTTCTTAAATGAAAGAACAGCGTGAGAAATCATGCTGTTTTTTTTTGTGGAATGAAGCACTGATGGGGACAAGTGTGTACAGTCCACAATACATAGTGTTGTCAATTTTTTCTTATATACTTTTTGACAAATCCATAAAAAAAATATAGAAATATTCAAGAATTTGTAAGTTTATGTGTTTAAAATAATGGAGAAAATTATGTGTGGAATTATAGGGTATACTGGTTTTCAGCCCGCATTATATATTGCCGTCCAAGCTTTACGCAAATTAGAATATCGCGGTTATGATTCTTCAGGTGTGGCTTTTATAGACAACAATGTTTTTACGGCAAAAAAGGCTGCCGGAAAACTGGAAAATCTTGAAAAGAAAATCCAATCTGAACTACATAAACCTGTGACTTGTGCCATAGGACATACACGCTGGGCAACGCATGGAGAACCCACAGAAAACAATGCTCATCCGCATATGGATAATAGTAAAAGGCTTTGCATTGTGCACAATGGTATTATTGAAAACTACCTTGAGCTTAAGGAATTTTTAAAGCCTCATGATATACAATATAGCTCTGAAACCGATACAGAAGTCCTTGTTAATTTTATTGCTTATCACCTAGAGCGTGAGGGAGATATAGAAAAGGCTTTGCAAGTGGCCTTAAAAGAAGTGACTGGTGCGTATGCACTTGTCATTTCGGATGTAAATCATCCAAATAAATTGTGGGCTGTACGTCAATCTGGTCCAATGCTACTCGGCGTTGGTCAAAATGAATACTTCATTGCTTCAGATGCACCAGCTTTTATTTCCTGGACGAAGAATGTGGTTTTTATAAATGAAGGCGAATTACTTTGTTGTGAACCAAGCGGTTATACACTCAAAAATTTAGCAGATTTGAGCAATATATCAAGGGATGTTGTAACCCTTACATGGGATACTGTTTCTGCACAAAAAGATGGCTATAAGCATTTTATGCTTAAAGAAATTTTTGAACAGCCCAAGGTTATTGATGACTGTTTGCGCTCAAGGATTGTTGACTCAAAGATTGTATTGCATGAACTTGCCCATATGCCTATTCCAAGGCGCATACATATTGCGGCTTGTGGAACCTCATATTATGCGGCTCTTTGGGGTAAGGATATTATTGAAGAACTCTCAGGTGTTGCGGTAACAGTTGAACTTGCTTCGGAATTTGCCTTTAGAACTCCGGCCTTTTTTAACGATGAATTTATGTTATGCATGAGTCAAAGTGGCGAAACTGCCGACACGCTAGCCGCGTTATTAAAAGCGAAAAAACTTAATATTCCAACGGTTGCTATTTGCAATGTACTTGGCTCGTCTCTTTCAAGAGAAGCAGATACAACGCTCTATACCTATGCCGGTCCGGAAATTAGTGTTGCTTCTACCAAGGCTATGATAGCGCAGATGGTGCTCTTATTGTTAATGGCTATGTATTATGCACAAAAAAAAGGAATTAATGCTGAGCAAGTTTCTAAATATATTGAAGGCATAGAATCCATGTCTAAGGTGTTAGAAAATCAATTGCCAAGCATTGCCGAAAGGGCCGAAGCTCTTTCTGTAGAATATTATAAAGAGAAGCATTTCTTCTTTTTAGGTCGAGGCTATCAATATGCCTTAGCCCTTGAGGGCGCGTTAAAGGTTAAGGAATTATCTTACATTCATGCAGAGGGTTATTCTTCTGCAGAAATGAAACATGGCCCTATTGCCTTGATTGATACAGAGTTTCCCACTTTTGTTATTGCTGCCAATGATCATTTATTTGAAAAAGTACGCTCAA
>CAYJDF010000019.1:0-5086 GCA_964368845.1 uncultured Desulfovibrionaceae bacterium
ATAAATACTTACAATATAAACCCTGATTTAATAGAAGAAAAAATTACTCCACGCACCAAGGCCATCATGGTAGTACATCTTTATGGGCAAGCTGTGCAAATGCAAAAAATTTGTGAGATTGCTAAAAAGCATAATCTCAAAATTATTGAAGACTCTGCCCAAGCCCATGGGGCTTATTATGATGATAAGCGCGTTGGTAATCTTGGTGATGTTTCTGCTTTTTCATTTTATCCAGGCAAAAACCTTGGTGCACTTGGCGATGGTGGAGGCATTACCACCAATGATGAGGATTTATATAATAAGCTTAAAGCCATAGCCAATTATGGATCTCATAAACGCTATGAGCACATTTATAAAGGTATTAATTCCCGCCTAGACGAAATTCAAGCTGCTATGCTAGATGTTAAGCTTAAAGGTTTAGATAAAGACAACTCCATACGGCAAGAAATTGCACAATATTACCGCGAAAACATTAAGAACGAGCATGTTACACTGCCCAGAATTTACGCTGAAAAATCACATGTATGGCATTTATTTGTAGTACGAGTTAATAATAGAACTGGATTTATGCAATATTTAGCTGAAAATAATATTCAAACCCTTATTCACTACCCCACAGCCCCGCATAAACAAGGTGCATATAGTGAATTTAGTAGCATGTCGCTACCCATTACAGAAAAAATTCATAATGAGGTCGTAAGCTTACCCATAAGCCCTATTTTAACCCAAGCTGAGGTCGAAACAGTTGTTGACTGTGTAAATAGCTGGGCTGGTTAAGTTATCATAACATGCTATTATGAAAAATAATCCTCCATTAGTTTCTGTGCTTACCGCAGCATACAATCATGAAAACTATGTTCAAGAGTCCATTCAATCTGCTATGGACCAAACATATGATAATATAGAACTAATTGTTATTGACGATGGTTCTACTGATAACACATGGCAAAAAATTCAAGAAATGCACGCTGTTGCTTCTAAACGTTTTAAAAATGTTAAATTTATAACAAAAGAAAATAGCGGAACATGCCAAACTTTAAACCTTCTAATTGAAAATGCCAGTGGTTCTTATTTGTATTTTTGTGCATCTGACGACAAGTTAAAAAATCACAGTGTACAAAAGAAAATCGACTTTTTAGAAGCCAATCCAGACTATGCCCTTTGTATTGGTGATAATGAATTCATTGATTTTAATGGAAATCGTGTTTACTGGGATAAAGATTGTAAAACTGTATATGAAGAAAGCGAAGCCACATACAAGACATTTGCTGATTATTTAAAACACATGCGTCCCGATGTAGACTTCAACAGTGAAGAGTTTGGCTCTTATATGTCGCTCTATCTTGGTAATTATGTAACCAATGGTTTTTTAATAAAGAAGTCTATTTTTGAAAAAATTGGCAAATTTACCCTTGAATCGCCTTTAGAGGACTATTGGCTCATGCTACAAATTGCTAAGTATGCAAAAATAAAATATTTTGATGAAATCTTATTCAGCTATCGTTGGCATGATACAAATACTGCCAAAAACACTCAAAAAATGCTTCAAATGACCCATAAAAGTCTTGAATACGAAAGGGAGATATTAAAATTACCAAAATTTGACGAATTTAATAAATCTTTACGACCAATAATAAAATGTAAAAATATCACAACATTTTTAAAAGTAACCAAGGAAATTGCTATCTACACTGTCACTTATAGAGTAGTATTTTTTGGCATTACTTGCTTAAAATTTGTACGCGCCCAACCGGAATAATTTTATAAATTTTTGTGCTTTCAACAATACTATTTTCTACCCGCAAGTCCAAAGTACAGCATTATGCATAAAGCCAGCTTTTTTGAACCCATATTGAGCATAAATTAAGCGGCGTTTAATCCAAGATTTATACTGAGCATCTGCCCAAGCTTTACATAGTTGCCGTTTATCTTCGGGCATTAAGTCACCACAATGATAAAGTAAGGCTTGAGCTTGTCGCTGTGAGCGCACAATATTTTCATATTTGGGTTTGCGCCCATCAAGTACCCTTTGAATAAGCCCTAACAAAGAACTTTTTTTAACTCCACAAGTATTGCTGGCATGTTGCCTATACCGCACTAAGGGCTTGCTAACTTCTTTAATAGCTCCAAGCGCGCCTGCTATTTGTAAAAGCCATGCATCATGCATAATAGCTTCTGGAGCTATGGGGACTGCTGCTCTAGCAAGAGCCTTATTTCCAAGCATGGTACAACCAATAGCATGAGGCATAACGAGAACATTACGAAATTCTGTATTCCAACCATAGGGAATCATAGCTATTTTTAACCAAGAATTATGAAAAATTTTCCCATCAGCATGCATCATGCTAGCGTCTGAGTAAACCAACAAGGGGGTATCATCCCCATATTGTTCTTCCAACTCATGCATGGCCTTAAACAATATGCTAAATTTTTCTTTCTCCCAAATATCATCTTGATCCGCCAGAAAGAAATAAGGTTTTTCAAGACGTTCTAGAAGCTTACCAAAACTTTGTATAGCTCCTAGTCGATCACCTTGGAGTAAGGTTAAAGGAATGTTGTGGATCATACAAAATTCTTCAATAACGGCAAGAGTGTCGTCGCTTGAGCCATCATCACGCACAATAATGTCTGCACCTTTTGTTAAAGGGCAAGAAGCCAAAAAGTCTGCTATAAAAGCTGAACCATTATAAGTGGCTAAGAGTATAGAATATTGTTCACTAAGTGCAGCAACATCTTGGGACATTATCTAACCCTATGCTTACCTAGCAGTATAGTTTTTTTGTAGCCAATCTTGATATGCCCCACTACGCGCACGCTTAACCCACTCTTGATTATCTAAATACCAGCGTACAGTTTCTAATATACCTTCATCAAAGGTATGCGCCGGCACCCAGTTAAGTTCTTTTTCAATGCGTGTACAATCAATAGCATAGCGGAAATCATGCCCTGGGCGGTCGGATACATAGGTTATTAAATCTGCATAGTTACCTTGCGAGCGTGGAACAAAATTATCTAAAGCTGCACAAATAGTTTTAACCACATCTATATTAGCAAGCTCAGCACGGCCACCAATATTATAGGTGCGCCCCACTTCACCTTTTTGCAAAACTATCTCAATGGCTGTAGTGTGGTCTTCCACATGTAACCAATCACGGATATTTTCGCCCTTACCGTAAATGGGTAAAGGCTTGCCATCTAAAGCATTACAAATGACTAGTGGAATAAGCTTTTCAGGAAATTGGCGCGGCCCATAATTATTGGAACAATTGGTTATAAGAATAGGCAACCCATAGGTCTCATGAAATGAACGCACCAAATGGTCACTAGCTGCCTTTGAGGCAGAATAAGGACTATTAGGCGCATAGGGTGTATCTTCGGTAAAAGCCGCATCATCCATATGCAATGTACCGAAAACTTCATCCGTTGATACATGCAAAAAACGAAAATTTTGTTTCTTGACATCACTTAAACCTTGCCAATATTTCAAGGCCACACGCAATAAAACGCATGTACCAAGCACATTGGTTCGCACAAAGGCATCTGGGTCAAGAATAGAGCGATCCACATGTGACTCTGCAGCAAAGTTAATTATGGCATCGGGGCTATACTGTTGCAATACATGAGCCATAAGCTCTTCATTGCCAATATCACCATGTACAAATATATGATCTGCATCGTTATTTAATACAGCAACATTGTCCATATTTCCAGCATAGGTTAACTTATCCACATTGACAATTCGAATACCTTGCTTGCGACTTTGCAAAACATAACAAGAGCCTATAAAACCTGCACCACCAGTAACTATGTAACATGCCATAATATCTTCTCTTTATTCAAAATTTATTCCTGCACTGTGGGCACGGTAAATCCGGCCTGAATGCATAAACTATCCTGCCTTGCTCCGGCAAAATCTTCTTCAACCATTTCTTGCACCAATTCAGCAAATGAAATCTGTGCAGTCCAGCCTAACTTTTCCCTAGCCTTGGCCGCATGACCAAGCAAAGTTTCCACCTCTGTAGGACGAAAATAACGTGGGTCAATGCGTACAACTTCAGTACCTTTTTTAAGTAGCCCATTATTTTTAATGGCCTTCATTGTGTCAGCAACAAATGCATCCTTAGTAGCAGAACTTTCGCCTTGCATTTGTTTTTCAAGCAATGCGATGAGTATATCCTCATTAAAACTTTCTACCTTGCCCACTTCGTCAACGCCATGTCCCTGCCATTCAAGGCTAAGACCGAGCATCTTGGCTGAAATCTCTATAAATTCACGAACAGAATGTTGTTCACCACTGGCTATGACATAATCTTCGGGCTTATCTTGCTGTAACATAAGCCACATCATACGCACATAATCTTTGGCATGACCCCAGTCACGCAAGGCATTAATATTACCCATGTATAGGCAATCTTCCATGCCTAATATAATACGCGGTAAGGCACGAGTAATCTTGCGTGTAACAAATGTTTCACCACGCATGGGCGACTCATGGTTAAACAATATACCATTACAAGCATACATACTATACGCTTCACGGTAATTTACTGTTATCCAATAACCATAAAGCTTAGCACAAGCATAAGGGGAGCGCGGATAAAATGGTGTACTTTCCGTTTGTGGTACTTCTTGCACCAAGCCAAAGAGCTCAGAAGTAGAGGCTTGATATACACGAGCTTTTTTCTCAAGACCAAGTAGGCGCACAGCTTCTAGTACTCGTAATGTACCAATACCTACCACGTCAGCCGTATATTCGGGTGCATCAAAAGACACTTGCACATGACTTTGCGCCCCAAGATTATAAATTTCGTCAGGCTGAATTTTTTGTATTAAGCGCACCAAGTTAGCACTATCTGTCAAATCTCCATAGTGCAAAAAAAATCTTCGTTCACTGCTATGTACACCTTGATAAATATCATCTACACGCTGGGTATTAAACAAAGATGAACGTCTTTTGATACCATGAACTTCATAGCCCTTTTCCAATAAAAATCGAGCTAAATAAGCACCATCTTGCCCAGTAATTCCTGTAATAAGAGCTCTTTTCATACCAATCCTTCATTATCCCATAACTCATGCATAGTGG
>CAYJDF010000019.1:5186-6854 GCA_964368845.1 uncultured Desulfovibrionaceae bacterium
AAAAAAACAAATTCTTTGATAAAACTCTCTGGGTAATGCTCATTAACTCCATTACCAATGTTCTACTTTCTGTGTTAAAAATTGTGGTTGGTTTTTTGTTTAATAGTCAGCTCCTCATTGCCGATGGTATTCACTCAGCATCAGATTTATTGACCGATATCTTTGCAATTATTGGGCTGCAGGCTGCCAAAAAGCCTGAAGATGATGCCCACCCATTTGGGCATGGTAATCTTGAATATGCCTCATCACTTACCGTGTCTATGCTGATTTTTGTTATGATTTATGGATTAATCGTGGAGCTTGTAAAACATTGGGGTACCATTGCTACAGACATAAGCATAATTGTATTGTCTGTATCTTTTGCCACCTTTATTATTAAGCTTCTCTTATCCTACTACGTACTATACCAAGCTAATAAACTAGATTCGCATACCCTAAAAAGTAGTGGCCTTGAGTCGCTAACTGATGCTTATTCCACCATTATTGTAATTGTTGGCCTAGTAGTTACAGATTTTGGCATCGAGCATAATTTAAAGTGGCTTATTTACGCAGAAAAGATTGCCACCATTATCATCATCCTCATGCTTATAAAAACCGCTTGGACCATATTTTTCAACAGTATTGTAGGTATTGCTGGAGCACATGCCCCTGAAGAGGTACAAGAGCTTTTTTTTCATGTTATCAAAGATGAAGTTGTAGAACATGAAAAAACAATTGAAGTTACAGACTTTATCGTCCTAAAGCGTGGCATTGATTATAGTATTCATATTAAAACATCTTTCAAAAGAAACATCCCTCTTCAAGAAGCTGCTGAAATGATAGCAAGTTTAAGGCAAAAACTTTACGAAAACCCTAGAGTGAAAAAAGTTAATATTGAGTTTAATACAAAATTTAATACGCCTACTTAATCAAAAGTATACCTTTTACATTAAGCAGGCGTATTAACGATTATCAATCAAACTAGATAAAATTACAAAGCAAATTGGAAAATGTATCCTGCTACTATGGCCATGCCCAAAATTACAGTTAAAAAGGCTACAATCATAGGAGTACGGAACATGGATTTTAATAAAATAACTTCAGTCAAGCTAGCTCCGCCACCTCCGATTATTAAAGCCATAACAGCGCCAAGCCCCATACCCTTACCCACAAGCACTGCACTAAGTGCAATTAAAGCCTCTACACGTACATAAAGCGGAATACCAATAACTGCCGCAATTGGCACGGCTAAAATACTATCGCCACTGGCATATTTTGCTATAAAATCACTTGGTACAAAACCATAAACCATTGCCCCCAATGACACGCCCAGTAATAAATACGGAAATACTTGCTTAAATTGACCCCAAGCTTCTATAAATGCTAGCTTTACTCTTTGAGAAAACGGCATTTTTTCTTGACTAGGTGCAGGTGCACAACAAGAGCTTGCATGAGCCTTAGGAGTTGTACAGCAAGCTGTTTCTACTACGCTAGGGTTTGGGCCTGAACAACAACCACTTGCGCTAGTGGGTAAATCTTTTTCAGGGCAACATGAAGCTATTGAATCTTTTTCATTCAATGTGGAACAACATGAAATTTCTTGAGCATTATCCTCACACACACAAGCTGAGCTACTTTGCTCTGCTATGGCACAAGCACACGTGGTGTCGTTTTGTAATGGCTGCAAAG
>CAYJDF010000019.1:6954-28701 GCA_964368845.1 uncultured Desulfovibrionaceae bacterium
ATCATCTGCTATAACATATTGTTCAAAATTCATTTTGTTTAATACATAACCGGCTAAAATAGAAATTAACAAAGCCACACTAGTGTAGGTTATGCTTACTTTAAGACCAAAGGTAGCAATAAAAAGTGCTATAATAATAGGATTTAATAGTGGTGACGCAAAAAGAAATGTTAAAGTAGGTCCAAAACCAGCCCTTGCTTTTAGCAATCCACGTAACATGGGTATGGTTGAACAACTACAAAATGGTGTTATTGCCCCAAGTAGTGCCGCTAAAATATACCCTCTACCATGTGAACTACCTAAAATTGATTGTAATTTAGAATCTGGTATATATTGCTGTAGCAAACTTACTGCAGCAGATATGATTAAAAAGAGTACAGACAACTCAACACCAAGAAAGATAAACATCCCCATAGCATCCATAAACATAGAATAATAATCTTGCATGATACACCTCATTATTTTGATAATTCTAGTATAATCAAAATATTTTTATTGTCAACTTATTTTTGCTATTCTAGAAATATAAAATAATAACATTGCAATATAAAGCACAAATAAACATTTTAAAATAAGGACTTAACATGAACACAGAAAGTGCTGCCCTAACCTTAAAAGAACTTGGCCATGTTACACGTTTGAGCATCTATAAACGCTTGGTAAAAGCAGGTGAACAAGGCTTGACTGTGGGAGAGTTACAAAAAGAGCTTAATATTCCGGCATCTACACTTAGCCATCACCTAGCAGCCTTAATTTCTGTCAAACTTGTGCTTCAAAAACGTGAAGGGAGAACTTTACACTGCATTGCACAATATGCAACACTTAATAATATCATGGCCTTTCTTTTAGAAGAGTGCTGTGCTGGTTAATGGCATAATTTTCAAATACAATATAAATAATTATAGCCTTATATACCCTAACTTAATTTGCTCAGTAATAATTTTTTTTACAAAATTGCTATTGAAATTTTATACAATTTGAGTGAGAATAACGCATGAGAAGTTTATAAACAGCATACCATATGGTAGGAAAACATCATGCAAAACAATTTTTTAACCAAGATTAGTCACGAAATACGGACACCGCTCAACGCTATTATTGGTCTAGGTTATTTGTGCCAACAAACTAGGCTTGATGACCAACAGCGTAAATATGTGACAACCATGATTGACTCTGCCAAAGGTTTGCTTGATTCCTTTCAAGAAATGCTGGATTTTTCCAAACTGGAAGATGATGATTTTGAAATTAACAATCTACCATTCCGTTTAGACACAGTATTAAATGACTTAGTTGCTACTATTGAGCCACGCTGCCAAGAAAAAGGCTTACGCTTATATTCCAAGGTTGATGAGTCACTACCCCCCATACTTGAGGGTGACTCTATGCGCATTTCATTGATATTATTAAATCTTGCAGGTAATGCCGTTAAATTTACTGAAAAGGGTTCTGTTAGTATCAATGTTAACAAAACAGACCAAGGCTGTATCCGTTTTAGTATCATTGATACCGGCATAGGTATTTCAGACGATATGCGCGAAAACATCTTCTTACCATTTACCCAAGTTGATAATAGCCACACAAGAGAATATGGTGGTACAGGTTTAGGCCTTGCCATTTGCACCTTACTCATAAAACGTATGCAAGGAGAAATTTTTGTTGAGGCTAACCCAGAGGGGGGTAGTATATTTACTTTCACCCTGCCACTCAAAGAAGCTAGCGAATTACCTCCGGTACAAGACGGACCTTTGCAAGGTGTTAGGGCCTTGGTTGTAGAGCATAACCCACTTAACCAACAAATTATTGAATCACAGCTTAGCGCGTTGGGCATGAAGGTTCAAGTAGCTCATGAAGGTGAGCTAGCTTTGCGCATTATTGCCGATGCAGATGATGCTCAGCATTCATTTGACCTTGTTATATTATCATTACAATTACCTGACATGGGCGGGGTTGAACTTGCCCAATATATTCAAAAATCAAACCTTGGCAAACATCCTGCTTTAATTTTGCAATCAGAATTCGAGTTGGACGAAATCAAAAAAATGGCTCAAGACGCTGGCATATTAGCTCGTTTAACTTTAGACACTTCCTCAAATATTTGGGAGCAAAGCATTGCTGAAGTCTTAAAAGAACACAGCGAAGCTTTAAAAGATACACAAGTTGAAGAAGCAGATGAAGAGGAGCAAAGCGGGCCACCACGTATATTATTGGTAGAAGACAATGAAATAAACCAAGAAATCGCTTACGAAGTTTTAACAACTGCCCATCTTGAAGTGGACATTGCCAACAATGGCCAAGAGGCTGTTGATGCTGTGGCAAAACAAAAGTACGCACTTATCCTTATGGATGTACAAATGCCCATTATGGACGGGCTTGAGGCCACAAGAACCATTCGTGAGGCTGGGTATACCATGCCCATTATTGCTATGACCGCCCATGCCATGCTTGATGACAAAGAAGCCTCCATGTCTGCCGGGATGAATGCCCACCTTACCAAGCCTCTTGAACCCATGGCTCTTTTTGCCACTATTAATGCTTGGTTACCTTCAAAATCATCCAGCAAAAAAAGTACAAGTTCCAGCAAAGATATTATTGCTAAACATCATGGGAAATTACCAGATCGCATTGAAGGCTTTAATATTATTGGTGGTCTTGCCACAGTGGGTGGTAATGAAGAGCTATATGCCAAATTACTTAAAAAGTTTGCCAATAGATATGCCACTGTTAATGAAGATATTAGTCAGTGTTTACAGAAAAATGACATTGAAAGTGCTGTTCGCCACGCTCACACTGTACGCGGCATTGCGGCTAACCTCGGAGCAGAAGAACTAGCAAAGGCCGCTGAAAATCTAGAAAAAACATTAATTCACTCCCCAAGTATGACTACCCCACACTTGCGTACATTGGTAGTATGTTTAACTAATGCGGTTAATGCTATTCGTGAAAGTTTAGACTATATGGAAGCAAGCCAAGCTGAAGTTGCCACCGCAAGTATTGAAGATAAGCTCAACCTTGCTGAGCGCGAGCACGCTCGCCATGTTTTAGATCAAGCCATACTAAATATGGAAGTTGATTGGGGATATGCCATTGAAACCATACGTCATCTTAGTGCACGCCTCAAAGAAACCAAGCTTGAACCAACATTAATCCAACTTGAACAAGCTGTAGAGGACTTTGAAGTTGAAGTGGCACTTACATTAAGCAAAGAAATCCAAAGTGAGCTTAGTGTGCATTAGGCCATACTAATAATATAGCCAAATCCATTACATTGGTACGTGTTGGACCGGTTATTAATATATCACCGCCAAGGGTTAAAGCCTTGTAACTATTATTGTCTGCCAGTAATTCTTTGGGGTTACAAACTTTACACATCTTATCAACACTATTTGATAATGCAAATCCCCCAGCGGCATCGGTAGGACCATCTGTGCCGTCAGTACCTGCAAATAAGGCGGCTATATTATCAAAACCTTCCAGCTCAAAGGCAGCACTTAGAGCCATTTCTTGATTGCGTCCCCCCTTACCTTGACCACTTATGGTCACAGTAGTTTCGCCACCAGCTAAAAGACACACTGGCTTTGACGAGGCACTCATTTGCTTTGCTACACCTTTTGCCTTGTTAACTAAATTCAAAGCTTGAACCTTAGCCTCACCTCGCATGGGCTCTGGCAAAATATGCACTTCAAAACCTAGATTTTCGGCACAATGCCGAGCTGCAGTTAAGGCCTCAGTATTGGTGGCCACAAGTACATTATGTACGTGCTCAAAAAGAACATCATCTGCCTTGGGTGTTTCCAAAATTTTACCTTGCGCACCCTTTAATAAATACTCATATACTACTGGGGGTAAAGATTTTTCTAAACCAAATTTTTTTACAATTTCAATGCATTGTGAAAAGGTTGATGCATCAGGTGCTGTAGGCCCTGATGCAATTACATCAAGCTCATCGCCAATTACGTCCGATACAATAAGGGTTAAAACCTCAGCTGGTAAAGCCATGCGTGCAAGCTGACCACCACTAAAGCTAGATAAATGTTTACGCAGGGCATTAATTTGCTGAATTGTTGCACCACTTTTTAGAAGTTGACTGGTTACTTCTTGTACATGAAAAAGTTCTAGCCCTTGAGCTAAGGACGGAGTTAAAGCACTTGCCCCACCGGTAAATAAGCATAAAACTAATGTATCAGCATCAGCTTTCATAGCCTTTTCCATAATAGCCTTAGTAGCATTTAAGCCTGCACTGTCTGGCACTGGGTGGGCTGCTTCCATAATTTTAATATACTTTAAGGGCAAGGTATGCTCATACTTAGTTACTACAAGTCCATCATTAATACGCTCACCTAGCATATCTTCAATGGCTTTAGCCATAGGAGCAACACCCTTACCAGCTCCGAGCACAAGAATTTTTTTATTTTCTAAGGAATAGCTACGACCATCAACATGTAAGTCATTACCCATAAGCTTAACGTGGCTCTGCACTGCCGCATCAGGTGCAACTGCATGCACCGCTGTATCAAAGATTTCTCTTAGTAATTTGTGTTGTTCTAGATGCATGTCGTAACCTATATCCTTATAAAATATAATTATTATAACTTATCTTGCCAAGCCTGTACAGTATTTTTCAAAAGCATGGCAATGGTCATAGGTCCAACCCCACCGGGAACAGGAGTTATGGCCAGAGCCTTAGGGCTTACGGCAGCATAGTCTGCATCGCCACAAAGACCTGCATCGGTTCTATTAATACCAACATCAATGATAACAGCACCCTCTTTGACCATATCCGCAGTTAAAAAATTTGGTTTACCAAGAGCTAAAAAGATAAAATCGGCTTCGCGGCATTCTTTAGCTAAGTCCTTGGTGCGTGAGTGACATATTGTAACAGTGGCATTGGCAAAAGGTCCTGCATGCGAAAGCAATAAAGCCAAAGGACGCCCCACAATATTAGAACGACCTACAACTACTGCCTTTTTACCAGAAGGAGAAAGATTATACCTTTCAAGCAGTTCCATAACTCCAGCTGGTGTACACGATACAAAACATGGCAAACCAAGCGACAGCCTGCCCACGTTTTCAGGGTGGAAGCCATCCACATCCTTAGCCGGATCAATGGCTAGCAAGCACGCTTGAGAATCCAAGGGATCTGGCAGGGGTAGTTGCAATAAAATACCGTCCACATCATCGCGCGCGTTCAAGCTAGATATAAGTTCAAGTAATTGTGTCTGAGGAGTGCTACTTGGCAAAATATATGGGAAGGAAATTATACCCACCTCAGCACAAGCTTTCTCCTTATTGCGCACATACACTTGTGAAGCGGCATCATCACCAACTAAAATAACTGCAAGCCCAGGAGCACGCTTTCCAGAATTCACTATGTTTGCTATTTGTTCTTTCAGTTCACTGCGTATGACCTTTGCGGTACCTTTTCCGTCAATAATGGTAGCCATATCTTCTCCAAGTATTTTTAAATTTTGAGGGTAATCCTTATTGTTTACACAAAAAAGATTACCCTCATAACTATCATAAAACTAAAGTTAAATTATTCTTCATCAACACCAATGGCAAAATATTCTGCCATCATGGGTCCAAAATAAGTAGCACTGTCGTCTAGCTCTTCTTCAATGCGCAATAATTGATTGTACTTAGCAGTACGATCAGAACGGCAAAGCGAACCAGTTTTAATTTGCCCAGCATTAACAGCCACAGCAAGGTCAGCAATAAATGAATCTTCGGTTTCGCCAGAACGATGTGAAATAACAGTGGTATAGGCTGCTTCCTTAGCCATTTCAATGGTATCAAGTGTTTCAGTAACTGTGCCAATTTGATTGAGCTTAATTAAGATAGAATTACCAATACCTTCAGCAATGCCATCGGCTAATATGGCGGGATTTGTTACAAATATATCATCACCAACTATTTGTACAGTTTCGCCAATATTGGTACTTAAGATGCGCCAGCCATCCCAATCGGATTCAGCAAGACCATCTTCAATGGAAATAAGCGGATATTTTTGAGTAAATTCGCCTAACCAATTAACCATTTCGGCATTGGTAAAGGTTTTATTTTCTCCAGCCAAAACATATTTGCCATCCTTATAAAATTCCGATGCGGCCGCATCAATACCAAGAGCAATTTCAGTACCAGGGTTATAGCCTGATTCCTCAATGGCACGAATAATATAGCTAAAAGCTTGGTCATGATTTTTTAGGTTGGGGGCAAAGCCACCTTCGTCACCAACGCTAGTTACATGCCCATCAGCTGCAAGCAAGGCTTTTAAGGTATGAAATACCTCTGCACCCATGCGCAAAGCATCGCGGAAGGTATATGCCCCTACAGGAATAATCATAAACTCTTGAATATCAAGATTATTTGGCGCATGTGCACCACCATTAATAATATTCATCATAGGTACAGGCAAAACCTTGGCATTGATACCACCAATATATTGGTATAATGGCAAACCAAGGAAATTAGCAGCAGCACGCGCTGTGGCCATGGAGACACCAAGCATGGCATTGGCTCCAAGGCGAGATTTATTATCAGTGCCATCTAGGTCAATGAGGGTTGTATCAAGCTGAACTTGGCGTAGTGCATCAAGACCAACTACATTTTCAGCAATTTCGCCATTAACATGCTCAACAGCTTTTGTTACACCTTTACCGGCATAGCGTTTTTTGTCGCCATCGCGCATTTCCAAAGCTTCGCGTGTACCGGTAGATGCTCCGGAAGGCACAGCAGCACGGCCAATATGACCTGACTCTAAACTAACTTCAACCTCCACCGTGGGGTTGCCGCGCGAATCTAAAATTTCACGCGAAAGAACAGAAACTATGGTGCTCATGATGTCTCCTTGTGTGGCAACAATTTTGTAGCCTGTTTATATGATGTTTTGTTTAAAATATAGTTGTCGTAATCCATCTAATATGAGGTCTGGTACTACCTTATAAAAGCAATTTGTTCTTTTGGCAATGTCTGATGCAAAACCACCTGTGGCAAGAATGCGTACATCTTGTGGTAATTGCTTACTAAGCCTTGCAGTAATTCCCTCAACTAAAGCACAAAATCCAAAAACAATTCCATGCTGAATACTTGAAACTGTATCGCGACCAGGTACAGGTTCTAAATCATCAAATTCAAGGTTAACGCGTGGTAGCTTAGCCGCATTGGCAGTAAGAGCTGTTGCAGCAGTATGCACTCCAGGGAAAATTAGCCCGCCTAAATATGATTGCTTACTTATACAGTCAAAAGTTGTGGCTGTGCCAAAATCAACCACAATTAACGATGTGCAATCTGGCATAACAAGACGTGCAGCATAGGCACAAACCAAGCGATCCGCACCAACTTCTTGAGGTTTGCTGTAACAATTTTCAAGTGGAATACTTATATCTTGCGGTACTTGTAAAAACTTTACCCCCACAAAACGCAAGCAAGCCTCACGCAGCAGTGGTGTCATGGATGGAACCACTGACGAACATACACAAGCCTCAATAGTTTTGGGGTCACATTTTGCATGTGAGAGCAAATTATAAATTGTTATACCTAGACTATCAGACGTTTGCCCTGCATCTGTACGTAATGTATAGGAACTCACAATACCTTGAGCATGGGCAATACCAACTTTGATTGATGTATTACCAATATCAAAAAGAAGTATAGAACTCATATGCACCTTTTGAGTATTTATACGTTAACAAGCTCAAAATTATAAAAAATACTATCACAAATTACCAGAAAAAAATGCCAATAAAATTGATTCAAGTGCAGGATTGACTTTTTCTAAGTAATGACTTATAATAATTGTAACTAATTTTTTCATATATTATGTTTATAAAATTGTGACACATTTTTCTTGAATGATTTACATTAACTTTACAAGCATTTTTTCTAATCTTGGTAATAAACCAAGGAGATTATTATGAACAGACGATCTTTCCTAAAAATGCAATTAAAAACTCTAGCTTACTTGTCCGCTGGGTCTACGTTACTAGGATCTGGACTGTGTATACCAAGCAAGGGCTTTGCTAAAGATTTTCCCGATGTAAGTGTTGTTAAAGGTAGCCCTGCTGCTGCTACTCGTGCTGCCGTTGAGGCCATTGGTGGTATGTCGCGCTTTGTAAAACCAGGTCAAAGTGTTGTAATTAAACCTAATATGAGTTTTGCCCAAGGTATTGATAGTGCAACTACCACCCACCCAGAAGTGGTGCGCGAAGTGCTAACACTTTGCAAAGAAGCCGGCGCAACTCGCATTCGTGTTTTAGACCACGGTTTGCAAAGTGTGCGTCTTTCTTTGGAAAATTCTGGCATTTTAGCCGCGTGCAATAGCGTTGAGGAAGGTATTTGCCAACACCTCATGGATGAAGAATTTTACACCCTTAGCAATATTGAGAAAGCAGAGGAAATGCAAGAAAACGCCTTTATGCGCGATGTGTTAAATGCCGATGTAATTATTGCTGTACCTGTGGCCAAAAGCCATAGCTCTGCCGGAGTCTCACTATCACTAAAAGGACAAATGGGTTTAATTTATAATCGTGGAATTATGCACTCACGCTATGATTTGGCCACATCCATTGTAGACCTTAATCAACGTGTAAAGCCTCATCTTGCTGTAATTGATGCTACGCGAGTGCTCACCACAGGTGGCCCAAGTGGGCCTGGTAAAGTCATTAGTCCAAGTCAAGTCATTGCCTCAGCAGACCCTGTGGCTGCTGACTCCACCGCCGTGGCAAGGTATGTTTGGTATGGACAAAAAATTCAGCCACGCCAAGTTTCACATTTGCGTAAAGCTCATGAGCGCGGTCTTGGACGTATGGACATTGAAAACCTTAGTATATTAGAACTAAACGTATAATTTTTTATGAAGAGTAGTGGCTTTAAAAAGACAGTACAAAGCATAAGTCTTGGTCTTTTTCTTTATTTACTATGGCTTAGTGTATTTCCCTTAGTGGATTGGTATTTGCCAGTAGATAATTTTTTACGTCTTGACCCACTAGTTGCTGTCTTAGTACCACTTGCCGTTAAGGCATATATCCCTAGTCTTGTGGCAGGGCTTGTAGTTTTAGCCCTAGCCATCTTCATGGGGCGTATTTTTTGTGGTTATATCTGTCCCATGGGCATAACTCTTGATGCTTCATGGGGCATTGCAACCAATAAAACTTGGCGCAATCAAAGCATGCCAAAGGGATTACGCCAACTCAAATATTTAATTTTATTTATCATTGCCTTTGCAGCTCTCTTTGGGGTCAGCCATATTTTTTGGGGTTCGCCCATTGCTTTGATTACACGTTTTTATGCCTTGCTTATACATCCAATTTTATTGCTTATGAGCAAATTTGGCCTTGATAATGTGCGTCCCTTGGCCGAAAACTTAAATGACCCCATTTTAAGCTATTTACAAATAAAACCGCGTGCTTTTTATAGTGTTTATTTTTTAGCAACTTTTTTTGGGGCTTTATTTTTTCTTGAACGTGTTCGCCCTCGTTTTTGGTGTCGCTACCTATGCCCAGCAGGTGCACTACTTGGTATTTTTTCCATAAAACCTGTTTGGCGTAGACGTGTACACGTTTGTATTGATTGTGGAAAATGCATTAAAAACTGCCCAACAGGTGCCATATGTAATAATCCCACAAACACTAAGCACGCCGAATGCATAACTTGCCTAACTTGTGTCAAAGTATGTCCCGTACATGGTACATATTTTTCATGCTTTGAAAAAAATTCTCCCAAAATACGACCAAATTTACCAGAACTACGTAACACAAAAAGCGCTGGTTTATCTCTATCTAACACCATACCAACATATGGCAAAGAAAACCCATTTATTCCTTCAAGGCGAGCTTTTTTATGTGCGGCTGGAGCTGGTATTGGTTTGGCAGGCCTTGGATATATAAACACAGCCTCTCAACTACCTGTTGGCACTAAGGGAACTGCAGCTCAATCCACTTGCATTCGACCACCTGGTGCTAGACCTGAAGTAGACTTTTTGGCCCGTTGTATTCGTTGTGGTCAATGTATGAAGGTTTGTCCTACCAATGCCTTGCAGCCCACATGGTTCGCTGCTGGTTTGGAAGGAGTTTTTAGCCCTGTACTCATGTCTAGACGTGGTCCATGCGAACCTGAATGCACAGCCTGTGGTAAGGTTTGCCCAACTGGGGCCATCATGAAATTACCTCTTGAGCAAAAACAACAGGCTAAGGTTGGTTCTGCCGTAGTAAAGCCTGGACTATGCCTAGCTTGGGCTGAGGGGCGAAGCTGTGTTGTATGCCAAGAGGTTTGCCCATTTGGCGCGCTTAGTTTGCAACCCCAACCAAGTACCAAGGTGCCAGCCCCAGTAGTCAATGCCAAGCGTTGCTTTGGGTGTGGTTTTTGCGAAAAGCATTGCCCAGTACATATTCCTGCCATTGTGGTTTATCCACTCAATGCTTTACGCCTAAATACCACTGACTATAAGACGGCAGCAACTTCTGCCGGACTTGACTTAATACCTGTTGCTAAGCGTAGCAATACTCATGGGCTTTCAGACGATGTACCTGCAGGACAATTGCCACCGGGATTTACAGAGTAATATTTCTTAGCCCATATACGTTTTACAAGCTACATTATACTTAATATTACATGCCACGCTACGTGTATAATTAGTCAACGCTTGTATAGACTAATTAATGCTTAAATGAACGCTGGGCCGTAAATACCATAGCTACTTGCGGCGCATGCTCATTACAAGCCATAATGACCTCATAGTCTCGCATGGACCCACCAGGTTGAGCAATGGCTGTAACACCTTCTGCCAAAGCTACATCCACCCCATCCCTAAAGGGAAAAAACCCATCCGAAACGAGTACACTACCCTTTAAACCACCACAGGCTTCTTTTGTACGCTTTTGAATATCTTCTAAGCTAGCCTTAGCAGCACTATCAGTTTCTGCCTTGCCTTTGAGCTCATACAATGTCATGTTTAACTCATTAAAGCACAATGTGTCTGCGTACTTAGTATAAGCTTTGTGAATAGCTAACTCCACACAGCCTACACGATCTTGCTCACCTGTACCAATGGCTACCGTAGCCCCATGACTGGCAAAAATTACCGAATTTGATGTTACACCAGCTTCCACTGCCCATGCAAAATATAAGTCATCAAGTTCTTGTGGTGTAGGTTTACGTGCACTTACACTTAAACCATCCTTTGTGGTGCTAGCAGCTTCAAAATCACACGTACTTAATATGCGATTAACAAATGATTTTTGTAAAATTATACCACCATCGGCAAGGCTTTTTATGTCAAGAAAAGCCGATTCTGTGAACTTCTCTAATCGAGCCAGACCAGGTAAATGTAAAATTCTAAGATTTTTACGCCCCTTTAATACCTCTAAAGTGCCTTCATCAAAAGCAGGTGCAGCTACAACTTCAAAATAATTGGATGCAATTAGCTTTGCACTTGCCATATCAAGAGCGCGGTTCACAACTACTGCACCACCAAAGGCGGCAATGCGATCACACCAAAAAGCCTTTTCAAGGGCCACAGCTATACTTTCTCTATCCCAAGCAGCACCACAGGGATTATTGTGCTTGAGGATAACAGCAGCAGGATATTGAGCCAAATACTGTAATATGTTAGCACCATTATCAACGTCTGTAATATTGGTTTTACCAGGGTGTTTACCAGCTTGAAGCATATGTTCTTCGGCCATGGCTGAAACAATACCTTGACTTGGCCCGCGCCAAGTTAGCCCTCCACAGCTAATAGAACCTTCAACCATTTGATAAAGTGCTGCGGGCTGATCAGGATTTTCACCATAACGTAAACCCTTTTCTTCATTATCTAAAGTCCAAGTACGTTTTTTATAAACCAAGGTTTCATCACCGAGGGTAATAGTCATGGTATCAGGAAATGCATCTTTAACAACCTGCTTATACATATTTTTTAAATTGCTCATCTCTATCCTCTATATTGAATATTTACGTTCAAAGATTATAAAAACCTTGTATATGTAGCTATAACATAAGTCAGCCTTGGGGGCAATTTTCATTTGAAGCCTTTAGCATTTTGGCGTAGAGTACGGTTCGATTATATGATACGAGCCCTTGACGTATTTTTGTAAAGGGCTTCATAAGGAAATACTATGGAACAACTTTTGCTAAAACTTGCTAGACAATTAGATAGCTTAGATGAGGCATCACTTATGTCACTTTGGGATAGTTATGCCAACAAAGTCAATCGCTTTGAACCAACTCAGCGCTGGGAAGAGGCTGCTTTGGTTTTTTCACTTATCCAAGCTAAAAAATGGAAAAATCAACTTTTTAATTATCAATGGGCTGCACAAGTGCGTCCTCAGGATGTGGATAAACCATCAAGTCCAAGATTTAGCTTAGAAAAATTGTCTCTCTCCCCAAAAGAAGAGCCTGTAAAAATAAGGGCAGCAAAATTGGATTTTGTTCCCAAAAAAAATAAAACAAAAAAATAATTTTTATGTATTCATATGAATAAAAACTACTTTGCACAGTTAAAGATATTTGACTTCATAAACTTGGCATAGTACAAGCACAGTGGTTTTTTTTGCTTAAAGAAGTGCAGATTAAATAGTAAATATTTTATAATTCTAATAAAGCTCAAAATTTTCAAGAGGCAGGACTGCAGATGTCAAATATTGTCATTATCGGAGCTCAATGGGGCGATGAAGGTAAGGGTAAGATAGTAGACTTACTTAGCTCAGATTTAGATGTTATTGTGCGATTTCAAGGTGGAAATAATGCTGGACATACCATTAAGGTAGGCGGAGAGCAAACAGTACTGCACCTTATTCCTTCAGGAATTTTACATGAAAATAAACTCTGCTGTATTGGCAATGGAGTGGTTTGCGACCCATTTGTTTTGTTGCAAGAGATAGATAAACTCATTGCCAAGGGTATTGATGTTTCGCCTAATAGGCTTAAAATCAGCAAAAAAGCCCACCTTATCTTGCCATACCACAAAGCTATTGATATTGCTCGTGAAAACCATAAAGCAGGCAAAAAAATTGGGACAACAGGACGCGGCATTGGCCCGTGTTATGAAGACAAAATGTCGCGCACTGGAGTGCGTGCAAGCGACCTTGGCAATAAGGAATTGCTACGCGCAAAAATTACTGCCGCTCTTGAAGAAAAAAATGTTCTTTTAACCAAACTTTATAATGCTGACCCACTATCAGTTGAAGATGTATTAAATGAAGTTATGAGTATATCTGAGCGTATTTTACCATACCTTGCTGATATTTCAACGGAGATAGATCAAGCTTGGGAAAAGGGTCAAAACATATTATTTGAAGGTGCCCAAGGCACACACCTTGATATAGACCATGGGACATATCCCTTTGTGACCTCGTCTAATACTGTGGCAGCCAATGCCGCTGTGGGTAGTGGTGCATCATCCAGAGCTTTAGATAACATCATTGGTATAGTAAAGGCCTACACCACGCGTGTGGGGGCTGGGCCATTCCCCACTGAACTATTAGACCAAACTGGTGAAACCTTACGCGCTAACGGACATGAGTTTGGAGCAACAACAGGTCGCCCACGCCGATGCGGTTGGCTTGATATGGTTATCTTACGTGAAAGCGTGCGCCTAAATGGCCTTACCAGTATTGTTTTAACTAAGCTAGATGTTATGCAAGGCTTTGATACTATTAAAATATGTACTGGGTATATGTATGAGGGTAAGCATATTTATTTTCCACCCCAAGAAGAAAATGCCCTAGATAATGTTGAGCCAATTTATGAGGAACTACCAGGCTTTACAGAAGATATTAGCACTTGTACCACTTGGGATAGTTTACCTCAAACCGTTAAGGCATATATCAAGCGCATAGAAGAATTATCTCATGTGCCCATAAGTTATGTTTCTGTTGGTCCAGAGCGTAATCAAACCATTAAGTTATAACGATATATGGCAAAAGCTGCAAAGCAAATAGAACCTGAACTTTCTGCCCATGAGGCTCAAAATGCTCTTGTGAAAGCTTGGCAAGAGCATTTAGCACATGTTCGAGAGCTTTTGTGTAAACTTGCCACAAGCCCTCCTCAAGTTCTCTTGATTGAAGGAGGCTTAGAAGAAGAGCGCCTTTCCTTGGCACGTTTTTGGGCTTGTTTACAGCATTGTGAATCTCCTCAAGAAAATACCATGCCTTGTGGAAAATGTAATGCCTGCCTGCATATTGGGGCAGATTTACACTTAGACGTGCTAGTTTATGATGGGCGCATTAGTAATACTGAAGATGAAGAAAACCCCAAGCCTATCCGCGCACTGTCTAAGGATAATGCAATCAAAATGAAGTCGCGCGTGGCCGACACTACGCATAGTGGTAAAAAAAGAGTTGTACTTATGAATGGCATTGAGATGAAGCGCAACTCAGCTGCCAATTCCTTGCTTAAAGTTCTTGAAGAACCATCACCCACTACTATTTTTGTATTGCTTACTCCCCAGCGCGAACAACTCTTACCAACCTTAGTTTCGCGCTCATGGGTTCTTACTCTGCCATGGCCAAAGACCCGCCATATAGCTGCCGAATTAAATCTATGGGAGCAAGGCTTAGCCAATTTTTTGCAAAATGGGAACAAGTGGTGGGATTTAGCTAAAGGTACCATCGATCACAACTTAGCAGCTCAAGTTGTACTGCTTTGTCAAAAATGCTTATTGCCAGCCCTTGCTGCAGAAAAAACTATGAGCCCACTTAGTGCATGTTTTGCTAAACTTAGCCCCAAGCAAAGCCTTATGCTATCTCAAAAGCTGGACGAAGCTCAAGATTCACTTTTCTATAATGTACATCCAGCTCGCGTTTTAGATGCCTTGTTAACCCAAATATTTGTATTATATCATACAAAATAATTTTTTCTAATGGCATAAAGTAAAAATAAAAAAACTCCCCACTAACAAACACGTTAATGGGGAGTTTTATTATATATTGCTAAACTACTTAATAATGCCACCAGCCAATCTAGGGCCTCCGCCACCAAGCACTGCGGGCTTATCGGAATAGTTATCACCGTGCACATGGATCATAAGGGAGCGATTTTTAATCATATCTAATGACTTAAGACGTGGAGCCAATGATGATACTGGAGTTGTCCCATCCTTTGCTACAAAAAGAACAGGCAAATCACCCAAGTGCCCCATATCGTCATAAGGGCCTAGGTGCATCTTTGTGTTTTTAGGATCATAGTGACCTCCAGCCTTTAAACCAGCAATAAGTTTGCCATCTTTTTCTACTGGGCCAAGGTCTGGGTTTACATGAATATGAAAACCATGACTTCCAGGAGGAAGTCCTTTTAGCATAGGCCGAATAACTAGGCCATCAGGCGTTTCAACAAAGGTAACCTTACCTAGTGGTTTCCCTAATCCAGAAGGATTTTCTGTTGTAAGTTCAAATACTTCAACGTCCATTGACTTACCAGCGGCTTTTGCCACGCTTGAAAAGGATACTACTAGACCAAAAACAAGTAGAAGCGAAAATAAACCAATAATGCGTTTCATTTTAATACCTCCCAAAGGTAAATTTAATGAGCTAAATTTAACACAAATGATTACTAATCGCAATAAGAAGTTTTTTATAAATTTATTTACCAGGCTAGTTGTCATAATTTAATACCCGTTCAGCGTGCTGCAAATGGAGCTCAAAGTTTTGCAGGTATTTTTGCGCTAATTCATTGGATTGTAAAATTAAAAGGTTTTCAGCATTGCGCTCTTCGGCAGCCTTACTAAAATTATAGCTTCCTGTTATAATATATTTTTTATCAATAACAATCACCTTATTATGAGCTATGGCATGAGCCCTATCCACATGTACCATCAAACCATTTCGTACAAGCTCTTTCATCTTACTGGCCCTAGCCTTTAATTGTGATTTATCAAGCAAAACAATTATGTATATGCCACGATTATGGGCTCTTATTAAAGCATCGGCAATGGGTTTTGCAGTAAAACTATAAGCCATAAGCAGCACTTCTTCTTTTGCAGCATCGAGGTTATTAACAATAGCTTGCTCGGCCCCGCCACGTGGTGAAAAATAAACCCTTACTCCATCCACATGACAAGTGGCTTGTTCTAGTAAATTTGCAGGAACAAAGCAGATGCAAATAAGTAAAATAATACTTAAAAATTTTTTTAACATATATAAACCAAGGACTAATAAAAAGTTACTAATCAAACTTGATTTAATTATAGTGTAATATGTATTGATTTACAAATAAAATAAAAACTCAAAAAAATGTAATTTCTTTTTACTAAAAGGTAGGAACAGCCAAACGCTGACGCAAACGTGTAAAGCGTTTGTGGGTGCGATTATTTTTAATGGCCATTTGCAAAGCTCGTTTTTCGCCTACTAAAATAACTAGTTGTTTACCGCGTGTTACCCCAGTATAAACTAAGTTGCGCTGTAAGAGAACATAATGCTGCGACATTAAAGGAATAACCACGGCTGGATATTCTGAGCCTTGGGATTTATGAATAGATATGGCATAAGCTGGTACAATTTCATCTAGTTGGTCAAAATCATAGGGTACATTACGGTCATCATAACGCACTGTTAGGGTGCGTTCCTTCATATCCATAATCACAATACGACCTATATCACCATTGAAGACATCTTTTTCATAATTATTGCGAATTTGCATAACCTTATCATCTATGCAAAAAAGTCGTTCTCCGCGTTGAATTTGCTGCGACCTATTTGGTACAAGGGCCTGCTGCAATAAAGTATTCAAATTTCCAGCTCCCACCGAACCTTTATGCATTGGAGTTAAAACTTGAATATCGTCTACAGCATTTAAACCAAAACGACGCGGAATATGATTTTTTACTAAATCCACTACCATGGCTGCGGCTTTTTCTGGGTCATTTTGATGTATAAAATAAAAATCACTTAATCTATCTTTATGAGATTCAAGCACAGGCACATCACCCTTATTGATTAAGTGAGCATTGCAAATTATTTCGCTTTCAGCAGACTGTCTAAAAATTTCAGTCAGCTCCACCACTGGAACAGCCTTTGAGGCTATAATATCTTTAAGTACATTACCAGGCCCAACAGAAGGTAGTTGATGTACATCACCCACTAACAAAATAGTTGCCCCAAGCGGAGCTGCCTTTAGTAAATGATAAAATAATAAAGTATCCATCATGGAGGCTTCGTCCACCACCATCAAAGAACAAGCTAAGGGATTATTTTCATTTTTGGCAAATCCATCTTCGGCAGGGTTAAATTCCAATAAACGGTGAATGGTCTTTGCTTCGCGTTTGGTAGCCTCAGCCATGCGTTTAGCCGCACGCCCAGTGGGTGCCGCTAATAAAATTTTTGCCTTAACCTTTTCAAATACCTTAATAATAGCATTAATAATTGTAGTTTTTCCTGTACCTGGTCCACCAGTTAAAACCATAATTTTTGACTGGGTGGCCGTGCTAATGGCCTCTTTTTGTTCTACAGCCATTTCAATAGGTAAGGAGCTTATGACTTCTTCTACAATTGCAGTTGGATTCTTAAAATGTACCGATTTTGGAGAATGCAAAATACGCTTTAGATAGAATGCTATTTTATTCTCACAATGATAGTAACGTGTTAAATAAACACCATCTTCACCTTCCAAGGGTTCACAAATTATACGCTCGTCGAACTCAAGCTTTACAATAGCATCTTCCAATAAGGCGTAGGAAATTTCTAAATTATCAGAAGTAAGAGTTAGCAAAGCGTCCTTGGGCATAAATACATGTCCATCATCGCAACACTTGGTTAAGGTATAAAGCAATCCAGCTTCAGCGCGTAATGGACTATCTTTACTAAAGCCTAGCTTTTGCGCAGCATTATCAGCTGTAATGAAGCCAATACCTCGCATATCCATTGCCATAACGTATGGATTATTCTTAATAGTTTCTAAGGCAGCCGGACCATAGTGCTTATAAATTCTAACCGCATAATTAGCTGTAATACCATATGGTTGCAAAAACACCATTAATTCGCGTGTTCCACGATTTTCATTCCAACTTTTAATAATGCGGGGCAGTGTTTTCTTGCCAATACCTTGAATTTGCGCAAGTTTTTCTGGTTCATCATCAAGAATACGCATGGTATCAGTCCCAAATGCCGCTACAATACGCCCTGCAACTACCTCACCAATGCCTTTAATTACATCCGAAGCTAAAAAAAGCCGTATGCCTTCAGTGGTGGCAGGTAGTGTTTCTTCGCAACTACTCATGGAAATTTGTCGCCCATACTTGGCATTATTTACCCAAGTACCCACAATATGAACCTGCACCCCCGCCTTAGGATTTATCATATACCCAATGGCAGTATACGCATCCTTTGCTCCACTAGGCAAAAGGCGCATTACGGTATAACCATTTTCGTCATTGTGAAATAAAATGCGCTCAACACTGGCATCTAACTCTATAGTTTCATTGATGCTTGCTTGCGTATCGCTCATGAAAGCACGTCCATACGCTTTTGCATAAGTAAAGCATCAACCAAGCTCAACTCCACCATAGCTTTAAGTACAGGTACAATGCGTGGAATGGCACAAATATCATGCCGTCCTCCCACACTTAATTGCACAGCATGGCCCTGTTCATTAATACTTTTTTGAACTTTAGCAATAGATGGGATGGGCTTTATAGCAGCGTGCAATACAATATCTTGCCCAGAAGAAATACCACCCAATATACCCCCAGCATTATTGGAAGCAAACTGTGCACGCCCATCTTGCATAGCTAAAATGGAGTCATTATTTTCAGACCCGCGCATACGTGCAGCCCTAAAACCAGCTCCAACCTCAACCCCCTTGACCGCACCCACACTCATCAAAGCAGACGCAAGCATGGCATCAAGTTTATGAAATACTGGCTCACCAAGTCCTGCCGGTATATTTTGTGCTTCAATACGCACAATACCGCCTATGGTATCACTATCTTTTCTAACCTTTGCGATTAATTCTTCCCATGCTAATATGGTCTTAGACTCGGCCGCAAAAAATGCGCGCTCCAATGCCCCCTGCATATCTATAAGTGTTGGGTCAACCGCTATGCCACCCATTTCAACCGTAGCTGCAAATACTTTAATGCCAACATCTTCAAGCACACATTCCGCAATGGCAGCCCCAGCTACTCTTGCAACAGTTTCTCGCCCCGATGAGCGTCCACCACCGCGATAATCCCTAAGACCATATTTTTGTGTATAACTGATATCAGCATGCCCAGGCCTAAACACACTTGCCATTTCACCATAATCAGCTGAACGCTGATTTTCATTATCAATAACAAAAGCAATGGGTGTTCCAGTGGTTTTATTTTCAAAAACGCCGCTAAGCAGTCGTACCTTGTCTGACTCCTTGCGATTGGTTGTAGCTAAGGCATCAGCGCCACCACCCATACCCTTAGGGCGACGTCTATTTAGTCGTTCTTGAATATACGCCTCATCAAGGCTTATATTGGCAGGACAACCATCAACAATACCCCCAAGGGCCGCACCATGCGACTCCCCAAAGGTGGTTAAACGAAATAAATGCCCAAAAGTATTGCCTGCCATAATTGCTCCAACTTTTTTGTTATCTTATTATGTTATAATACTAAATTATTAACATTTTCGCATCACAATATCATGCAATTTATCCACAATCTGTAGTACCGATTGCGAACCATCAACCTCATAATGTGCTGTTTGCTGATATAAAGGTAAGCGTTCACTTAACACCAACTCCACCTCTTGCACAGTGCCTTTGTCTGTCAATGCCGGACGGTGATTATCATTAATATTAATCCGCTGCATAAGTTCTTGCACTGGTACGGACAAAAAGAAAACTAGTCCACTTTGTTGCATAAGCTCTCGGTTAGCCTTGGCAAGAACCATGCCTCCTCCAGTAGATATGACACGCTTTGGCTTAATGCACTCTCGCAGAGTTTGGCTCTCATACTTTCTAAATAAGTCCCAGCCATGTTTTTCTACTATATGTGCAATGCTTGAGGTATGTTTTTCTTCTACCAAAACATCGGTATCAACAAAAGCCCAACCCAAACGCTTTGCCAAAGCTTTACCAATGGTGCTCTTACCACAAGCACGTGAACCTATAAGAAAAATCGGTAAATTCTTCACTTTTAACCTACAAAGCCTTTATATATTTGAATCCGTATAATTTATTATCATTTAATAATTTGCAAAAGTACCCTGTTTAATTCTATTTTGTCAATAAACATAGGTCTTGTAAGTGTAAAAAATTAATATCATTGAATGTTTTTATACGCACTTTTCATGGTTTTAACTATTTACAAAAAGCTTGAGTAATGTCTATATTAACCCTTTATTGAGCTTTTATTGCACATCGCCTACTAATGCATGTATCAACAAAATCTTTTGTGGCAGTGAGTTGCAAAGTAAGGTTAAGCGCGCTAGTAGGGCCTATTAACAATAGATATAAGATACGCTAAATAAGCGAAAATTAAACAGGGAAATATAATGGAAAATAACAAGGCACTTGTGGTAGGGATTGCGGGTTTTGGTACTGTAGGAACTGGCGTTGTGCGTGTACTTGAAGAAAGTGCTAGCCTCATCAAAGAGCGTATTGGACGCCCTATTCAGGTTAAAACAATCTTAGTGCGTGACCCTAAAAAAGTTAGACCTTGCGCCCTACCTCAAAATGCACAGTTAGTAACCGACAAAAAGGCCATAAGCCATGATCCTGAAATAGACGTGGTGCTTGAACTTATGGGCGGCATTGAAACACCACGTGAATTTATTTTAGACTGCCTTGAAAACGGTAAACATATTGTCACAGCCAATAAAGCCCTATTAGCCGAAGCCGGAACAGATATTTTTCAAAAAGCTTATGAAAAACAGCTATGCCTGCTATATGAAGCTAGCATTGCTGGCGGCATACCCATTGTACAAACCTTAAAAGAAAGTCTTGCGGGCAATAATATTCAGTCAATCATGGGTATATTAAATGGTACAAGCAATTATATTCTTTCTCAAATGACCACTGAGGGACTAGACTTTGATACGGCATTACAAGAAGCGCAAGATCTAGGCTTTGCCGAAGCTGACCCCACTCTTGATATTGACGGACATGATGCAGCTCATAAGTTAGTTTTACTCATACGACTAGCCTATGGTGTAGAGTACCCCTATACTGAAATGCCCATAAAAGGCATCAGACATATGAGTAAACTTGATATTGCCTTTGCAAGGGAGTTTGGATACCGCATCAAACTACTTGGTCAGGTGCATGATGTAGATGGCAAGCTTGAAGCAGGAGTATTCCCAACCCTTGTACATCATCGTTTTTTACTCTCCAGTGTGGGCGGTTCTTATAATGCTGTGCGCTTAGAAGGCAATGCTGTGGGTTCACTATTCTTACATGGACGCGGTGCTGGAGATATGCCAACAGCATCTGCCGTAGTTAGTGACTTACTCTCCATTGCCAGAAACCCACAACCATACAACACAGGTTTTATTGAACAAATCCTCAAAAGAGCACAAATTTTACCCCCTGCTAAGGCACGTTCATCTTACTACATGCGTGTTATGGTTAATGATAATCCTGGAGTATTGCGTGATATTTCAGGCATTATGGCCAAGGAAGGTATTAGTATTGCTCAAGTAATACAAAAACAACAAGAACAGGGGGCAGTACCACTAGTATTTATGACCCATGAGGCAGAAACACAAGCCATGGATAAAGTCCTAAAAAGTATTGAGCAAGCTGGTTTACTACTTGCTCCGGCTGTTACTTATCGTGTTTTAATTTAAG
>CAYJDF010000020.1:0-4911 GCA_964368845.1 uncultured Desulfovibrionaceae bacterium
TAAAAAGGGAGTGTACTTTGTACACTCCCTAGAGTGCTGACGAAGTCAGCACGATTGATAAATCAGGAATAGGGCGAGCTTTGCTTGCCCGTTAAATGGCTGATTTTCGTGCCTTTCTGCCAAGGTAGCTAGTCTACCTTAGGCGGCGCAAACACCCAAAAGGGGGTTTGTCATCAGTTTAGGGAGTGTACTTTGTACACTCCCTTTTATTTATACATTTTTATTTATAACTTAGATTCTAGCGGTAATTTCTGGGAATACCAAGTAGAACATTACATAAGCCATAGTTAGGGTTAGAGCTAGGTTAAAGCTTTGACCGCAAACATATAGAATAACTGGCTTGCCGCCCTTGAAGTAGTGAGTTAACTCACGGAAGTTAGTGGCAAGACCAATGGCTGCAAATGATAAGTTAAAGCACCAACCACGTAGTGGAGAGGTTAGGCTCTTAATGGTACCAGCAGTTAGCAAGCCTTGGCTCATGTCTGGACCCAATTGGCCAGAAATATATGAGCAGATAATAGAAGCTGCAAGGAAGCCAAGTACGAATTTAGGGAAGCGGTGCCAAATTTCCATAAGGCCAACTTCTGTTCCCTCAACGCGGTCTACCTTGGTTACCCAGTACACAGCAACACCAAAGGCTGTTACACCAATGAGTACGTTTTGAATCATCTTAATGGTTGCAGCAACATACATGGCTTTTTCGCCAAGGAATGCACCAGCAGCAGCAACAGCACCGGTAGCGTCAATAGTACCACCAATCCATGCACCGCCAAGAACAGCTGGTATGCCTAAAGCCTTAATAACGGCAGGCATAACAATCATCATAATGGCAGTAAAGAGTAAGGAAATACCAACAGCTAAGGTTAACTCTTCCTTTTTAGCGCGACAAGCTGCGGCTGTGGCGATAGCTGCTGAAGTACCACACACAGACATGTCTGAAGAAATAGTAATATTAAGAGTTTTGGAAGGCATTTTTAGCACTTTTTGGCCAAAGATATAGGTAGTAATTAAAACGATAGGTGTTACTACCCAAGCTACGAATAAACCGGGGATACCAATGGCGATGATTTTGTCCATAAGGATTTCAGCACCAAGTAATACAAGGCCAGTTTTGATGTAGTATTCAACTTGTAAGGCTGGCTTCATGAAGTTTGGTGTGCCAACGGTATTAGCTACCAGCATACCAAGAATAATAGCCCAAGCCTCAGTACCCACGCCATAGTAGCGCATATTTAATTGCCCGCCCATGGTCAGTGCAAAAACAGTAAAGGCAAATAAACCAATAAAGCCCACAATAAATTTTGGAATACTATAACCCATAAAGCCCATACCAATACTGAATATGAGGGCTAAAATAACCATTATTACTGGTAGAGTAGGTAAGACATTAAATGGTTTTACTTTAGCTTTTGATGCAGCAGATGACGCTTTGCGCTCTGCTCCGCGCCAATCTGTAATTAATTGGTCAGCTTCTTTGTTAAGATTTTCATCTTTAAAAGATGCACCAGCAGCGGCGGCTTCTGCTGCAAGGGCTTTTTCCTTAGCGGCATCAGCAGCAGCACGGGCCTTATCAGCAGCGGGCTTTGCCTTTTCGTTGATGGCTTTTGCTCCTGCTTCATCAAGAACAAAGGCAGACATAGGATTGGTTGACCAACGACCTGGGCCCTTCATATATGACTTGAAGGCGTTACCGAAGTCAGAAGATTTGAATTTAACCTTCTTACTTGCTTGAGCTTCATACCAAGCAACAGTTTTAAAGGGAGCTTTGCTTGCTTCTGCTGCCATGATGGCTTCAGCCTTGGTAATTTTTTCCATGGCAGCTTGTTTATCTGCAGCTGTGAAACTAAACACATACAGATAAAGACCTAGAAAAACAAAAGCTAAACCGAGCCAAATAGCCCAGTAATCTTCCTTGGTCCAAAGATCTGACCAAGATGATTGCGCTTTGTCAACAACGACGTTTGACTCTTGCTGGGACATAATACCTCCAAAAAATTTTATTCCATTATGCATCCAAACACAATATACTGCTTATGCACACTTTTAAACGGCTTGGCAAGTGTTTTCTTTCACAAAAAGACCAGCATAACCTACAACTCTGTTGGCATCGTTACTTTTTTCATAGGATGTACTATGACGCACAAGATGACAACTATATGACTTATTAACTTTTTCTAGTGCGTATAGTCCTACAATGGCTGGGCAAACCCCGCACATGCTAATTTGATTTTTTCCAACAACATGAGCTAATTCTGTGGGATTAAACTGCATAAAGGCTTGCAAGGCCAGTTCATCTAGGGCTAAGGTTGTTTCATGGTCTGAAAAGTGATGCATGTCAGAGCTTACAATAATGTCGACTCTGCGTCCTTGTTCTTCAAGGGCTTTAATAAGCTTTCCAATTGCGTAGCCAGCACTTTGTAATTTATCAAGGTAACGCCCACTTATGGCAATGGGTACTATTTGTAAATTAGGTATTTTAGTTTGTAAAAACGGTAATATAACTTCAATAGAATGCTCATTTAAGTGAGCTATGTCATCTGCTTCAAAACCAGCATTGCTTTGCAGTATTTGCTTAGTAATATTTTCATCTATAGGAATATTGCCTAGTGGTGTTTGCCATTGTCCTGTGGACCATACGGCTAACTCTTTACCCTTGCCAGTATGATTTGGACAAAGTAAAATTAATGTGTTTGCTAAGTCAACATAGGCAAGGGTTTCTGCTATAATATGGCCACAGAAAAAATGCCCAGCGTGAGGTAATAGTGTTAGCTTTGCTTTAGATATTTCTGCGCTTCCAACTTCTTTTTGAGCTGCATTCAGGGTAGATTGTACATAATTGTACAAGGTTTTAGGATTGTCCTCATAAAATCTGCCAGCCACCACAGGTGTGCGAAGGGACATAACCGCTCCTTAATGCTGTGAATTTATAAAAATACTGCACTTTTATTGCTGATAAGCAGCATATAGTTCTTCTAGTTCTTGAGGAGTTAAGTAGCGCAAAAGAGTTTTTTGGGGGCTTTTTGCTAAATCTACCACCAATAGGGCATCTAATGTGCCAAAAGCTCTATCCTCATGAAAAGCAGCAATACGTCCACCTAATTGCAAATAATGCTTAAATAAAATAGGTAGGCCTTTGTCACCTTCAATGTCCTTAACGGCACGATTGCAATCTTTATAGTCTAGACCTTGAACATTTGGTACATTAGGTCCTACAAAGTCTGCAGGTTTTCTCATGCCTTGTACCAAAGGGGCTAGCTCATCATGCCAGTGACTTTCTTTAAGGTATTCGCGTAATATATAGGCTGAGGCATTGGCATAGCCAAGACCCATGCTACAAGGACCAAAAAGGGTACGAATTTTTTGACGATATGTGAGACGTCCTATGCCTTTCCATAGTAGCATAAGAGGTTCATAATCTTTTTGATACTCTGGTACAACAAAGGCACGTCCAAGTTCCATGGAGTTTTGACAATCATTAAAAAACTCATGATTATAAGAAAAAAGAGAAGCTGTATATAAGTGGGGAATAATATCTTTTGCTTCGTTTGGAGCAAAACAACGTATACGATAAGCCCCTACTAAACATTCTTTTTCTGTGTCCCAAAGTACAAGGTGGGTATAGTCATTATCATATTGATCCATATCGCGCGATTGACCTGAACCTTCACCCACAAGACGGAATGTTTTTTCACGCAGACGGCAAATTTCATGCAAGATATGCTCTGACTTTTTGCCTACAAGGGCAAAAATGACATAATTCCCTTCTACTACTAAGGGGTCATTTTTAATATATTGTTGCACTTCAGTCTGTAAGGCCTTTTTATCACTACTACTTGCTATGGGTGTTGGCCATATTTTAGGTAGAGCACTTTGACTTTGCCCAAGTAATTCACAGCGCACACGCATATGCGCAGTACGGGCTTTATCATCTGGTAATGCATTTAGTAATTTTTTATCAATGGGCTTACCAACAATATATCGTACAGTGCGTCCACGCATGCGCCATAATTCACGCGGTAATAGCAAGGTGCGTAGCATGTGGTGAATGCAACCAGCAGCATGAAATAGAGGGCTATTTGTTCCTCGAAAGTGTATAGGAAGTACGCAAGTGTCTGGTATACGGGCAATTCTACCACATAATGAATGCCAGATGGGTTCAATAATATTCATTTTTAACAAGTTAAAATGGGCTACAACTCCCGATGGAAATACACCCACTGCTCCACCTTTTTCTACATGGCGCAGGGCCATGCGTACGGCAGAAAAATTTTCTTTTTGCGACTTTGCAGCAACGTTAATGGGTATAATCATGGGGCGTAGCTCAGCTATACTATAAAGCATGCGATTAGCAATAAGCTTAAAATCAGGACGCAAAAGGCCACAGCGAGCTGCCATAATAACCCCTTCAATACCTCCAAAGGGATGGTTGGCATACACTAGTAGTGGGCCTTCACTTGGCATAATATTTTCTAAATCTTCACCTTCATTAATGGAAAAAACGCCCAAGGTACGAAGGGCCAATTGTGCAAAATCCCATGGTGAATCTGTTTTAGGTAGAGTTTCGTAACGCTTTAATAGCGGACGAAGACCCAGCATGAAAGCCATGGGCGAAGATGCTGGTAGCATATAGCTAGTATTTGCTTGGGGTGCAAGGGTGCTGCCGTCCATAATTTATTCCATATTTTTTCAATTTGTTTAGTAAGTAAACAAACTTGCTGACTCATGCTAACTCAAGTTTTGCCATTAGGCAAGCTTATGATGCTTGCATGGCATAGTACATAGGTACTATGCACGTTGCATAGTACAGATCATATTAGCCATGTAGTTAATGGGTTTACATTACGAAATGAAGGCAATTATTTGATAAATCCAAGAATAAAAACGGACCTTGCTGGGGGTGGCAAGGTCCGA
>CAYJDF010000020.1:5011-21273 GCA_964368845.1 uncultured Desulfovibrionaceae bacterium
AAGGTCCGAGGTGGTAAATGATTACCACAACTCACCATGATTTAAACATAGCACATTATATAATTTATGCAACATTTATTTTAATTTTTTTATGGGTATATATGTGAATTTGCTAGTCTTTGTTTCTATTAACTGTAAAGCTTTTTTTGTTCATAACATGACTTTTAGCTTTAAATAATATTTTTTATATGTTGGCTTGTGTCTAAGGTTAACTTGTCTTCCCAAGGGGCTTGGCATGTAATTTCATTATGGATAAATTTAAGTGAGTTGTGATGTAAAAGGAAGCATTCATTGGTGTATAAATTGCTAATGTAGCGCAGATCGTTAAATAGAGGAAAGCCAGCATATGCTGCATGGGCGCGAATTTGATGCCTTGCTCCCTTATAGATGGTGCAAGCCATTAAGTAGAGGTTCTGGGGCATGATTTTGGGAAATTCTTGAAAATATTGCTGAATTACAGCATAATCTATCTCATTTATTTGGGCTAACACCTTAAAATGCGTATGGCGTAAAGTTGGGGCTTGTTGTTGTAATACACGACTTTTTTTGCGTTTATCAGTATCTAATGCGTTGTTAATACAACAATTATGCGCATTACCTTGAACAAGAGCTATATAATGTTTTTGGCATTGACCCATATTTTCTATGTCTTGCCAAGAGTTAAGAGCCAATTCTGTCTTGGCGGCTACCACAATACCGGAGGTTTGCGCATCAAGCCTATTACACAAAGTGCCCGCTTGGCCCATTATGGCATTTAGCTTATCTTCTAGGCTTGGGCCGCCCTTAGTCAAGTAAGTGCTATGTAAACCTCTTGGTTTATAGATAAAGCATAAATCTTCTAAATTTTTTATTAAGTATGGTTGGTCGCTGCTATAAGTTACAGAGTTTGGCGGTATTGAGAGTGCTGGAGGTATTTTGGCTTGTAAGCTAATAGTTTGCCCACATTTTACTCTAAATCCTGGGCCTTTGGGTGTATCATTTACATAAATATGCCAATCTTCCCAGATACGTCGCCTTGCGCGTAAACTAAGCTCTGGAAATATCAAAATAATAACATTATCCAATCTTTGCCCGTCTAGGTGTTTGGGGATATTTATACTTTGCTTTGCATGCATTTTAACTGGTTTGGCCTTTTTTTATTCTGGATAAAATGGGCTGTAAAAGTTCGGGGGTAAACTTCAAAGTAAGTATGGAGTAGCTTACAATAAAGACTATAAAGCTTAGGATTAGTGCTATGATATAGGGCCAGATTGATGGTAGATGCTTTGTATATGTAAGGCTTAGGTTACTAACTATGTTGGCTATGCCTGCGGATATACATGAAAGTGCCATGCCCCAAGTAATGATGCGTAAAAGTCCTTTAAATGCTGCACCTCCACGGCGTTTGTACCAAATGAATACAATGCCAATGATATATGCTAATACTCCTAACATGCTTACTATACTAATACCCATGGCACCGTAATCTACTGAATAATAGAAAAGTGGTAAGCTTACTATGGTTATGGCCGTTCCTAAAAGGGCTGGGGTTAGTGTATCTCCAAGGGCATAAAACCCTCGCCCAATGACCATTTGTATGCCCCAAAGGGGCACAGCTAGGAGCATTACTTGTAAAAGTGGAGTGGAGTTTAGGGTATCTGTATGGGAGAAATCGCCACCTTCAAAAATAAATCCCATGGTGGGCAGGGCAGCTGCTATCATCCATGCACTGAGGGGTAGGAGTAGGGCCAAGCTTGAACTCATGGCCGTATTAAGGGTTTTGGCAAATGTGGTAAAATCTTTTTTAGCGGCAAGGTTTGCAAGAAAAGGATATGATGCTACAGCCAGTGCAGCTCCAATCATGCCCACAGGCACTTGTGATATACGCCTAGCATAACTTAATAGGCTAACCACACCTTCTCCAGCAAGTGATCCAAATATACGTAAAAATTGCTCATTAAGCATGACCACTGATTGTCCAAGCATGAGTGGTAAGGCAATGAGTAGAAATCTTCCCATATACTTATGTTTAAAACTTATATGCAAGAATAGGCCATGTTGCTTGGCAGCAAAAGCTGGTAGAAAAAATGCTCCAAGGGCTGCTCCAAGGGTTACACCATAACAAAATCCTTCCATGCCGCCGGCAATGCTAAGTGGTGGTAAAATAATACCAAGTAAAATGATACAACCATTATAAATAAGAGGTGTTAGAGCTGGAACAAAAAATTGCTTGCGTAAATATAATAGTGCAGAAAAGCAAGCCCCGCTAACAAAAAAGATTTGCGCTGGTAAAATAATACGCAAGAAAAAAGCTAGACGCTTGACTTGTTCTGCTTCAAAACCTGGGGCAACCAGCTTAGCTAAAGGATTAGCGAATATAAATGCTATGATGGTTAATAAGGAAACAGCTAAAGTGGCCCAACAAAAAACTGTGGAAAAAAACTTCCATGCGTCGGTACTATCTTCCTCAAAGCGTTTTGACAGCAAAGGGATGAGCGTAATAGATACATAACCACCAGCCAATAAATAATTTATAAAATCCGGAACTACAAAGGCTGCAAAGTAAAGGTCAGCCTCGCTGGATGCTCCAAATTGCCATGAAATTACTTTATCACGTAAAAGGCCCATAATGCGTGAGAGCATTATACTCACACTCATAATGATGGCGGCAAGACCCATATGTTGCACTTTGGTTAACATGCTTTTTTGTACCTTGGCTTGGTTCAAAGGGCCAGAAGATTTTTAGTCCTGCTTAGAATTTTTTTGTAATTGCCAACGGGTTAGGGCATTAAAGACGCAACTACGCGCATCTTTATAGCTTGCATATAAATGCTCAAGAGTTTCTTGCATATGCGCGCGCTTGGTCGAACCAGCCGAAGGGCAAGGGTTAGACCATATGGGTAGTTGCCATTGCTTGGCTGCACGTCTTATATGAGTTTTTTCAACCAACAGTAAAGGGCGAATGACTTGTAAGCTACCATTAAAAAAAGATTCATTCATACTCATGCCATCTACGCGTCCATTTTGGCATAAGTTCATAAAGAAGGTATGCACCAAATCATCGGCATTGTGTCCAAAGGCAAGGTGGCTTAATTTGTATTGTGCGCAAAGCTCAAAAAGTCGCTTTCGTCTTAGCCATGCACAACGAAAGCAAGCCGAATTACGTTTATTTTCTTCAGAATGAGCATGCGGTCCGTGGTCAGTTACCTCTATGTGAGAAGCTATGCCATGTTGATCTAGCCAAGGTATCAAAGGTGCGTGGCTTTGGGCATCAAATCCTGGATTTATGTGTAAGGCCATGATTTCAAAGGGGAAGGGAACAATACCGCGACGTATGGTTAGGGATTTTAATAAGACAAAACTATCCATGCCGCCAGATACAGCTACTCCAATGCGTGCATGAGGGCTTAGCATGTTGGTTTGTTGCATAGCCTTGCCTGCAGCTTTTACACAAACTTGTTGAGCGAAGGTACGTTTATTTTTTTTCATGTATTTGTGTTAATCTTTTTGAGGTCTTGTTTTAATTGTTGTAGAGGTATTTATTATGCTTGGCATAGTCATTTTGTTTTCTTAACTCATGGCTTTTTGGCATTAGTCAAATATTATGCAAGTAACTAAAAATTGTTTCAAATGTTAATTAAAATTATTTTTACGGATTTAAAAATACCGATAAATGTTTTTGCAGGGTGTGGGTTTTGGGGAGGTCAATTTTTAAGAACTCCTTTCCTTAGAAAAAATTTACAAATAGTAAAACGTGCGCAAACAACGGATAATGCGAAATAATATATAAAACAATACTCATATTTCTTGACAAAGCAACAAGCCCCCTATAGCATACTTGCCTCACATACGCAAAGGGTTTTGAGTAATTATGCTCAAACGATATAAAAATCAGTATGTTGTCCTGTAGCGTAAAATAATTTTTTTGCCCTAGACAGGGTAAAAAAAAGCACTATATTTTAACATTAAAAATATATGGAGTTATTTCATGGCGCGTATAACCGTAGAAGATTGTCAAGAACGTGTGGATAATCGCTTTTTATTAGTTCAAATGGCCATTAAACGCGTATATCAATATCGTGAAGGTTATGAGGGTCTTGTGGAAACACGTAACAAAGAAGTGGTCACAGCGTTGCGTGAGATTGCTGCTGGTAAAGTGTTACCTGAAGACATGTCTTATTATGTGCCCATTGAAGGTGCTGAGCAAGATAATGATGTTGAAGCAGTAGTAAGTGCAGAAGTTACTACTGATGCTAACACACAAGCAAGTGCTGAATAGTTAATATTTTAAGCCTGCTGGTTAATCTATAATATCAAGAAAAATATGAGTCAGCGAGATTATTACGAAGTTTTAGAAGTGGAAAAAACGGCTTCTAGTGAAGAGATTAAAAAATCTTACCGCCGTTTGGCCATGAAGTATCATCCCGACCGTAATCCAGACAACCCTGAAGCGGAGCAAAAGTTCAAAGAAGCTGCCGAAGCCTATGATGTATTGCGCGACCCTGAGCGTCGTGAGCGATACAATCGCTTTGGGCATGCTGGGGTAAATGCTGGTGGTGGTTTTGGTAGCAATGAAGATGTTTTTGCACACTTTAGTGATATTTTTGGTGACTTATTTGGTTTTGCTACTGGTGGTGGCAATCGCCCCATGATGGGTTCAGACTTGCGTTATAATTTAAATGTTAGTTTTGCCCAAGCTGCCACCGGTGATGAAATTACCTTAAAAATACCTAAACGTGTGGAATGTCCAGACTGTGAAGGCTCTGGAGCTGCGCCTGGCACTCGACCGGAAACTTGTGCTCATTGTGGTGGTAGCGGTCAAGTCCGCAGATCTCAAGGTTTTTTCCAGCTTTCTACCCCCTGTCCTATTTGCCGTGGTGAAGGCCAAATTATCAAAACTCCCTGTGCGCGCTGTAAGGGCCAAGGTGTTATTGCCGAAACCAGAGAACTTTCGGTACGTATACCAGCCGGTGTGGATACAGGTACTCGTTTGCGCGTGCGTGGCGAGGGTGAGCTTGGTATTAATGGTGGCCCCCCTGGTGATTTATATGTTGTTATTAGCGTAGCTAGGGATAAAACCTTTACGCGACAAGGGCAAGATTTACTTTACACCCAAGAAATTTCTGTAGTACAAGCCATTCTTGGACACAGGGTGGATGTACCATCACTTAAAGGTCATGTTACCTTGGAAATACCAAAAGGTATTCAAAGTGGTACTGTACTTCGCATAAAGGGTGAGGGTATGCCATATCTTGGTCAAAGCTATCATGGTGACTTGTTAGTGGAGATAAAGGTTCTTATTCCCACCCGTATTAGTGAAAAGCAAGAAGAATTATTGCGCGAATTTGAGCAACATGAACCAGAAGAAAGTCCTTTAGGTAAGATAAAAACTGCCGCCAAAAAGGCTGCCAAGGCTATGGGTTTAGATTAAATATTTAAATATAAAAGGGTGCTGACAATGAAACACACCAAGAAAATGCATGTTAAGTTTAATTTAATTTTAGTGCTTATTTGCTGCCTTGGATGCAGTGCCTGCCTTGAAGATTTCAATCTTAATTTGGGGGGTAGTTCTGCCCCACCAGCCTCTGATCCTTTAGTAGATGAAGCCCGCGAAGCTTGGGAAGACAATGACATGCAGCGGGCTGAAAATTTATACGCCAAGGCTACCAAACTAACCTTACCCATTAATGAACAAACGGAATCATTTGAGCGTTATGCCCTTGCAGCGGCTCGTAATGGTCGACCTAATAATGCCCTTGATGCTTTAGATCAGTGGGATGCAGTCATGCCTGATGCTGATAGCACCAATGCTTGGCAAGCTGCTTGGTTAAATAGTGCGCGCTTACTTTCTCCAAGTGTTGCCATTGAAAGGGCGCAAAAAACTTGGTCTAATATAAGCAATTCACCCAACGCTCGTGCACAAGCTGCGATTATTCTCATGGGGCGTAGCTGGTCTGCTGCTCAAACCATATCTGCTTTGCCACTAATATCACGTTATTTTGATTCAAAAGACATAACCCAAAAGCAAAATATTGAATATGTCACTAGCGAAGAGTTGCGCTATATGACTGAACAAAATTTATCTGCTTTGGGTCAAAGTGTTGCGGCTAATCCTAATTTTGTTTTTCCTGCCAATATCATACTGTTGGAAAATGCTCGACGTGGCTTACCTATTAGTGCTCAAGCAGAGGCAAGACTCAAAGACTTAAGCCTTTATGCTGACCAGTCACTGCCACAACGTATACTTAATATACCGGCAACAAGTGCAGTACCAAGTACCATGCCAAGCACGGTACCTGCGGCAAATGTAGGGATAGATGCACAAACGGCTTGTTTGGTTTTAGCCTTGCCAAATAGTGGTAATATTGTACCTATTAGTACAAAAATTCGTGCTGGAGCTGATGCTGCAAGGGCAGAGTTGGCGCAAGGTGGTGTGAATATTCACATACAAAATATAGATACAAGCCAAGTTGATTGGTTAAGCCAGCTTCAAGCTTTGCCTGCTCAATGTACTGTCATTGGTGGGCCATTACAAAGTGTAAACTTTAACGCGGCAAAGACTGCTCAAGCAACGTCCATGCGTAATTTCTTTACCTTTTTGCCAGCTTTAGAAGGTCAAGATGAGGGTAGTGTTGCTTGGCGTTTTTTCCCCAGTCCACAAGACCAAGTTAATAGCTTGCTTAACTTTACTGCATCCTTAGGTATACGTAATTATGGTGCATTTTATCCGCAAGATAATTATGGTACACGCATGAATACTATATTTGGTGATACAGTTCAAAGTATGGGGCTGACAGTACAATCAGTGGCTTATAATCCAAGTGATGTGTCTAGCTGGTCACAAGCTGCATCTACATTACTAAAACCTCAGAAAGTTAATAATGTCCCTCTATCAACGGCAAATTTTGAGGCTGTATTCTTACCAGATTCATGGAAGAATATGAATTTAATTACCTCGGCTTTTCTTTATAATGGTGACGATAAGCAAGTACTGCTTGGTACATCGCTTTGGGAGCAAAGCCTCATGAGTGGTGCAACCATTGCAGCTGCCGCAAATTATAAGCTAGCTGTCTTTCCTGCAGCGTGGAATCCTAGTCAAGTTCCACAAGCTCTAAGTGGCGCAGGCCATGCAGACTTTTGGACTGGCCTTGGCTATGACTTTGTACGTTTTGGTGCGGCTCTTGGTTTAAGTGCTCATGGTAGTGCAGTTGACGTAAATGCTAAAATACAAGCTGCCCAAAATATTAATTGGAGTATGGCACCCATCACTTGGGATAGTATGGGTAGAGCTAGTCAAAAACTTTATTTGTTTACTCTTACTCAGTCTGGTGTTGCTCCTGTGGATGCAGCATCGTTTAATCAAATTCGCATGCAGGCTATTAGTAACTTCAATGCACGCCAAGGTGCAGCCAGTCCACCTCCTCCTGTACCTGCGACAACATCGACAACCGCACCAGCCCCCATTACAGCACCCCCAACAGCGGCACCTACTACTGTACCGGCACAATAAAGAGGATAATATGTCAGGCAAAAATATTGATATTAATGATGTTCAGCATATGGCAAGGTTAGCCCGTCTTGATATTACAACTGAAACTACAGAACTTTTTGCTACGCAATTTGCAAATATTCTAAGCTATATGGATACATTGGCACATGTGGATACTAATGGTGTAGAACCATTATATAGTCCGATATTCCATGAGGGAGTTTTGCGAAGTGACGTGGCAAATCATAAGGCCAAGCGTGAAGATGTGCTTAGTAATTCACCCAAAGAAGATGAACAATATTTTGTTGTGCCGCGCATTGTGTAGGTAGATGTTATGAGTATTTATAATTTAAGTTTAGCTGCTGTGCGCGATGCACTTTTACAAGGTGAAGTGAAGGCCGAAGAGGCTGTGCAAGCTTGTCTTGAGCGCACAACGCTTACTATGCAATTACAAAGTTATATTAACCTTGATGACGAAAAAGCTTTAGAACTTGCCAGACAAATGGATAAGTCTGGCCCAGATGCTAATAAACCCTTATGGGGTGTGCCCATAAGTATTAAGGATGCTATTTGCACCAAGGGTTTAACTACCACTGCTGGTTCTAAAATATTAAGTAATTATATTCCTTTTTATGATGCTCACGTGGTGCAGAAATTACGTGAGGCCGGAGCCATTATTCTTGGTAAAACTAACTTAGATGAATTTTCTATGGGTTCAAGTACCGAAAATTCTGCTTTTTTTGCTACACACAATCCATGGGATGTGAAGCGAGTACCTGGTGGGTCTAGTGGTGGTTCGGCTTGCGCTGTGGTAGCAAAGCAGTGTTTTGCCGCCCTAGGTTCAGATACAGGTGGTTCAATTCGTCAGCCGGCATCGCTTTGTGGTTGTGTGGGGGTTAAACCCACCTATGGGCGTGTGTCGCGTTATGGTCTTATAGCCTATGGTTCTTCTTTAGACCAAATTGGGCCCTTAGCACGTTCGGTTGAGGATTGTGCTCTTATACTTGAAAATATGGCTGGTCATGATGAGCGTGATAGTACCTCTGCTCCCATGCCTTTAGCACCAAAGGCTTATAGTAATGCTATAGCAAACCGTGCTGACCTAAAAGGTTTGCGGGTGGGTGTGCCCAAGGAATTTTTTGCCAAGGGACTTGCTAGTGAGGTAGAAAAATCTTGTCGAGCAGCTCTTGATATTATGCAAAACCTTGGAGCAAATTTGGTGGATATTGAACTTCCGCATACTAATGCTGCCATTGCCACCTATTATATTGTAGCCATGGCTGAAGCTAGCTCCAATTTAGCACGCTTTGATGGGGTACGTTATGGTTATAGGGCACAAAACATACATGACTTAGAAGAACTCTATGTACAAACTCGTAGTCAAGGCTTTGGACAAGAGGTACAAAGACGTATTATGCTAGGTACATATGTTTTATCTTCTGGTTACTATGATGCGTATTTCCGTAAAGCTGCACAAGTGCGTAGACTGATTAAACAAGATTTTGATGAAGCACTACAAAAATGTGATGTAATTTGTGGACCCATATCCCCCACAACAGCATGGGAGCTAGGAAGCTTAAATGCTGACCCCTTGCAAATGTATTTGATGGATGTGTATACTTTATCACTTAACTTGGCAGGTTTACCTGGCCTTGCTTTACCTGTAGGTATGGGTGAAGATAGTAACTTACCCGTAGGTATGCAACTTATTGGCAAAGAGTTTAGTGAGGAATCTATTTTTGCTGTAGCTCACACTTTAGAACAAGCTTTGGATAATACTATATGGCCTAATTTTTAATAGGAAAATAGATTATGGTACAAGAAGAATTAAAAATTGTAATTATAATAGGCATTAAAGAGGGTAGGAGAGATGATTTGCTTGCTGCTCTAACAGATGTTCTTGCAAAATCACGTACTATTGAGGGTTGCATAGAAATCATTGTGCATGAAAATATAACTAACCCAAATACATTACTGGTTTATGAAACATGGGCCAGTGAAGATTTATGGCATAAATATTTAATGCAACCGCATATTACAGATTTTTCTGAACGTACTAAGGATTTTGCTAATGAGTGGGTCATACATAAATTGAAAAAAATCGAGGTTTAAGGTTTTACATTAATATTTTTTTAAAAAAACCCTGCACTTTATTAAGTACAGGGTTTTTTAGTTTTAGTGTTTAATAATTTTTAGAAATTAAAACGTACACCTAGGCTAACTTCATGGCCAGAGGTAGATGTTTCAAAATCATGGTCGCTATTATTATTGTAGCTACTGCTATAATTTATATAGCGATAACCAAGATCTGCAGTAATCCTATCGGTAATGGCATATCCCACACCACCAGCTACGTTCCAAGCTAGGACTGTATCATCCATGGTGCCATCGTGACTATAGCCACCGCCTTTTACTTCATAGCCACCAGTCATAAAACCAGCACCTATTCCACCACCCACATAGGGAGTAAAGGCGGAGTCGTTATAAAAATCATAATAGAAGTTCACTAACAACGATTGCATATTGTAAAATGTTTCAGAACTATAGCCTAAGGTAGAACCTTCTTTATAAATATTTCCACGAAAGGCGTATTCGATTTCAGTACGGATGGGTATGTCGGTTTGACGATAAAAGTCATAACCTAAAAATAACCCCCCGCCAGCAGTGCTTTGGGAATAAGACTCATTAAACAAGCCACCACCCCAAGAGGTTTGATAAGAATAAATGAACTTAGCACCAGCATAAATGCCAGTTGTGTCAGTAGCTGTGGCAGGTGCAACCATGACAAAGCATAGTAGCACTGCAAAAATTAGACGTTTTAACATGCTATCCTCCAGTAGTTAGATAGCTTGTTAAGTAGTTAAGCTATCTAATTTATAAAATTTTTGGCGTATTTGCCCTCCACCACAATTGCAGCGCAAGTAAAGTCCAAAGCGGTTTACGCAGGTCTTTCTTGCCGCTCATGTGCGCATCTACCAGTTCCCTAATATATGGAACATTAAAAACACTTTGTTCTTGCAAGAAGCGTTCCCCAAGTAATTCTTCGACTAATGGACGTAATGAACCACGCAACCAAGCTGCTACTGGAATTTGAAATCCACGCTTGTTACGGGTTAGAATTTCCTTGGGCAGTAAATTTGCACAAGATTTTTTAAGTATGTATTTTCTTTTTAAACCTTTGAGTTTATAGCGTAATGGCAGTTTGGCTGCAAACTCCGCTACCTTAGTGTCCAAAAATGGGGCGCGTACTTCAAGTGATTTTAACATGGAGCAGCGATCCACCTTAGTTAAAATGTCATCGACAAGAAATTGACGAGCATAGACATAAAAAGTCCTATCCATGTTGCTAGTTGCATTTGGCCAGTGGGAAAAGAGTTCCTTAGTGGGGGCAAATAATTTTTCATCCTTTAGAAACTCTTGGTTATTACTGGAAAAACTTTCCTGCAATAATTGCTTACGCATATCTGGAGTAAAAGCTGTGAGTAGAGTTTGTACCCTAAGCCACGGTGGTGCATATGCCCCTTGAAAAAATGTGGATAGAGCATTGTTTATATTAATGTAATTGCTACTCTCCGGTGCAATGCTAGGTATTTTTTCTAGGCCTTTGCGCAAAAACTTTGGCCATTTAAGGTAAAAGTCAGCAAGGTTTAATCCAATAAAGTGTTCATACCCAGCAAAAAGTTCGTCTGCTCCATCACCACCAAGGGCCACAGTCACATGTTGTCTGGTAATTTCTGATAAAATATAAGTTGGTGCTACAGATGGGTCGGCCAGCGGTTCATCAAGTCGACTAATAATATCAGGCAAAATTTCTGCACAATAGTCTGATGATAAAATATGCTCACAATGATCTGTATCAAAATGCTTTGCTACAACGCGTGCATAGCTTGATTCATCATAGCTAGCCTCTTCAAAACCAATGGAAAAAGTTTTTATTTTACTGGCTTGCCTTGCCATAAGACCAGTAACAATGGATGAATCAATGCCACCAGATAAAAAGACTCCAAGGGGCACATCGCTAATCATGCGTCTTTTTACTGCGAGTTGCAAAAGATATTGCAACTCTTCAGCTAGTTCATATTCAGAAGCGTTAACAGTTTCAAGTGGTGTTGGTATATCCCAATAGCGTCTCAAACTAGTTTTGCCGTCGGCAATAAGCAAACTATGCGATGGAGGTAATTTTTGCACCTCTGTGTAAATACTATCTGGTGTAGGTGGATAATCATAAACTAAATAGCGTAAAATATTTTTAGGACTTACGCTTAAATCTAAGTTAGGAAAGCGTCTAATTGCTGTAAGTTCGGATGCAAAAATAAAACGCCCATCTTGGATGGTGTAAAAAAATGGTTTTTTGCCAAAGCGATCTCTAGCACAAAAGAGTTTTTGCTGTTTTTTGTCAAAGAGTACAAAAGCAAACATACCCTCAAAGCGCTCTACACAAGCCTCGCCCCAAGCTTGCCAAGCATTTAGTATTACCTCAGTATCAGAATTGGTATTAAAATTAAAACCAAGCCTTTCAAGTTCTTTACGCAAAACAGGAAAGTTATAAACTTCACCGTTAAAGCTAATCCATACATGCCCTGAATAATCGGTCATGGGTTGTGCGCCGGTCTTTAAATCAATGATAGAAAGTCGCCTGTGTCCAAGGGCTATTGGGCCATCTATCCACTGCCCTTCACCGTCAGGGCCGCGATAGCTAATGGAGTCAGTCATATCCTTTAGCCATGCATGGGCATTTTCAGGTAAGTTTTGACCGTTTAATTGATAAAAACCGGCAATACCACACATAAATTTTCTCCACTTACTAAAAAATGCTTTTGTGCAGAGTTAAAAAGCAAAGCACAAAAGCATATTATATTGTTAGCCAATTATATTGGGCATTTTTAAAAATGTTTACATCTTTAGCTTTTTAGTTTTTTAGCTTCTGCATCTTTGAATGCTTGTAATTTTTCTTCCGCTTCAGCAGCCATAATTTTAGCAGCAGGTATTTCTTCCAACGTAATGTCTAATGCTCTACGTATATCTTCTTCTGAGTGGGCAGCAGATAGGAAGAAGCGTAAACGGGAAGTACCTTCCTTTACGGCAGGGAAAGATATGGGCATAGTATAAACCCCACGCTTAAATAGTGCATGAGCCATAGCAGCAGCAAATAAAGATTGACCAAGAATGATGGGGACATTGGCATAACCTTGGGCTTCACCGGTATCTAAACCCAAACTTTTGGCATATTCAAGGAAGTATTTACTAATATGTTGTAGTTTATGTACTCTTTCTGGTTCGCGCAGCATGATGTCAAGAGCTTTCTTGCAGGCAACGGCGATAATGGGGGGCATGCCTACGCTAAAAACAAAGCCCGGCGAACCGTACTTTAATGATCTAATTAATTGGCTATTTCCTGCAATAAAACCTCCGCAACCGCAAAGGGATTTACTTAAGGTGCTCATCCACATATCAACATCATTAGGGTCTAAATTAAAATGTTCACGTGCTCCGCGCCCTGTGGCGCCAAGCGTGCCAAGAGAGTGCGCTTCATCCACTAATAGTGCGCAACCATACTCTTTTTTTAATTCAATTATGCGTGGTAGGTCTGGAATATTTCCATCCATACTAAATAAGCCTTCAGTCACAATTAAAACACGCTTAAACTGATCACGATATTTTTTAAGAGCTTTTTCTAATGAGTCGGTATCATTATGGTTGTAGGCCAGGCGCTTACATCCGGCTAGTTTAGCACCTTGCATTAGGGAGTTATGGGCTAGGCTATCGTATAAAATTAAATCACCTGTACCACAAAGATAGCCCAAGGTTGATACATTGGTGGCATGTCCACTAACGTATAAAATACAATCGTCAACTTCATATAAATCAGCTAAAGCTCTCTCAAGCTCAGTATGCGGTGGGCGCTCACCACCTACTAAACGACTTGCGCCAGCCGATGTACCATACATTTCTGCAGCCTGTGTGACGGCAGCAGTAATTTCTGGATGGGCGTTAATATCTAGATAGTCGTAGGTAGAAAAATTTAGAAATTCTTGACCGTTAATACTGGTTTGCGCTTTGGCTAGCTTGTCGTGACATTTAAAGAGTGGGTCCTCAAAACCTGCAGCTTTTGCTATCTCCACTATGTATCCAACGGAAAGCTTGTTGCGTGCACCGTCAGCACCAAAAACAGAGGTACGGTTTTTGTTTTGTGTAGTCTCAGCGTTTTCGGCTTTAGGTTTTTGTGTTTTAGTCATGCTCTATCCCCCAAAAAATATTATGTTCACGACGGCATTTATGCTTGAAGCGACCAAGTGAATAAACATACTATAAAATTTTATCATTAGCAAGAATGCATACTGAGCAAACTTAGTTTAGTTTTGCGCCTTGTTTAAGAGGGGTTTTCTAGACATTGTTGAAAAAATATTATAAAAAGAGAAATCATATTTAGCTACACACTTGTCCAGATAACCTTGGAAAATATATGGAAAAAAAATCTCCACCCATGTCCGAGCATACATATAAAGAAAAAGCTTCTACTATTTCTCTAAATACCAATCAAGAAAACCAAAGCCATATGGATAGTGAGCAAGTGGAAAATGGTGTGCGCTTAGTAAAATTGACCCATGCCGATGAGGTATGGCGTTTAGGTGCAGTTACTCCCACTTGGCGCAATGCATTAACGTCTCTTGGGGCAAACCCCTCTACGGAAAATATAAATAGCTTGCAACAACAAGGTATTTGGCTAGCCAAGGATAAGCCAAGGCCTAGAGTTGCCATAGTGTGTAGTGGTCAAGGGGCAGTTTGGCCACATATGGGGCGTGAGCTTTATGATAGAATACCGGCGGCAAGGGCAGCCATGGATCGTTTGGCTGCTGTTGCTAAGTGGGATATTTTATCCCTCATGGATGAGCCAGATATGGCTAAACTCTTACAAACACGCTGGCAAATGCCCTATGTGCTATTGGTAGGTTATGCTCAAGCCCACTACCTTGAATCTCTTGGATTTAAGGCGGATATGTATGCAGGTCACAGTCTTGGGGAGCTTTTAGCTCTTTGTCTATCAGGGGCATATACTCCGGAAACTGCGTGGGAAATTTTTGATTTGCGGGCGCATATCATGGGTGAGATGGAGCAAAATAACACCCAAGATAGCGGTATGTTGGCTGTGTATGCTCCGTTTGAAAAAATAGAAAGTACTTTAAAAGCTTATCCTGAATTGTGCATTTCCAATTATAATAGTCCTACTCAATATATTTTAAGTGGCCCTAAGGACGTGATTGTGGAAGCTAGGCGTATTTTGCGCAGAGAGCAAAAAATACCCAGCATGGTATTAAATGTTACCATGGCCTTTCATCATCCGCACTTACGCGTTGTTCGTAAACGTTCATTAGATAGCCTGCTTGCCATGGATGTTAAGTCTGAGCATGAACCTATATTTAGTAATTATACCGCTAAATTGTATCCTCAAGATCGCGTGGGGATTTGTGAGCATATTGTTGACTTGGATGAAAATGCAGTGCGTTGGGTGGAATGTGTGCAAAGTATGAAAAATGACTTTGAAATACAGCATTTTGTGGAAGTTGGTCCCACTGATACTTTGAGCAATTTCATTGCCGAAATTGAACCAAGATCAAATTGTGTGACACTTAGTTATAAGAACAAAGAGCTTGTAAGTATACGTAATGCTGTTGCTAAATTATTTGCATTGGGCTTCATTCAAGGTCGTAGTAGTTATGTTGTTCCAGATGATATGGTTTTTGTAGACGAGCAAAAGCAAGTTATGATGCAAGAGGATGCAGGGCAAGATATTGCCAGTATGCCAAGCTATGTACAAGATATAATTCCTATTTTATCGAAAGTAACAGGTTTTAAACCCCATGAACTTGGCGCGCATATGGACTTGCGCTTAGACCTTGCCATGCGTTCCAGCCGCTTTCCGGTCGTAATCAATGAAATTGAAAAAACATTTGCAGTACAAGTTAATTTTGAAGATTTGATAAGTGTCACTACCGTGGGGGACTTGGCTCAGGCTGTGGCAAAAATTCGCCAAGTAGACTTTTCTCACCAGCATAATGTTGACACCCATGACAATAAGCAAAAATATCCTATTATACGTAGTGTTTTGGAACAAAGACCCGTACATTTAGACATCAATGATATTCCATTAACAGCCGAGGAATTGACAAATTTATTGCCAGCTCTTGTTGTGGGTACTGGGCTTTGTGCAAAGATATGGTTTGAGCTTTTACAGTCCATGTTGGATTTAGAGCATGTTGTAATGGTAGATAATATTGAGCAAGCCCAAATAAAGTTTGAACAAGGTTTTACACCAGCTTTGCTGGTTTTGGAAAGTGGTGCCACGTATGGTTCTATCTTAAATTATGTAAAATTATGCCAAACTTTTTTTAATAATGACAAAGCTTACATGTGTTTATTGCATGAACAGTCTCAAGCGGGGTTTTTAGGTTCAGAAATTTTTGCTGCTATGCATGGTTTATTTTTAAGTGCTGCCTTAGAGTTTCCATCTATAAAGTTTAGAACGTTAACCAGTGAACAAGGTATAGGAAATACTGCCCTGCAAGGTTTCATGCGCAAACTATTATGTCCTAATGATGAGTTTCCCTTGGGCTTGCACCTTGGACAAAGTCATATTAGCTCTTTAGCTCTAAAGCCTAGTCCTTGGCCAGCAATGAAGCAAGGTTTGCCCATAGCCAGAGGGCAAGTGATTGTGGTTTCTGGGGCAGAGCGCAGGATTGTGTTCAAGGCTTTGCAGGGCATAGCTCCACTTGGTTGTACCTTAGTGCTTTTAGGG
>CAYJDF010000020.1:21373-24070 GCA_964368845.1 uncultured Desulfovibrionaceae bacterium
ATTTTTGCCGTACACATAATATTGCATGGCGTTGTCTTTGGTGTGCTCCCATTGTTGAAGAGGTGAAAGCCTTGGCCGACCACGATGCTAATGATATTATGTCATCGTGGCATATGGGGTTAATTGATGAAGAAGAATTGCCAATGCTTTTTGTGCGTGAGCTTTTATGTGGAGCTGAGGAACATGCTTTTTGGCATAGATCAATACCAAAAATGGCAAGCGTTTTAGACAGTCCAACACCTTCTGCAGCCGCTAAAGTGAACATTGTAGGAGGCAAAAATCAACTATATCCATTGCAATTATCAGCAGGAGCATGGCCTGCATTTATAGCACAGCGCAATTTTTCTACTTATGCTGAGGATGCTCTTGAAGTCAAAAATCACGTAATTCAAGATTCTACTGCGCAAATCCCTACTATGGCTTGTGTAAATCAAGGTTATGAATGGCCCATGGTTCATAGTTTACTCATGCTTGATGCCATGTATGAAACAGCCAATATGGGCTTTGCTTGGTGGAAGGTTTGCGGGGCAGATAATTTGGTTTTTGAAAGCCCTTTTGCTTGTCCTCAAGGGGTAACTCGAGAGTGTGAAATAACCATACAGTCAAAAGAATTGCAAGTTAAGGACAAAAATACACGGTTATCTTGTAGTGCTGAGCTACAATTATATGATATATCAGCAAATGGAAGGCGCATGCCCAGCAAACAAAAGACTGCTTGGGCTCAAATGTATCTCGGTGATGATAGCTACAAGGTTTCACCTCTTTGGACAGAAAGTGCGCAAGTAGGGATAAATACACATGATATTCACGAACATAACTTGTTGAGAAAAAACATTGCACAATGGGGATATTCGGGATACAATTATGTTGTTGAATGTATTGTTGCTTTGCAGCGTATCATTGTGCCAACATGTGAAAATTATTATATATCTAGTATTGCACGTCTGCGTCATGTGCCTATATGCTCAAGCTACGACAATATTGATGTATATTGGCGACTACAAGATGTTGAGTTGGACAAAATAATTGATGCCCAAGTGTTTGATGTAAAAGGCAATATTTTATTAACCGTACATGGTTTACATATGCGTCCTAACCAATAAAAAAGGGATTAAGGATTATGTTGATTTATCGATTTTGTGAGAATGGATGTTTGAAGTTGAAACAATTAACTTTATTAGCACTCATGCTCATGGTGTTGGTTGGTTGTGCATCACATAAGGCAACACAACAAGCTCCAGAATTGCCAGCAAAACACTGGCTTGATGAAGCACCAGGTGTTCCTGTGGAGTATAAGGCAAAGCTAGACGCAGCTGTGCCAAATCTTTATAATCCTGACAAAGTTTTTAAATTTGACGACTGTGTTTATTTAACCATTCAGCAATCGCCACTTCTTGTTAACTCTGCTGTGGAGCTTGAAATCCAAAAGCTACAATTAACTGATGCCATTTGGGGCTATCTACCAGAGCCAAGAATGTCCGTAGGTGTTTCAAATAACATAACGGCATATAACATGGGCGGCGATAATCTTCCCTCTGACTATGGGCAAACAAAGTTTGATGTATCATTTTACGCTGCTTTCCCAAATCCAATCAATGCATATTTTAATCATCAAAGTCAAACAGCCATGGTTAATCTAGCAATTGCAACACATCGTAAGGCCATTGCTGAGACCATTTACGATGTTGCCACCATTTATCAAAAACTTGAAGCAAAAAATAGAATTGTTGAGGTGCAAAAAGAACTTTTACCTCTTACCAAGAAACTTACGGCCTATTGGCAACAGCTAGAATCTGTAGATGGTCGCCAAGGTGTGCCGCTAAACCTTGCAGTGCAAAAAGAGCGCGAAGCTGAATTGCAACTTGAGCGCATTGAAATTGAAAACTTAATGCTACGTACCAAGTTAAAGATTGTGGCTGGTGTAGAGCTTCAGCAAAAATTAAATATTGAAACCAGCGATGCTGAAAGCATGTTCCAAGGTTTTGACGGTCAAAGCTTACATTGGGAAGATCGCTGGGTAGTGCAAGAAGATGAATTTTTAATGCGTGCTCAAGTGGAATTAAGTGACTTTGGTATTTTGCTAGCGTGGGCAAAGTACATTCCTGATATGTCACTACAAGTTAATAATTATCCCCCTTCTGGGCAGTATCAACCCCCAGACGGAGTAGAAGATACATTTGTGCACTTAACATTTGATTTCCCTTTGATAGACTGGGGTAAGCGTTATCGTGGTGTACAAACTGCACGCATGCAAAAAGCACTTGCATTTCAAGAACTTAATCATGCACGTACTGAATATTCAAATGACTGGATTGAAGCACAACAAGAATTTGACCTTGCCAAAACAAGTCTGAAAATTGCACAAACCAGTTTAGATGTAGCTAACATGAAGGCCAAGGAAGCAGAAATTAATTTTAGCGAAGGCATTGCAGCATATCCAGCAGTGGCCAACACTCAAGAAAGCTTAATTGAGGCACGTATTAACTATATTCAACATGAGCTTGACTTTAACTTAGCAAAGCTTAAATGGATGAATTTAGCAGGTGTCTTAACAGAGCGTTATATTGGCACGCCCGCTAAGGAGGTATTTTAAATGCATATATTAAGAAAAATACTTTGCTTATGTATATTTTGTTTTTTGGCTTTTAATAGTGTAGCACTGTTTGCCGCAGAAGAAAAAAGTGCACCTAAAGAAGA
>CAYJDF010000020.1:24170-27670 GCA_964368845.1 uncultured Desulfovibrionaceae bacterium
CTTTTAATAGTGTAGCACTGTTTGCCGCAGAAGAAAAAAGTGCACCTAAAGAAGAAGCTAAGGTTGAAGACAAAGCTCAAGATACGGATGAAACAAAACCTGCACCATCAGCTCCCACCCCACCCCCACCTAGTGGGCATGCTACAATTTTGAATGGTAAGATTGTAAGCGCTGTTACCAGGGCGGAAGCTTTGCCATTTAATGCCATAGTGGAAGAAGTGTTAGTTAATCCAGGTCAAAGCGTTGTTGAAAATCAAATTCTTCTGCGCTATTCCTTGGTGGATCAGGCAGAGCGTGTTTTACAAAAAGAAATTACACTTGGTGCAGGTACAGAGAACTTACGCCGTGAAAAATTAGCCTTAGAGCGCCAACTTGCAGAGCTTGTTGCAGAACGTAATAAGGCAAGAAAGCTTGCGGATGCAGGTCTTGGCTCTAACCAAGCTTTTAAGCGTATGGAAGGCGATGTTAATTCATTAAGACAGCGTATTTCTTTGCTTCAAACCAATATATCACAACAAGAAGCCAACTTTGCACAAAGGCTTGAAGAATTGAGTGACTATTTTGGTACGACCATCAAAAAAGGCAGTACTTTACCTAAAGAATTAGTGCTTACTGCACCTATGGATGGACATGTTTTATCTGTTATTGTAGGTCTTTACCCAGGAACACAGCTTGGCGCTGGCTCCGCGCCTATCATTATAGGAAAGATGGACCCCATGCTCATTCAGGTTCAAGTTTTTGAAGGAGATATGGATAATCTTAAAGTAGGCGATGTAGCTAATGTTACTATACCTTCACTAGATAACAAGGTTTTTGCTGCCACAGTTGCAAAGATTGCTTGGACAAGTAATGATACGAGAGTGGAAGTTCCATCATACTTTACAGTTGAGCTAACCATACCAAATGCTGACCTAGAGTTAAAGCCAGGCTTTAAGGCTATTGTACAACTTGGCAGGCAGTAAGTTCGTTTCTTTGTATTTAATATTTAAACCCTTATCGGTATAAATGGCCAAATTAAAAAGCATCCCGCAGCGCCTAGGTTATGTACTAGGTGCGCAGTGGACACGCGATGTAACGTGGACATTGTTTACCATTATTCTTGCTCGTCATAGCCAAGATGTGCTTGGGCAGATTATGCTTGCCCTATCTTTCGGATATATAGTGCGTCTTGTGGCGGATGTAGGGCTAAATGACTACCTAATTTCAAGTTTTGCAAGGCGCGAAAGCCGTCCAAGGCAATTACTTGGTTCTGTTACTTGGTTAAAATCAGTGCTGCTATGTATAGCACTTGTGGGCACATGGTTTTTTACTGGCTGGCAAGATTATACTTTTGAATTACGCATAATTGTCATGTCCATAGCTGCTGGGCTTGGGCTTGATGCCATTACTGACTCATTTTTTGCCTTGTGCCAAGCTAGAGGGCGTCAAGATGTTGAAATGCGAGTTCGGGTTCCAGCAAGTCTTTTAGGCATTGGTACTGGTATTATATTAATACTTTTTGATGCTTCTCCCATTTATATTGCACTTTATAAACCTCTTGAATCTATATTGCTTATGATTATAGCTCTTAATGCCTTGGGTCGAAATCCATTGGCTGGCATCAGCCTTGTGGATATGGGCAACATAGCGCGTCAATACAAGCAAGGCTTTATTTTTACATGTATTGCTTCATGTGCCATACTTTATAATAAGCTCAATGTATTTTTCTTGAAAAAATATGGTGGCGATGCCGCCGTGGGTGCTTATAGTGTGGCATGGGAAGTTGTAGATGGACTGTCTGTGTTAGTATCAAGCGCGCTCTTAGCTAAGGTTGTTTTTCCAGTCATGGCAAAGCTGTGGGATGGTAATAGGCTTGAATTTCAGAAGTTAACTGGTCAAACTGCGCGTAGTCTATGGGCTGCTTGTATGCCGCTTATATATATAATTTGTGTGGAGAGTGATCGTATTTTAACCTTTATTTACGGCCCAAACTATGACATGGCTGTAACAGCACAGCGCATTTTAACCCCCTGTATAGCAACAGCATTTTTACACAACTTAGCGGCATATGCCATGATAAGCATGCGCAAACATCGCTTACTTTTGATTTTTTATGCAAGTGGATTGGCGTTAAATATAGTGCTTTGTTATTATTTAACTCAAATCAAACCACTAGAAGGGGCTGCCTTATCCATTATGTTAACAAAACTTTGGGTGGCTCTTTGTACCGTATCATATTTCCAATACAAGGTTAAGCCATTAACTTTATGGCAATGGGCTGTGGTTGTACTTGTTCCTCTTATAGCCTTTGGGATTTGGTGGTTACTCTTACCTCATACAAATAGATTATTTGCTGAGGCCTTGGGCTTAATTCCTCTGCTTGCCTTACTTTGGGTATGGCGACCCCCACCACCTTGGGAACCAGCAGCTGAGGCTAAGTCATCATGAAATTATATAGCAAGATGATACTTTTTACATGCATGCTTCTTTTATTGAGTTTGCTGCTTGCTTGTCAAAGTCAAGAATCAAAACCTAGTGCTCCGCAATTTTTATGGGAGTCTTTCCAAAGATTTTGGGGCAAGTACGAAACGAGCTATGTAACTTTGAAAGATGCTCGCAAAACACAACAAGGCTACTTAGTTGATTATGGATTTGGTGTGTTACTTAGCATATATATGCAAGATAAAGTAATAACTGGTGTGGAAGTTACCTTTCCAGAAACCAAACAAAGCAATGAAGGAGCTCGGCAGTTTTTGCGCCTCATAGAGCAGTTTATGCAAATGGGAACTTTTAGATGGAGTAGTGAAGAAACTGCCATTATGCGTAACTTTTTTGGCCCTATGAGCAAGGTAAAAAAAGAATTAAAATTTAAAACCTCTCATTTTACGCGGTATTTTGATGGGCTTACCTGGTATTTTAGGTTAGATTTTATACCTAATACATTGGAAATGTGGGCCAACTTGCCCCTACCTATTAAAAAGCCTATTCTTGAGGTTGAGTCCGATACACGTGAATTTCAATCACAACCACCGGGGCATTAGCCACTATTTAGGCGATGCTGAAAAGACGTTTTTACGTCTTTCTGAGAAAGGCACGCTCACTTCAAACACCGCTTTGCAGTCACAGGAAGTGAATTCCCGCTAGTTTTTTTTAGCGAAAAATTTGAGTACTCTCAAATTTTGTTTGTTGTCGCTTGAAAAACCATTCTTTTGCGTCATAAATTCGCCAAAAAAGTATGCTGCCCACCTTTTTTCTGGCAATTTTATTAGAATATTTTAAAAGTGTTATCTGTTTTTCAGCGTCGACTATCTAGGTGCTTGAGTGACAGTCAATTTACTTAGTGGGTTCATAGGTGCCTAAATCTTCTTGCACTATAACTTGTGTATTAATTGAACGTCCTATCCAAGGCAAAGCTGCATTGATTAACTCTGGTAATACACTGTCAATATTAGATAAGCGACCTATGTTGCGAGCCTGCACTCGCCAAAGCAGTCGAGCAGGTTTAGCTGGTAAATATGCCA
>CAYJDF010000021.1:0-10746 GCA_964368845.1 uncultured Desulfovibrionaceae bacterium
TGCAGGGGCTTTTGAACTTATCATGCTATAATGACTAAAACGGCCACATATTATCCATAAATCTAGTAAACCAACCAGGCTTTTGTTTATCTGCCAATACACCCTTACCGTAGTATTGAATATTGGCGTCAGCAATTTGAGTTGAGTTAATTGTATTCTCAGCAGACACATCACGAGAACGTATTGTACCTGTAATGACAATATATTGAGTTTCTTCATTCACGCGAGTTTGGCGCACACCTTCAATTTGCAATAGTCCTCCGGGTAATACACGTATAACCCTAGCTGCCAAGGATGCTGTCACCTGATTTTCACGCGAGGTTTCACCAGATCCATCAAAATCACTGCTAGATGAGGTATTTAGCACACTGGTATTTTCACCCACTGGCATATCAAAGTTTTTTACCCCACCGGGGATATATGGAAACATATTCATAGTGGTTCTACCAAAGGCTGCAGTAATGCTGTAGTCATTATTGCTTTCTTTTTCAGCCGTGGTATCAGCAGAGTTTTTGGCAGCAGTATTTTCTAAAATATTAACCACTACAATATCACCCACGCGTCTAGCGCGACTATCTGAAAATAATGGGTCAACATCACTTTCGGCAAAGAGCGAACCAGGGTTATTTACCCTTGTGCCTTCGTTAAAAACTGGAGTATGAGCAACAGGTGCTACTACCTCTGGTTTTTGCTTGGCACTTTGGCAACCAAGGCATAATAATGCCATGGCAAGTACAAGACCTTTGTTCATTAAAGTAAACTTTTTCATAATATTTCCCTCACTTCTCCCCTATGTTTATTGTGCTATAACAGTTTTGTTATCACGTATGGTTGCGTATACTTGTTTTTTACTTTGCAAATTTCGCACCGGAATGGTTGCTCCCGGTTCACCATCGGCTAAACTTTCGGCTTGTACTTCCATAAGCACATTACCACGCTCATAAATTAGACGCACAATGGAACCTTTGCGAATCATAGCAAGTCCAAGTAAGTCAGATTGAAAAATAGGCTGCCCCGTACTAACCGCACGCACCATTTGCCAAGGACCGCCACGACCATCCCAAGGCATGCCACGTAAATGAGCTGCATTTACACGAATAAAAGTTATATCTTGAGTATTTAAAGCATCACCCTTATTAAGCGGGCGTGCTGCTGAGGGTACTTCAACCCAAAGGTTGATAAAAGCAGTACCAGCTGCACGGCGCAAAACACCACCATCGGCTTCTTGTACTATAAAGCGAAAACTAATGCGTCCTGGTGCAATCTTGCCCACCTCTAAGTCCACCTTTTGCTGCCCGTGAGCTAAAAAGATATAAGGCGGTAGACGAAACTCTGCCACATCTGCTGTGCCGGGCATGGCTTGTAATTGTGGAGTCAAATATCTGACAACATAGTTGCGCAAGTCATCTTCTTGTAATACAAGCCCACCACGTTGTATGGCTAATGAGGCTGGTAAAATGCATCTTGGAGCATAATCCTTTAAAGCCTCAGCTAAAGCTTTAGAAAGACGCGTTTTATTAATTTGTAAAGGTTTACCAGCTTCGGGTGGCGCAGGCCAAAGAGCTTGGTTGCTTAATTGTTGCCACAACTCCTTAGGTACTGGGCCTAAAGGTTCTGCAATTTCACCAAGCAAGACCATATCACTGTTGGTAACAGCCGCACTGCGAATGCCTATGCGCCAGTCGGTAGCTTCTTGTATTTCTAAAGCCTTAGGCGTAAATTGTGGTTTCATCATGTTATTACGCACTTGTGGGCTTCTAACCATTTGTTGTTCAGGACTTAAAGGTAAACCAGCACCGTTAGCGTCAACCGCACACAATGCTAGCAGCACCACCAAGGCCACAAAGCATATAAAAAGAGATTGTGCACGGTAAAAAGCTAGCATAATTATGACCTCTTTAATTGCACCGCAATACCGAGCATGGAATCGGAGGTTTGAATGGACTTGGAGTTAACTTCGTAAGCACGCTGGCCAACAATCATATTAACCATTTCATCTACCACTTCTACGTTGGACATTTCAAGAAAACCTTGAGCTAATGTACCAACATTGTCTGTACCTGGTTCACCCTCAAGCTCATCACCAGAGGCATCGTTGGGGGTGTATAAATTACGCCCACGCGCATCAAGACCAGCTGGGTTGATGAATGTATATAATGGAATGTCCGCACCAGCTATTTCTTCACCAGCAGCATCAAGAGCCGCAATGTGACCTTGAGGTGAGATGGCAATATTTTTTGTCTCAGGTGGTACAGCAAATTCTGGCTGTAAAATATATCCATTAGCTGTAACTATTGTACCATCTTGATTTAATTTAAAAGAGCCAGCTCTGGTGTACATAAGTTCGCCATTGACCTCCACTTGAAAAAATCCATCACCTTCAATGGCTATATCAAGAGCATTGCCGGTATTTTGGAAGTCACCTTGTGAAAAGAATTTATGCACTGCCGTTGGGCGAACACCCATACCCACCTGAATACCTACAGGTAGAGCGTTATCACCCTCAGTAATAGAACCTGCAATCTTCATGGTTTGATACATAAGGTCTTCAAACTCGGCCCTGCTTTTCTTAAAACCAGTGGTGTTTACGTTGGCAAGGTTATTTGAAATAACATCGATATTTAATTGCTGGGCCATCATGCCTGTGGCACCAGTCCAAAGGGAACGCATCATAACTTTTTCTCCTTATTTTTTGGCATTTAAGCTAGTTAGCCAAGCCTGCCCACTTTTTGTATTGCGGTACTATCTATTGAGTCTGAGGTTTGAATAACCTTTTGATATGCCTCAAACTGACGCTGAACTTCAATCATATTTACCATTTCCGTAACAACTTCCACATTGGCTGTTTCTACAAAACCTTGAGAAAGCCTTGCGCCGTTAGCCAGTGGATCAATCTCCGCTACGGGTACATCTGGTCTTGGTCTATAAAGATTTTGGCCTTGTTTTTCCAAGTTCTGTAAATTGTCCACACTTACAAAGTTTAAGTTGTTAACAAGCTCCCCATCAGCAAATACTTGTCCATCACCTGAAATATTTACATCGCGTGTACCTGGTGGAATAACAATTTCACCATCTGTGCCCTGCACAGTCCAACCTTGTGGGGTAACCAGCGTACCTTCCGATGAAAGAACAAAGTGCCCATTTCGTGTATACAACTCTCCTTGTGGAGAGTTCACTTTAAAAAATCCTTCGCCATTAATAGCCACATCAAGAGGATCACCGGTAAAATGCATAGAACCTTGCGAAAAATCAGTTTTTGATACAGCAATACGTGGTCTTGCCATGTTTTTCGGGTCGGGAAATAAAGGCTTTGAGCGCACAGTAGCAAGAGGTTCGCGTATTTCATCATGCGCAAAGCTAGCCATGGTATCTTTAAAAGCCAACATATCGCGTTTATAGCCGTTGGTATTAACATTCGCCAAATTATTGGCAATGAAATTCATGCGGTGTTCTGTACTTAAAGCACCAAAAACAGCACTAAACATAGTCTCTTGCATGAAAAAATCCTCCTGTAAGCCTTTTTGAGCAATCATATTAATCTATTGCTCTTGGTCATACACAAGGACTGTTTGCAAATAGTGGGCCAATGTTATTTTGACTGAAGATTGTGGGAAATAAAAAGAGTTAAATTAATTTTTGAGGGATGCCGACTACGCCGACCATATTTTCTTGCGTGCTTACTTTGCAAGCTCGCATAAATAAAGCCCGCAAAGCGGGCTTTATTTAATTCTGACATCAAGTTAAAAAACTAGGGGTGACACTTGGACTTAGCGCAACCAGTAAGTTCTTTCTTCTTGGCAGCGTCAGCACCAGCAACCTTAGCATGGCAACTTACGCAAGTATCAAACTTGGTGCCTTTCTTGGCATGCATGACATAATAAAGACTCTTAACGCCTTTTTTGGCTTTAAAGTCATCATGACAGCCAGCTGTGCTACATTTACGGAAGTCTTCCTTGCCATCCACGGGATGGTGACAGCTACCACAAGTGATGTCTTTGTGGGTGCTGTGATTGAATACAACGGCTTTTTTACCGTTCTTCATTTGAATACCATCTGCAGGAACTTCAGGCTGAGCTGCTAGCGCAGGAACAGCAATAGCCAATACGAAAAGAGCAACTATGCTCCATACCATTTTCTTCATAACGCGCCTCCTCAAACGAGTTGTGATTGATACAAAGTTAAAATAACTTGGAAAAAAATTCTTGTCAATAATCTTCGCCATATGATAAGTATTCTCACCATGCCTATTTACTCTTTAAGAACATAAACCGCATAAATAACACATAAAAAAAGTTAAATATTTTATGAATATTAGTTTAATCTTATGCCTTGCTAGAACCTGCCCAAATACATTTTGCCACAAATGCCGCTGCACCAAAGCCATTATCAATATTACAAACGGCAATGCCAGGTGCGCAAGTGCATAGCATGGTAGAAAGGGCTGCAAGCCCACCATGCCCTACTCCATAGCCCACAGAGGTAGGTACAGCCACCACTGGGCAACGCACAAGCCCAGCTAGCACACTAGGCAGTGCACCCTCCATACCTGCAACAGCTATAATGGCTTTAGCCTTATGCATGGCTGGCACATGTGCCTTTAACCTATGTAAACCTGCAACGCCTACATCAGCAATAAAACCAACATCTATACCCCAAAAGTGTAAAGCACCAAAGGCCTCTAAGGCTACAGACCTATCGGCTGCCCCCGCAGACATTACTAATACATCACCATGAGTTGCCCAAGGAGGATTAGATGGTAGGCTTTGACCTAGGCTAAAAAGCCCTCCTTCGGCAAGACTAGATCCTGATGAAAAGTGCTTTTGTAATAATTCCATTTGGATTGCATTTACTCTAGTAGCCAACACAGAAGCATTTTTCCCTAAGTTTTCCATGGCACTAATGAGTTGGGAGTCATTTTTATTTTGTGCAAAAACAACCTCACCAAGTCCAGTACGTAAGTTACGTTCTGTATCTAAAGTTAAGCCATGAATGGCATCTTCCATGGGTGCTAGTTGTATTTTGCTAAGGGCCTCATCAACACTAAGCTGCCCTTTACCAACTTGTTCAAATATTTTCCGTAACATTTCGTCGCGCATATTTTACCTTTTATTTTAACATTAAAAGCTCAAAAAAAACCATTTACACCAAGGATACTTTAAAAAAAAATCTTAAAGTATCACCCTAGTCCAAAAAAATATAGCCTATTTACTTTATAAAGGAAAGTGACACTTGCTATTTAACCCATAAGAGGTTAAATAGATACAAGTATGTCCACACGTCGTATACTTTTTCTTGCCCCGGCTCACGCTGTAACACGTGTTTTTCCAGAACTACGTGATGCCGGATATGAACTTGGCATAGCCGAAAACCTCCAAGGTGCCTCCGCCTTTGTGCGTAAATCTGGGCCTGGGGTTATTTTTACACGCCCATGGTTGCCCGGTTATAAAGCAGAAGATTTACTTAGTGTTGGCCAAGACGACCCTGATTTTCCCCCCATCATTATCATCACAGATAAAGGCAATGCCGACGAAGCTCAGCGTTTTATGGAGCTTGGAGCAGCGGACTATTGGCTTGAACCACTGGACTTTGATAAAATAGCAGCCGTTGCGCGTGCGCCACAGCAAGCGACTCAAGCCCCAGCTTCATCAACCCTTGGGGGACGCTCTGCAAGCTTTGCCAGTGGTCCACGTATTGTTGGTAACCACCAAGCTGTGCAAAAAGTCATGGCTTTGGCAAGGCAAGTTGCACCATCTAAGGCCACAGTGCTTATTAACGGGGAATCTGGCACAGGTAAGGAACTGTTTGCACGCGCTTTACATTTGTGGAGCGATAGAAGCAATGGCCCATTTGTAGCTGTAAACTGCGCAGCTTTGCCAGAACACTTGCTTGAAAGTGAGTTATTTGGCCATGAAAAGGGGGCATTTACCGGAGCTATTGCGCGTAAATTGGGTAAATTTGAGCTGGCTAACGGTGGTACTATCTTGCTTGATGAAATTTCCGAAATGGACCTTGGTTTGCAAGCAAAGTTATTGCGTGTCTTACAAGAAAGTGAAGTGGACCGCGTGGGTGGAACAGACACTGTGCGCGTTGATGTGCGTATTCTTGCTACCACCAACCGAGACCTTGAAGACTGGGTCAAAGAAGGAAAATTTCGCCAAGACCTTTTCTTCCGTTTAAATGTTATTCCTCTACGTTTACCCTCACTTCGCGAACGTGGAGACGATGTACTTACCCTAGCTAAATTTTTTATTGAAACCTACACCAAGGATTATGCTCTTGCCAAGGGCTCTCTCTCCAATCAAGCAGTGGAATGGTTATTAAATTACGAATTTCCCGGCAATGTGCGTGAATTACAAAACCTCATGGAGCGAGCTGTGCTTTTAGCCAACGGTCGCCCCATTGAGCCTGGGCACTTCTTGCTAGATCCAGATGCTTGGCCTATTTTTGGTGATGATATTACAACAGAAAACTCTCAAGTAATGAAAGATACGGCGGAGGAAAGCTTACCAAACTCTGAAACTAATGCTCCTATATTTGGTGATTCGGTAATACCCTTACATGAAATGGAGCGTATTATGATCTTAAAAGGTCTAGAAGTGACCTCAGGCAATAGAACACAAGCTGCAGATTTACTTGGCATCTCTGTTCGCACCCTTAGAAACAAACTCAATGAATATAGGGCTATGGGCATTGATGTGGAGTAGATTTTTCTTATCATAACCTTGTATTTCCCCATCCTTAACTTTATAAAAACAAATTAAAATAAAAATTATATATTGGAGTAAATATGCTGAATTATATTCGTTCTAATTCTCAATCCTTTGGAGTAAAATTAGCTTTTGGTTTAATTATTTTGGTCTTTGTTTTTTGGGGTGTTGGTAGTATGCAAAGTGCCAACCCAACAACCATTGTTGCCTCAGTTAATGATGAACCAATTACAGTGGTGGCGTTTGAAAGAGCCTATATGCAAGCCCTTGATAATGTACGACGAAATAACCCAGAAATAACTCAAGCACAAATACAACAATTACAAGTACCTCAGCAAGTATTACAGCAAATGATTTTGGCTATGCTTTTGCAACAAGAAGCCAAACGCCTTGATATTGTAATTTCTCCTGCCGAATTGCGCAGCGCTATAGAAGAAATACCTGCATTTCATAATGACAAGGGCGTCTTTGACCCAGAGCTTTATAAACGCATTATTACAGCTCAACAGCAGAGACTAAGTGACTTTGAAAATCTTGTGCGCGACCAACTACTAGAAGGAAAGTTGCGTCGTGATATGACCATAACAGGCGAAGCTTTTAGTGAAGAAATATCTGCTTTCTTTGACTTTACCTATGAACAGCGAGATGTTGAATATTTATTTTTCCCCATGGAAGATGCCCTAGCTGAAATCTCTGCCCCAGCTGAAGATAGTATTAAAGCACACTATGAAAGCAATAAACAAGCTTATAGCATTCCAGCCAAAGCTAGCATTGACTATGTTGTAGTAAGCCCCACCGGCATTGTGAGCCCTGCCAGTGTAACTACTGATGCTGTTACAAAATTTTATGAAGATAATAAAGCTACATTTATAAAACCGGCCAGAGCAAAAGTAAGCCATATCTTATTAACTCTTGCACCTGATGCAAGCCCTGAAGAAGTGGAAAAAGTTACTGCAAAAATGACTGAAATAGAAGCAGAACTTAAAGCCGGAGCAAGCTTTTCAGCCCTTGCCACAGAGTACTCTCAAGATACTACAACAGCTGAAAATGGTGGTAGTCTTGAATGGATTAATGTTGGCGACACAGTTAAACCATTTAATGATAAAGTATTTAGCATGCAAAATGGTGAAATGTCTTCACCTATACGCACTGACTTTGGTCTACATCTCATTAAAGTTGATGAAATAGAGCAAGAAAAAACCATGGATTTAGCAGAAGTTGAGTCAGACATTCGCAATCAGCTTGCACAAGAAATGGGTATGGCTAAACTACGTGAAGTATTAGATAATTTAATTGAAGCCAATATCCTAGGTAATGACCTAAGTGCAGCGGCCAAAAAACATAACTTGGAGCTTCAAAACTCCGGTTTGCTCTCTGCATTTGAATTAGAAAAACTACTAAATATTAAACCAGAAGGTTCAGCTCAAATTTTTGCAACAGCGGCTGGTGTGCCTTTAGATGCGTCCATAAATGCTGATAATAACACCTATATAGTGGCAAAAGTTAAGGAAAAAACCAACACAACCACTCGCCCCTTTGCTGAGGTAAAAGAAGAAATATCAAAGCTTCTACTTGAAAGTTCTGCCATGGAAAAGACCATGAGCAAGGCTACAGAGCTGCGCAAAACCTTAGATAGCGAAACTCCTGCACAAGTAACTGAACAAATCAAACTCATTGCCGATGTGCAGCGTGATGGTGATATTGGTATTCTTGGACCTCAAGCAGACTTAAGTGTGGCTCTCTTTGATGCTGAGCAAGGAGCTTGGTTGCCAGTAGTGTATAGAGCAAGTGTTGAAGGCAAACAAGGTGCTGTGCTTGCGCGTGTTGCAAAAATAAAAGACTCTCAAGACGCACAGCTTAATGCCATGGAACAAATTATTGGTAATGTTCTATCCATGCAAAAAAAGGAAAAAATGTTTCAATTATTTATGGCCACACTACATGAAAAAGCCGAAATTGAAATACTTAACGAAGCATACTTAAACATGATTGGAAACCCATAATTCATTAGGATACAACATCGTTACATATTTTAGGAATATCAAATGTGTGGCACTATAGTATATACAGGGCATAGGCCAGCATACTCCTAGTGATAGAGGCTTTGCAAGACTTTAAGTATTGCAATTATTATTCTATCGGTCTTGCCTATGTACAAGGCGGACACATTTGCCCTAGCTCTTTATGATGTTTGTTTCCAAAAGCTAAGAAGTCCAATATTGCCGAAGTACAAGTCATAGTGGTAAGGTCATTGCCTTGGTCAATGCCAAGCATAAAATGGATGAGATTGAGATTAATTAGCTTGAGATTAATGAGCTTTGTTTATTTTCACATGCTCATTAAAAAGGTTCGCTTTGTGCCTTTCTTGCTCTACCTACCCTACAATTATTGAGCTATGAAATGGCGCAAAATTTGGATTAGTGTGGATAAGCCCCGTAACTTTACCAAAAGCGTTACTATAGAATAGAGGATAAACATGTTAGCAATAGTTGACTATGAAGCTGGCAACCAAACCAGTGTGCAACGTGCCCTAAAGTACCTTGATATTGAAAGTATTATTACATCTGATGCAAGTATACTTAGGCAAGCTAAAGGCATTATCTTTCCTGGGGTGGGAGCTGCCGGGCAAGCCATGCAACACCTACAAAATACTGGTATGGGCGCATTGCTGACTGAGCTTGTCAGCATAAAAAAACCTTTGCTTGGTATTTGCCTTGGTTGTCAAATATTACTTGATAGCAGTGCAGAAAATGATACTAGAACATTAGGTATTATGTCCGGTACTTGTGAGCAGTTTTCAAATGACTTATGCGAAGAAGATGGCACACCCATACGCATTCCTCACATGGGCTGGAATAGCCTGCAATATAAGCAGGATTGCCTGCTTTTTAATGATGTACCAAAGCATGCGGAATTTTATTTTGTGCATAGCTATTATGTACGCCCTGAACAAAAGTATATCATTGCCACTACTCATTATGGTTTAGAATTTTGCAGTGTTTATGGACGTGATGGTCTATGGGCCATTCAATTCCACTTAGAAAAAAGTGGTGCTCCTGGCCTAAAAATTTTGCAAAATTTCAGTGACTATTGCACAGGAGAGGCCCATGCTTAGCAAAAGAATCATACCATGCCTTGATGTGCGCAATGGTCAGCTCACCAAGGGGGTTCGCTTTCAAGGTAATGTAGACATAGGCGACCCAGTAGAAACAGCCCGCAAATACTATGAACAAGGGGCAGATGAAATTGTTTTTTATGATATTACAGCCTCACATGAAAATAGAGGTATTTTTTTAGATGTAGTAAGAAATGTAGCCAAACAAATCTTCATCCCCTTTAGTGTAGGAGGGGGAATTTCTACTGTAGAGCATATGCGTGCAGTTCTTCTAGCCGGAGCAGAAAAAATTTCAATTAATTCCGCAGCAGTAACAAATCCTAACCTTATTAGTGAAGGTGCTGCAGCTTTTGGCTCGCAAGCCATTGTGGTTGGAATGGATGTCAAACAAGTAGAAAAAACTTCTGCTATCCCATCTGGTTATGAAATAGTCATCCATGGTGGTCGCAAGCATATGGGCCTTGATGCCATAGCTTGGGCCATAAAGTGTGCTGAACTTGGAGCAGGAGAACTTTGTATTAACTCCATAGATGCTGATGGCACACGTGATGGTTATGAATTAAACCTTACCCGCACCATTTGTGAAGCTGTGCGCATACCTGTTATTGCTTCAGGAGGAGCTGGAAACCCTGAGCATATGTATGATGCTGTTAGCACAGGTAAAGCATCTGCTGCACTGATTGCTTCCATTGTGCACTATGGGCAATACACCATTAAACAATGTAAAGAGCACATGTCCAAGCGTGGAGCAAAGGTACGTCTTACTTGGTAAGGTTTCATATTATTAGCAACACATATTGTCGCACAGGCAAAGACCATAAAAATGCCTTGGCATAAATTACAAACTTTTTTACATAATCATACTCCTTTAGCCCTAGCCTTTTCTGGTGGTTTAGATAGTAGATTTTTAGCCTACGCCGCTAA
>CAYJDF010000021.1:10846-16658 GCA_964368845.1 uncultured Desulfovibrionaceae bacterium
CTCACTCTTTGTGATGGGACAAACGCCGATGACTTGCAAAGCCATAGACCAGGTTTGCAAGCCCTAAAAGAGCTTAATGTCATTTCACCGTTGGCTAATTGTGGAATTTGTAAGGGTGACATACGCCAAATAGGTGCAAAGTATGGTTTTGACAATACAGAGCAAAAGCCTAGCCCTTGCCTATTAACACGCTTTAATTATGGGCTTCACATTACACCCTCCTTGCTTAATCGTGTATCTTTAGCTGAGAATGAATTAGCTAAGGCTGGTTTACAAGATTTTCGCCTCCGCCTTTGCCCTGAACCCATATTGCAAAGCAAAGTACAAAATATATCTCAAGATATTATTATAAAAATTTTAGAAAAGCACGGATTTATGCAACCAACGGTGCACATTACCGAGCATATCAGCGGTTTTTTTGATAAATAATTCTAATTTTGTTCTTGCAATACGGTATGTATTTTGCGAAAAAGAGCTCGCTTAGTAGCAGTAGAATTTTCTTTAATAGCACGCTTAACTAAGTCTAATACTTCCAAACGTTCAGCTTCAGGCCATGATTTTAATAGCTCTAACTGTTCCTCAGCATTTGCCAAAAGCAAGGTTTCGCGTAGCCGCTCTGCATGATGAAAATGGGCTGTAACTTCATTGTGCCCTTGTCGTACACTATCTAGTTCAGCACGTAGCTCATCCACAGAGCATTCACGCATAAGCTTGCCAATATATTGCATTTGACGGCGACGCCCTTCTCTATCATTAATACGTGCCATAAGCTCCAAAGCTTCATATAGCTCGGCACTAATGGGTAATTGTTTTACCTTATTTAATGGCAATGCCACCAGCTCCTCACCCAATTTTTGTAAAGCCGTACTATCTCTTTTTTTTTGGGATCTACTGGGGCGTTCTTGCTCCCACTGCTCATCAGCAGCAGCATATTGATAACGTTTTTTCTTAGCCATATTAGCCTCGTGATTTTTTACAATTAGCTACCACAATCGGCAGGGTCACCCAATAGCTTTGCCAATGCGTGTGGCAGCGCAGGTAATAAAGCTTGCAAGTTTTCTTCTACGGCTTTCTTACTCCCAGGGAAATTTATACATAGACATTGGCCAATGGTTCCTGCCACAGCTCGCGAAATACTAGCATGCGGAGTTTTATTTAGGCTTGTTTGCATCATAAGCTGCTCAAAACCTTGCAAGCGTTTTTCTAGCACAGCTAAAGTTGCTTCAACACTAACATCCCTAGGTCCTAAGCCTGTGCCTCCAGTAGTACAAATTATATCATAACCATGCCCAAGGCTTAATTCTATTAGTAAATTACGTAGACTTGATTCCTCATCAGGCAAAATAAAGCCTTGCTCATGACATAATGGTAAGTTTTGGCCAAGCATATCACCAATGGCTGGACCACTACTATCTTCCCTTTGTCCAATGAAACCTTTATCAGAAAGCGTTATCCAAGCTAGAGCATAGCCATGACGCACTATATTGACCCTAAGCTTACCAGCGTCAAGCGGTACTAAAGCCTTTAGCAATGGGCACATTTGAGCATGGGCCTTATCATGACTTGGTAGCAAAACACGCCCCACAACCCTAAATATATCTTGCCCTTGAACCTCTAGTCTTGCTCCAACTTTTAAGCTTGGTAGAGGGATTTCAAGACTAATATGACTTGTCATACCCATAAGTGGACTATTGCTAAGAGGTATTATCTCTCCAGCATTACAGGTATTAATGTGTATTTGCATGCTTTACTCCTGTTTTACCACATCATTATAATTTTTTTCACGTTTTATGATAAACTTAATCCTCACTCTTGCCAAGTTCATATTATGGCTACGCTACTTTGCCTCTCTTTATTGTGCATTCATGAGTACAAAAAGCATTTGCCAGTAAACACAAATAACATTATAAACTCTACACCATTAATTATACCCAGTCGTTATCAAGAGGAAAAATATGACCTATACTAAAAGCCAAGATGCCGTAAGTCATTTACAAACCTTGGGTACAGGCAAAATGCCAACCCCACAAGGAGCACCGGGATTACTTCAATTAGAAGCCTTCCCCAACTGCTACCCAGACCGTAACTATGTGATAAGTATTAGCTATCCAGAATTTACTTCGCTTTGCCCTGTCACAGGGCAGCCAGACTTTGGCACAATTGTTATGGAATATATTCCCCATGAAAAATGTGTGGAATCTAAGAGTTTTAAACTTTACATGTTTGCATATCGTAACCATCAATCCTTTATGGAAACCATCACCAATACTATTTTAGATCATATGTGGGAGTTACTTGAGCCACGCTGGTGCTATATTAAAGGACTTTTTGTACCGCGCGGGGGTACTAATATTCATGTCTTTGCCGAACGATACAAAGATTTACCAGAGCCAGAAGCCAAGCTTTTATATCAAAGTGTGCAAAGTTGGAAATCTGACTTAAGGCCATTGAAATAACATTTTACTGCTTAACTATATGGTCAATACCCTTGCTTTTTGGGCATTGAGGATATATATAACACTTAACAAGTTTTACATGCCAATAGGCATAACACCATATGGAGGTCATTATGGAAACAAGTCGTACTGTTGCCAGTCAGGGCGTCAGTGTTGCTTCAATATTTTTACGTCAGGTATATCAATGGATGACCATTGGCCTTGGCACTACAGCAGTTTTAGCTTGGGTGGTAGCAAATTCTGAGGCTGCCCGCCAACTTATCTTTGGCAATAGCATTGTACTAATCGGACTTATTATTGCTCAATTTGGTTTAGTTATGGCCATATCTGCCGCTGTACAACGCATGTCTGCCACAACTGCTACTGGTTTGTTCTTACTTTATTCAGGCCTAACCGGAGTTACGTTATCAAGCATTTTTATTGCTTATCCTATGGGCTCCATTGTAAATGCCTTTGTAGTAACAGCTGGCACTTTTTTTGCCATGAGTGTTTATGGTCTTGTTACCAAGCGTGACTTAACCAGCATGGGTAGTTTTTTGATGATGGGGCTTTTTGGTCTAGTCATTGCTATGGTTGTAAATATTTTCTTACAAAGTGCCATGATGGACTTTATAATAAGTGCCATAGGTGTATTAATTTTTACTGGCTTAACAGCTTATGATACCCAAAAAATTAAAGAGTTTGGAGCTAATGCTCCGCTAGATGATGCCACAGCGGTTCGCCGTGGAGTTATCTTGGGTGCTTTAACCCTTTACCTTGACTTTATTAACTTATTCCTTATGATGCTTCGCTTTTTTGGTGGAAATAGGGATTAATTTTGATAATTCAATAAATTGTTAATGCATAATTTAGGGCTTTTCTTTTGTGATTGCATAATGGAAAAGCCTTTTTTTATTAATCATGTTTTAAGGTGTCAGTGTGGGCGTCAAACAAAAAAAATTTTTATCTAAAAGCAAAGATAAGTCTTCATCAAAGTCTGGCTTAGGTATTAGTGCAACAGCACTTCTTGAGCTCTTAACCGCTGGTCACAAGCCCATGCGCATAGATCAAATTTTACGCGCCGGTGGCTTTGTGCGCAAACAAAAAAAGTTAGTTGAAGAAGTATTATTTCAACTAATTGAGCAGGGACGTGTTATGCGTCTACACGGTGGGCAGTGGGTTGCCAAATCTCAAATACGCACCCTTGTTGGTAAGTATAGCATACAGCGTTCAGGGGCACATTTTGTTGATATAATTAATGATAAATCACAAAACAACAAATCTTCCACAAAGCCTAGCTCTGTCTTCATCCACCCTTCTCAAGCTGGGGCGGCATGGCATGGAGACATAGTACGCGTAGCCCTATTACCCGGAAGGCGCACCCGCTCTGAGCATAGCAAGCCTGAAGGACGTATTGTTGAAGTTTTAGAGCGCGTCACCAAGGAACTAAGCGTGCGTGTTTTGCATCAAGAAAAAGGACATAAGCAAGCCCGTTTTCTCTTATGCAAGCCATCAGACCCAAGGTTTCCTTTTACTTTACGCATTGATGCTCAAGATTTAGATACACTACCCAAACGCGGTGAACTTATACTAGTTAAACCAGTGGAACAATTAGCATCTGACCTTTGGACTGCACAATTAATAGCCACCATTGGCTTTGAAGAAGATATAAGCGTTCAAGAAAATTTAGTTAAACTCAACCATAATGCACCAGCAGACTTTCCAACAGCGGCTCTTAATGAAGCCATGTCCTTTGCCAAATCACCTACACAACATGACCTAGAAGGACGTGAAGACTTTTCTCACTTACCATTTGTAACCATTGATGGTGAAACTGCTCGCGACTTTGACGATGCCATACATGTACAAAAATTAAGCCAGAGTAATGACGGTTTTAACGGTTGGTGTTTACGTGTAGGCATTGCCGATGTAACACATTATTTACGCCCTAATTCTGCCCTTGATAGAGAAGCTCAAGTGCGGGGTAATTCTTGGTACTTTCCACGTTCCGTTGAACCCATGCTACCTGCTGTTCTTTCCAATGGTTTATGCAGTTTAAATCCGCATGAAACAAGACTTATTATGCTGGCAGAACTATACATTACCCTTGATGGTAAAGTACAAAAAAGCCGCTTTGCCCATGCCCATATTTGTTCTGCTGCCAGATTAACTTATAATCAAGTCAAGAGCTTAGTTCTTGACAAAGATATGAGTAGCCGCACAGCACTTACAAAAGACATTAACGGCGAAAAAATATTATATATGCTTGAGGAGGCTTTACAACTGGCGCGTGTCTTAGCTTTGGTACGTGAACAAAGAGGAAGCCTTGAGTTTCATATGCCAGAACCGGAATATATTTTTGATGAAAATGGACGTGTAGTTGATATAAAAAGAAAAGAAAATCACTTCGCCCATCAAATCATTGAAGAATTTATGATTGCCACCAATGAGGCCGTAGCGCGCTTTTTAACCGAGCAAGATATACCCTTATTATATCGCATTCATCCTGAACCAGAAAGCACGCACCTTGAGGGACTTTTTCGCACTCTTGCCACCACCAGCCTAGAAAAAACCTTACCCAAACAGCCCAGTGCAACAAGTTTACAAACTATTTTGCACGCGGCCAAAGCAAGTCCACAAGAATTTCTAATTAGTCGCTTAACCCTACGCACCATGCCCCAAGCAAGGTATTACCCTGAAAACATAGGACACTTTGGCCTTGCCTCCACCAACTACTGCCACTTTACATCACCCATACGCCGCTATGCTGACGTGGTGGTACACAGAGCCCTAAAATACGCTCTAGGTCTTGATAATGTTGCTATACCCACAAATCAAAAACTTGTTATCTTGGGTGATAAGATAAATCACACCGAAAGAGCCGCCATTGACGCTGAACGTGAAATGGCAAAACGCCTAGCAGTATTAGTGCTTCAAGATCGCATTGGCGAAGGCTTTGATGGCATTATTTGTGGACTTTCTGACTTTGGGGTCTTTGTAGAGTTTGAAGCCATGCCCATTGAAGGCATGATTCGCATTAAAGATCTTGGGGATGATTTTTTTGAGTATGACCAAGAAAGACAAGAGCTTATTGGGGTCATGCATGGTAAGATTTATAAACTTGGGCAAAGTGTACGCACTAGACTTTTGGATGTTAACCTTGGTAGGCTAGAAATTACCCTTGGTCTAATACAAAATCGTAAATCAAAAGAATCGCGCCCGCAATATCTCATCAAAAAAAATAAACGCCGCTTTCATAAATTATAAAAACGGCGTCTAAAGCTATGTAAAATAATTACATTAAATATCATCTTGTAATTGTTTAATCAAATCATTTAATACTTTAGCCTGTTCAGCCAATGTTTCAACTTCAGTGG
>CAYJDF010000021.1:16758-27367 GCA_964368845.1 uncultured Desulfovibrionaceae bacterium
CAAATTAACTTTGAACTTCGAGAAACTGTGCTAAAATTTGCTTACTCTCTTCACTACTATACCACTGCCCAAAAGCGCAACCAAGGCCATCTTTGTTGATGTGAAGATCTTGCATCACCCACAGCCAAATGACTTGATAAAGCATTAACCCACTGTAAGTACTTTATTTCGCGCTGTAATATGGAAACACTTAAGTCTGAATCTGCCATTTGTCTTTGAGCACTAGCATCAAGTGTAATGAAGGAAGTAAAAAACATCACTCCCACAATAGCCACAATTTTAACAACAATGCTCAATGTTCCAAAAAATTTATTTTTAAGACTTAAATCCCTCCACTCCATTTTTTTGCCCCCTTAAAACATATTTTTTACAGTCCAGTAGTGTCGCTTAAGCTAATCTGATAAAATTTAATATACAATATTCTATGTCCACATTATAATCGTGTGTTATTTTTAAGCTCTAAGTTAATTTAATAAAATCAGTGGACATTTAAAAAGTTAAAAGACGTTATTAGCCTAACCACTTTATTTATTTTTAATGATAACACCTTTTAAATAAAAAACACGCTGCCATAAAGGTAGCGTGTTTCAAAATTTTATAAAGCCCAAATGAGCTATAAGTAAAATTAGTTCAAGCTTTCTTTTAGCTGTTTACCTGGACGAAATTTTACGCTTCTAGAAGCAGGGATTGTAATAGCCTCACCTGTGCGAGGGTTGCGCCCTTGACGAGCCTTACGGTTTTCAACCACAAATGAACCAAATCCAACAAGAGTAAGTTTTTCTTCTTGTTTAAGGCCTGCAGAAATTGCCTCTAGGACAGCATTTAAAGCACGCTCAGCAGCAGCCTTAGTAATACTAGCATTTCCAGCGATTTGCTCAACTAAATCAGCTTTTGTCATTTCCTTCCTCCTAAAACCTAATTCTTTATTAAAATTATAATAAAAAACCCTATGTTAACAAAAAACAAAGAGTCCCCGCACAACAAACACACACAATAAAAGCTAAGGCAAGCTTAGTCAGGTTGATAACAAAACCCTTTGCAGGTGTTTTTGCCGCCTAAGTCAGGCAAGCTTAGCTTTTTAAACACACCTAAACAGAAAAATTAACATCGGTGTTGTTTATTAAAATATACAAAAGTTAAGTAAGTTAACATAACTAATGCCTATTTATGCGCACGAACAGTGGAACATGACTGCCTTACAAAGTCAAGGTCTATGCAGAAATTAATTGTGAAATATCACAAAAATTTTCTGGAGTGAGGTTTTCTGGACGTAATTGTAAATTTAGCCCCAAACTATCCAATGCATTGATATAATTTTCAGCTTTGTTTTGTTTAAAAATTGTTCCAAGTTGTTTGCGTCTGTTTTGAAAGCACATTTTTATCAAACGTGCCAACGTTTCTGGATTTTTAGGGCGCGCATGCATTGCAACTGGCATAAAGCTAAGCACAGCAGAATCGACCTTAGGTGGTGGAGAAAATGCCCGTGGCCCTACACTAAAGCCCCAGCTAGGCTTAACAAAACTTTGTGTCCATACCGAAAGTGCTCCATAATCCTTGGTATTTGGTTTTGCCACTAAACGCAAACCCACTTCCTTTTGTACCATAAATACTGCAAGTATAAGCCCTGTTGCCCTTTCAAAAATATCCCACATAAGTGGCGAAGCCACATTATATGGTAAGTTACTAATTATTTTCCATCTATTATCAAGGGTAATATTTTGCCATGGCATGGTTAATGCGTCCATTAGTACAGCTTGAGTATTTGACCCAGCAGTCTTTTGACGCTCAAAGGCCCAGTGATTATCTTTTTCAATAAGTAAAAGTTTGTTAAGCTCAGTGTTTTGCAAAATATTTGTTAAAGCACCTGGGCCTGGCCCTATTTCAATAACTCTATCTTGAGGCGATAAGTCTAAAAGCCTAACAATATTTTGGGCAATATTTTTATCTTTCAAAAAATGTTGTCCTAGGCTTTTTTTGGCTCGTGGTTGCATATACTCTATCTTATCAAGTTTTAATATTATAATTTAAACAGTATCAAATTTAGCAAATTGCATCATAAGCCCTGCGCGCCCTTGAGTTACTGAGCGCAAAGAGGTGGAAAAACCAAATAAACGTGCCAGTGGTGCTAAACCTTGAATAACTTTTTGACCACTAGGCTCACCTTGCCCATCCTCGTTTTGTGCACTTGCCCCTTTATCTTCTAAATTTTCAATACGCCCACCACAAGTATTAAATAAGCCAATGGCAGCACCCAAAAATGTTTCCGGTACGGATATTTCAATTGACATAATTGGTTCGAGAATGTGTGGACTGGCCTTAGGCAGAGCTTCTCGCAAGGCCATGCCGGCCGCCATATGATAACCTGGAGCAGTGGAAGCACCTTCGCGTTTTTCTAAAAGTTCTATGCAAACGCGTACATCTTGCATGGGATAACCAGTTAAAGGACCACTTTGTAAACTATCTTCAATACCTTGCACTGCCGCATCAAGCCAAGCTTTATTTAAACCAAGCTTGGCACAAGCTCGCGCATCTTTAATACAATCTGTTGGTAAAAAGTCACCGAAGATTATTTCATTACCACTACCCCTTGGTAAAGGTGCAATGCTTATACTAACCTTACCATAATGATGTTCCTTGCCAAGTTCACGATCAAATTCTGCCATAGCCTTGGTAGCACTTTGTATGCTTTCACGAAAAACTACTTGTGGTTGGCCAGCCCGTGGGCTAATTCCGTATTCTCGCTTTATACGTTCCAATATAACATCTAAATGCAACTCACCCATGCCAGAGAGCATGCGATGTCCCGAACCATCATCAATGCTAACCCTTAAAGTTGGGTCTTCTATGGTAAATCGTTCCAAAGCTTCATCTAAGCTTGAACATTCATCAGCATTACGTGGTTCAAGAGCCAAGGTAATCACAGGTTCATAATTTGTAATACTTTCAAGACGCACAGGATGTTTTTTCAAGCAATAAGTCTCACCAGTTTGAGCTTGGCGCAAACCCACAACAGCCACAATTTCACCACACTGAGCTTTACTTAATTGCTCACGATGATCGGCATGCATACGATAAATACGGCTAATCCTATCCTCAGCTTGAGCACTACTATTATAATAGCTCACACCTTCTTCAATAGTACCTGCATAAATTCGCATAAAAGAAAGCTTACGCCCACCATCCATGAGCACCTTAAAAACCAATGCTGTAAGTGCTGCTTGTGGGTCTGGTGCAATATGTTGTTCGTGATCTTTATCATCTAGGGCCAAAGCATCTTGAGCATCACAAGGTGCTGGCAATAAAGCACACACGGCATCTAATACCATTTGCACTCCTGCATTACGCAAAGCAGATCCACATAAGACAGGAGTTAACTTACGAGCCAAAGTTGCACGACGCAAGGCAGCATAAGTTTCATCAAGACTACAACTCTTGCCTTCTAAATATGCTTCTAAAAATATATCATCTGCTTCAGCCAATGTTTCCAAAAATTTCTCACGCCAAGGAGCTAAAATATTAGCTTCTTCTTCACTTAAAGCTGAACGCTTTATGTCGCGACCTTGATCGGTAAAATCAAGACGTTCTTCAGAAACAATATCTAAAATAGCTTCAAAATCTTCACCCTCACCAAGGGGCATGGTTAGCAAAATAGTTTTGGTATTTAGACGATTTTGTATGGAATCAAACACGGAAGCAAAGTTTGCTCCTGCTCTATCGACTTTATTAATAAAAGCAAGTTTTGGCACGTTAAAATGCTCTGATTGACGCCATACCGTTTCAGATTGTGGTTCTACTCCACCCACGGCACAAAACACCCCCACCGCACCATCCAAAACCCGTAGGCAACGCTCCACTTCAATAGTAAAATCAACATGACCAGGGGTATCAATGATATTAATATGATGCCCTTGCCACTCGCAATGAGTACAAGCTGAAGCAATAGTTATACCACGCTCTTGCTCTTCTGGCATATAGTCCATGGTAGCAGTACCTTCATGCACTTCACCCAAACGATGAATTTTTTGGGTATAAAATAGAATACGCTCAGTTAAAGTGGTTTTACCAGCATCAATATGTGCTATAATACCGATATTTCTTAATAATCGTAAATATTTTGGAATTTTGACTTTGGTATCATTCATAAAGACTTACTCATCAATTAATGTTCTAGCTCTTAAAAAGGTATTTTTAAAAAAATCCTGCCCTAATTGCTCGTGCACATAGCAAGCCTCCATACCATCGGCCCATTGCTGCATTGGTATATATGTAGCATTATCATTAAAGTTACCATACACAGCCTGCACATTAGGCTCAAGCTGCTTACAAAATTGTGCATCACCTTGAGCCCAACGTAGTAAGTTTTCGTTTTCTTTAACTATATTGCAATATATATGCGGTGGTTCACCTTCTGTCCACATGGGTATTTTAAAGTCTTTGGCCTTTTGCTGCATGGGTGCAAAATTTGCGTCTTGCCCTAGGAATAACAAACGCCCTGTTTCATTACAGTCAATTGCAGACATGAACATATCTTGTAACAATACTAAATTGTTTTTATGCAAAGCAAAGGCTTGTTCAATGCCCATAAGCTCTAAAGCTAGCAATAAAGACATAGCTGGCTTCGTGGTGACATGTATCACCAAAATATTGGGTACTTGCGCCATACAAGCTGGCATAAGTGCTGCTATGAAACGTGCTGGTGATATATAGCTTTCAGCACAAAAACACATGAGCCAAGGTGCTGGTTTTAACTGCTTTATGAGCGCGTAGCCCTTGGGCTTAAATTCTTGCTCTAACTTAATTTGACTTGGCCCTTCTCCCATAAGGCTATGAAAAGCTATAGCATTTTTTAAACAGGCGCGTTGTATGGCACTTGCTTGGTCAAAAGCTTTAGCTCGTAGGGCGTCATCTATAACATGCGAAGCATATTCATCTAACATAATATACCCAACTAATCTGCGCTTTGCACCATATAGGCCAAACTTGCCATTAAAGCGTTTTTGCGCAATTCAGCACGCTTAGCACTGAGTTTAATATCTATATCAGGCAATGTTTCGCCACATTCAACTAGGCAAATTATAGGTGCGTTAGGCTTGGCATATGCTTTTAGTTCTGAGCCTAATTGCAACCCACCCTTCCATGCAAAGTTTTCCATACCAAGAGGAATAGAGCTTTGTGGACAAGGACTTTTAGACGCCATTTGGCACAGACGTGGGTCAATATAAATTAAATGCGCACCATCTAAAGCTAGATTTGGCTCTCTGGTCATAAACACCTTAGCTCCAGATTTTAACGCTATTCCTGTTTGGTGATGGTCAGGGTCACCCCAGGGTGGAACTGCCATAAACAATTCAAAAGGCGCATAAATTGCTGCTTCTATTAACGATTGTCCTAGACCATCCACTGCCCCAATAACACTAACTCTAAAACTATCTAACGAACTACTAATAGTTTGAAACAATGCCACCTCTGCAAGGGCAGCCCAAGGGGCATTAATGGGGCTATAGCCAGTGAACCATGAGCCAGCTCCATTGGCAGTTAATATATCTATGGCTGGTTCGCCAAAACCACAAGTAATATGCAAGGCATCTGCCTTACTCTTGCTAGCTTTTTCTTCCAAACCTAGTGCATCAAGACTTGCACAATTATAAACCGCCATGTGCAAACCCAATGAATCAAGAAGGTTTAAGAAAAATGCTGCCTCGGCACTATCCTTAGGGCCTTTCCAAAGATAAATTTCCTTATTGGCTAGTGACTTTTTCCAAGTGGAAAAATCATCCTCATTGGCTGATAATATATCATGTTGCAGTTTCCAAAAATCGTGTTCGCCCAATTGCAAAATACGTAATAAATTTTTGGCCATTATATACTCCTTGATTGTATTGCGCTCTATGACTAATATACATTTAACAATAAAACTAATTAATTTTTAGAAACTAACCTAGATGGACCATAGACGCAAGAGGCCTACAAACTAATATTGGGCTAAGATTAGGAAAAATAATTAATGAAGTCTAACCAACCCCACAATACATGGCAACGTAGCTATCGCAACCAGTATACCAAACGTAAGGGTGAGGTATCCTTTCAACTGGTTGTGGCAGAAAGTGATATACAAGTTATCGCTAAAGAAAACCTTGCTGACCCCATGCTTAAGACTTTACACCACTTGCGCGCTGATATTAAATCTTGGCAAGTGCTGCATAGTAATTTTAAAACTTCACTCATGCCCCTACCCATACCAGAGCATGCTCCAGAAGTGGTTTTACGCATGTATAAAGGAGCTATGCAAGCTGGGGTCGGTCCTTTTGCAGCAGTAGCAGGTACTATTGCTCATATATTAGCCGAAAAATACGTTGAAAAATCTCCTGATATCATTGTAGAAAATGGTGGAGATATATATTTATATTCTCAAAGCCCCCGTGTGGTAGCCTTACTGGCAGACCCTAAAAGTGGCGCAAGCTTAGGCTTGCAACTTGAAGTGCAAGATTTTCCTTTAGCTCTTTGTGCGTCTTCTGCAACCATTGGGCATTCCTTGAGCCTTGGACATGGAGAACTTGCCGTGGTTCGCGCCAAGGATGGAGCTTTGGCCGATGCTGTGGCAACAGCTCTTGGTAATCGCCTTAAAAACTCAGCCTCAGTTGAGCTAGCTATAGAATTTGCCCAAAATATTAACGGGGTTGATGGTGTTTTTGTACAATGTGACGAAGCCATTGGAGTTTGGGGCAATATGGTTTTAACACAAGTGTAAAAAACTAACCTCCAGCGCGTTTAAAACTAAAAAAGGTGGAATCCTTGCATAAGAATTCCACCTCATAATAGCTAATTAGCCTATTTTTTCACTTCTGTATATTCAGCATCAACAACATCATCATCTTTGTTATTGCTTTGCTCAGTAGCACCAGCGTCAGCATTTTCTGCGCCAGCATCTCCACCTTGTTGTTGATAGAGCTGCTCAGCAAGCTTGTATGAAGCTTGAGCTAATTCCTCAGTGCTTTGTTTAATGGCTTCACTATCTTCGCCCTCCATAAGGGTGCGAAGTGCAGCAATTTTTTGTTCAATATCAGCCTTAACGGCTGCGTCTGCTTTATCACCAAGATCCTTTAGGCTCTTTTCTGTACCGTAAATAAGGCTATCGGCATGGTTACGAGCTTCAATCAACTCTTGTTTTTTCTTATCATCACCTGCGTGGGCTTCTGCTTCACGCACTAAGCGTTGAATATCATCTTCGGATAATCCAGAAGATGCGGTAATTTGAATGGATTGTTCCTTACCTGTTCCAAGGTCCTTGGCTGATACATTTACAATACCGTTGGCATCAATATCAAATGAAACCTCAATTTGAGGCACGCCACGCGGTGCTGGCGGAATGCCTGTTAGGTCAAAGCGTGCAAGAGTCATATTATCGCCAGACATGGGGCGTTCACCCTGCAGTACATGGATGGACACCGAAGGTTGATTGTCCGCTGCTGTGGTAAAGGTTTGGCTTTTACGTGTGGGTATGGTTGTATTGCGTTCAATAAGCTTGGTAAACACACCACCCATAGTTTCAATACCAAGAGAGAGTGGGGTCACATCAAGTAAAAGTACGTCTTTTACATCACCGGCAAGGATACCACCTTGAATAGCTGCACCCATAGCCACAACTTCGTCTGGGTTTACAGAACGATTAGGCTCTTTACCAAAGAAGTCGCCAACCTTTTTTTGCACCAATGGCATACGAGTCATACCACCCACAAGCACCACTTCATCAATTTGCTTAGCATCAAGACCTGCGTCAGCTAAAGCTTTGCGACAGGGTTCAATGGTGCGTTCAACTAAATCTTCAACCAATTGTTCAAGTTTAGTTCTTGAGATTTTAATGAGCATATGCTTAGGCCCATTTTGATCTGCGGTAATGAATGGTAGATTAACCTCAGTTTCCATAGATGTAGAAAGGTCTTTTTTAGCTTTTTCAGCAGATTCTTTAAGGCGTTGTAAAGCCATACGGTCTTGAGCTAGGTCAATACCATTATCTTTTTTAAATTCTTGTACAAGGAAATCAATAATACGTTGGTCAAAGTCTTCACCACCAAGAAATGTATCACCATTGGTGGCGCGTACTTCAACAACATTATCACCCACTTCTAAAATAGAAATATCAAAAGTTCCGCCGCCAAGGTCAAAAACAGCTATTTTTTCATTGGCTTTACGGTCAAAACCATAGGCCAAGGATGCGGCAGTGGGTTCGTTGATAATACGCTTTACTTCAAGTCCAGCAATACGTCCTGCGTCCTTGGTGGCTTGACGCTGAGCATCATTAAAATATGCAGGCACAGTAATAACAGCTTCGGTTACAGTTTCACCAAGATAAGTTTCGGCATCGCTTTTTAGTTTAGCCAAAATCATGGCAGAAACTTCTGGTGAACTGTAAGTGCGTCCATCAACTTCTACAGCAGCATCACCATTACTGCCACCAACAATACTATAGGGTGAGTGCTCTTTCCAGCGACCCACTTCTGGAGTATCAAAGCGGCGTCCCATTAGACGCTTAACCGCAAAAATGGTCCGCTCTGGATTAGTAACAGCTTGACGTTTGGCAATTTCGCCCACAAGACGTTCTTTATCTGTAAAGGCCACCACTGAAGGTGTAGTGCGCCCACCTTCTGGGTTGGTTATGCATTTTGGGTCCTTACCCTCCATAACATAAACACAAGAGTTGGTGGTTCCAAGGTCAATACCTATTATTTTAGACATACAAACTTCCTCCTAAGGCAGAATATGTAAAATCCCAATGGGACTTTTGTTTGAACTCACCCCACATATAGGGTGTACGTGAGATAATTAAGTCTTGTTCTTGAGTCGTCTAGGGGGAGAAGGAAATTTTTATGCTTTTTTTAAGGATTTTTTATGTGGCCCTAGGCAGAACGCTTAGGGCCACTCTAGTAAATATATATAATATCTAATCTTTAGAACGCATGTCTAATATGCGCTTAGCTTTGCCTTCAGAACGCTCAATAGAGTGTTGCTCTACAAGGCGCACTTTCACAGAAACACCTAAGAATTCTTTAATAGTTTTTTGCATGCTAGCTTCAATAAATTGTAGTTTGCGTATTTCATCAGCAAAGTTACCTTCGGCAATTTCCACACGTACTTCAACTTTATCTAAATTATTTTCACGGGTAACAATAATTTGATAATGTGGTGAAGTACCTTCGCTTTCTAAAATAATACTTTCGATTTGCTGTGGGAACACATTAACACCGCGAATAATAAGCATATCATCACTACGTCCTTCAATACGCCCAAGACGTGCATGAGTGCGCCCGCAACTGCAAGGTGTGTAGTCCAGACTGGTTAAATCGCGAGTGCGATAACGCAGTAATGGTATACCTTCCTTGGTAATAGTAGTGATAACAAGCTCACCCACTTCACCAGGTGGCAATTGTTTACCGCTAATTGGATCAATAATTTCTGGGAGGAAATGGTCTTCAAAAATATGCATACCGCATTTGGCTTCTACACATTCCATAGCCACACCAGGGCCAATGATTTCTGATAAGCCATAGATATTTAAAGCATCAATGCCAAGCTTTTGCTCAATATCACTACGCATATTTTCGCTCCAAGGCTCAGCTCCAAATACACCTATACGTAAAGGTAGTGTGTGAAAATCTACCCCCAGCTCCTTAGCTGCATCCCATAAATGCAAGGCATATGAAGGTGTACAACAAAGTACAGTAGCAGCAAAATCATTTAAAAGCTGTACTTGTCTTCTTGTGGCACCACCAGAAGCCGGTATAACCGTAGCACCCATTCTCTCTGCACCGTAATGTACACCAAGACCACCAGTGAATAAACCATACCCATAAGCAATGTGTATAAAGTCACGCGCACTGGCACCAGCACATGCAAGACTTCTGGCCGCCACTTCAGCCCATGTTTCAAGGTCGCGTTTTGTATATCCGACCACGGTGGCGCGACCAGTAGTTCCGCTTGAAGCGTGTACACGTACAATGCTTTCATGCGGTACAGCAAACAGACCATAAGGGTAGTGGTCACGCAAATCTTGTTTTTCTGTAAAAGGTAAACTGCTTAAATCACTTAAAGAATTAATGTCTGACGGAGTAATGCCTATATTGTCAAAACTTTTGTGATAAAATGGCACGTTGGCATAAATACGTGCACAAAGGTCTTTAAGTCTGCGAAGTTGTAAAGCTTCTAAGTCTTCACGTGGCAAAGTTTCCTTATCAAGATTAAAAATCACGGTATTACTCCTAAATAAACTGTTTTGTCCGCATCAAATGCTAATAAATCCCAAAGATGTAAACATGCCGCATTTTTTTATTCTGGTCAAGGCCTGGGTTAGAAGAAGTGGCAGCAAAGCCACGTAATTGCGATTTGCATAAGCATAAAAACCAAAATTTTCTTGGTTATAGTTACAAATCTGAATCACGGGCAACCTATAGCTACTATATATTTTTCTTGAGTTTTTATACTTTTTTAGTTACTTATATGCATCAAATAAATATAAAAAATCATGAACACCATCAAAAGGAAGGCTTATGCAATCAAAAAATGCCCTAACAAATTTAATTAATCGTTACAAGGCTGTGCTTAAAAAATGTAATAT
>CAYJDF010000022.1:0-9937 GCA_964368845.1 uncultured Desulfovibrionaceae bacterium
CATCTTTACTTTGTAGGTTAGCCTGTACAAAATCAAATTGTTAAAAAGCATATAAAAAAAGGAAGATTAGTATCTTCCTTTTATATGAAAATCATTTTACAAAGATCTATGGATGGTTTTTGCTCTTATCCTGTACAAATTCACTTCCAGTGTGACAAGGTGAGCATTCCATAGTTCCTTTTAAGGACGTGCTTGCCCATTTATCAGCCTTAGGGCCGTGACATCCTTCTGCTGTACAGCTTTGGTACATTTCAGAACGAGCAAATGCTGGTTTAAAGTTTCCGTTCATCTGAGCGGTAATAAGTTCTGCTACTTTTGCAGCTGTGTCAGCAGTAATGCGTGCGCAGCGTTCAGAGCGTTCTTTAGCACCAGAGGCATAGCCGGTTTTGCTACACCAACGTGCCACAGAAATATGGCATAAAATTGAATCTGATATAGAATTTGGCAATGCACCGTCAATTTTAGCACTGCCAGCTGCCGGTTGAAAAATAGGCAAGGCTGTGTCTTCATACCATCTAAAGAGCTCTTGCTGTAATGGAACTGCGATTTTACGAGGATAAAAAAGCGATATCACTTGCGCTCCACTCATAAGGCAGCCACAAGTACCACCGGATTCTGCAGTTGCACTTTTACCAAATTCCATACAGCTAAAGGGAAAAGTAGAGTAAGGAGCACCAAATTTTTCACCCATCAGACCGATGAGTCCGTACATGACGCCATAGGCTCAGCCATAACCTTTATGATGATATGCTGCATGCGCAAGAGTTGCTACCTGACTAGGATCTAGCGAGTGTGGTGTCCAGCTAAAATCTCCACCTTGTTGAGCAAAGCGTTGCATTTTGACTTGCGATTCGGCTTTTGCTACATCTGTAAAACACCCAGCGGCTATAATTCCACCAAGGCTAACAATGCCACCAAGAACTTTCCTTCTGTTCATTTATCCTCTCCTTCAAATTTAATCCAAAAATCATCTTTATTATTTCACTGCTTAAGGTAATACTACTTCTAACTTTATTACCCCGTGACCAAGTTGCTTGTTTTTGTATTTTTTTTCACAAAGTGTCAAGAAGTAATTTTCAATCATTTAAAAAAAATTTAAATCTTAAATAACAGATTAATATCAAAATGAAAAAGAGTGTTTGTCATTATAATCAAATAAAAGAATTATTTCACTAATTCCTTTCTGAACCTATGTAAATATAACAAGCGCAACAAAGCAAATGCCTTGCACCACTCAAACAGCTTTTTGCATTTTTTCTGCGAAAAATCAAATAATGCTTAGTAAAATTATATAGTTAATATTTACTCATATGAATAAAACAAATAATGTGATAGTAAGATTAGCTTTATATCAACACATTGATATGCAAATGATATTTCAGTTTAAAGCAAGTTCATCTTGGCTGACAGTTTGTAAGAGCTTCTTGCATGACACTTCTAAGTTGGATTATCTGTATTTATATCTCTGCTTTTACAGCTTTTATTGCTTTGAAATTTGTAAACAATTTTTCATGCTCTTACATGTAAACAGTTCCACTAGCATTAATGTACCACCTTAATCTTCAAAATACTTATAAAGTTAGCCATGGCCATAACCAAACACACTGGCATACTAAAAAATGATTTAACATATTATAATAAAGGAGTTTTTATGAGCTTTGAAGATTTTGACTTGTGTATGCTTACACTAGGAAAGAGGCTCTTGCTGATGGTGTACTTATTGATGTGACCGAGCAAGCTAAGGAAAGTGGCTTTAAGATACCAACGGCGGTGACCGACCATCTATACCACCGCTACATATCACCGCCGACAGGACTAGAAGACGAAGTGCAACCAGTCTCTAGACCACTGCATGATCTATTTACCATGACCAAAGCCGCCGCTAGTGTACGGAGTAATGACAATAGAACTTACTTTAATGTTCAATTGTTCATTGGCAATAGAAATCTTAAACAAGTACGGAGTCTTGTTATAATTAGTTCTAATAAACTTTTACCCACGCTTAACGATAATGTCACCTAAAGATGAGTAACCAAGTTTGCAGTTTTTTTCATACACTTGGTTTACAGCTCACCTCATCATGGTGGTCAACCTGTGGGTGGGCACTGGTTGACCATATACAAACACCAATTACTTAGTTGCTGACAAACTTACTAAACTTTCTTGTAAAGCAGATGCAGATTCTGAGAGTTCACGTACCGCTACTGCGGATTCTTCCATCTCCCCGGCAATTTCAGAGGTTATTTGATTTACTTCATCAATTGATTTGTTAATTTCTTCTGATGTAGCTGATTGTTGCTCTGCTGCTGTGGCAATAGCTGCAATCAGATTTGCATTTTCCTTTGCCAAGCTTCTAATTTCAGCCAGTGCATGCCCAGAAGTATGTGCCAATTCTGTAGCACCATTTATAAGTTCCAAGGTTTTTTCAAAATGGTTAATATTCATTGATGTGGATTGCTGAATATTACGAATACTATTACCAACTTCGGTGGTAGCACTCATTGTTTTTTCAGCAAGTTTTCGCACTTCATCTGCAACCACAGCAAAACCCCGACCCGCCTCTCCCGCACGTGCCGCTTCAATGGCAGCATTAAGAGCCAATAAATTTGTTTGGTCAGCAATGTCAGAAATAACCCCCATCACACTGCCAATTGATTCAGCCTGTCCTCCAAGAGATTTAATATTTTCGGACAATTCATATGAAACTGAGTTTACATTACCGATTGCTTTAACCACTTCATCCACAAGGTTAGCACCTTCGTGAGCTTTTTCTTGAGTTTTTTCGGCTTGTGTGTGTGCTTGGGCTGCATTTTGCGAAACTTCAAGCACTGTAGAATTCATTTCTTCCATTGCTGCCGAGGTATTAATCACTCGCTCTCTTTGTTCATTAGTTCCAAATGAAACATGCTCTACCTTTATAGCAAGTTGTTCTGCAGACATGGCTGTTTGTTTTGAAATTGCAGTAACCTGATCAACAACAGCACGTACTGAATTTTGGATATTCTTTAAATTTGTCACATCATTAACAACTAAAAGCATGCAAACAAAGTTGCGTTCTGTATCAAATAGTGGAGTTGCGGTATAAACAATGTTCATAGTCTGTTGATTAATGCGACAAGTCGTATCCCCTACGCTTGGCTTTAAGGTTTTATAAGCTTTTTCAAGCGCATCTTCAGGGGTGCCTACATCATCAGGAGAAAATGCTTCATGGGCAAGCTTGCCATAGGCATTACCACTTACTAATTGTTTTGATATTGCATTTAAGTAGATAATATGTTTATCCTTATCCAAAATGATTGCAGGTTGGGGCAAACCATCAAGTAACACACAAAAGCGATCTAAAATAGCATTGGTACCGTGAATCAAACTAGCAAAATCGCCTAAAAAATGGTCAGCATCATTTCTAAATTCAATCTCACCAAGTTCAACTTTTCTTGAAATATTGCTGTATTCTTTAATAATAGAGTTTAAGACTGCAGTAACTTGACGCAAAGCGTCCGCCATTTGACCTATTTCATCTTTGCGACGCATGTCTAAAGATGCACTTAAATTTCCTTGCCCAATATCTTTTGCAAAGTTTGTGGTTTTTTCTAGTGGTAGCACAATGAATTTATGGACAAATAAATAGGATAGAATGGCTAGCAAGACTGTTAATCCTATACAAATAATTGCTAAGGAGGCAACGGGTTGAAATTCACTTTTTATTTCATTTTCTACAGCATTAATGCGTAAATTTAATTTTTCACGAAACAGTTTTAAGGGAGCTTGAATTTTTTTTAATTCATTTTCATAATTTTCATCAAAAACTAAACGCATGGCTAATTCTTTGTTTTGTAAGCCATCAACTGTATAATTACCTTGACTATCTTTAAATTTGCCCTGCATAGCATTCATTGCTTCAACTTCACTTGCAATCAATGCATCTGATAGTTTATTAGCTTGTTCTAGTAGTGCAAATTCTTCATCAGAAATGCCATATTTTAGCAAAAGATCAAGTAAAGCAACTTTTTCACCTGGTGCTATTGGTGAGTCATCAGCGCGTGGTTGATTGCCACTTCTTACATCGACAACATCATCATAAATTTGCTTATATTTTTTGTCATTATTAGCAACATAAAGCCGCACAGATTCAGTTAATTTTTTTGAGCTATCACCCAGCTCTACAGCTAATATACCAAGGTATTTATTGTTCTCAGACACTATCTGTGATTCATCAAAAATTTTATTAGCTCGTAAAAGTAAGTAAGATGTTATTAAAGTCATAGCAATAACAAGAATGTTGGCCAAAAAAACACTAAATCTGATTTTCATTGCCCCTCCAATTGTTTAAAGTACACAATATACTTTGATTGTTAATACTCTGCCAGTCTTTATCTCACGTAAGTGCCTAATCCAAACATCTAGCACATATACACTCAAACAATTCTATAGAATTATTTTCCCATTAACATGTTCAAAGCATTTTGGCAATACAAAAATGATTTTTATATACATTTTTACATCAATATAAAATGCATTGTAATTTATGCAATGATTTGCCACAGAAGCATAATGGCTAAGCTCCACATAATAAGACATACTATTGCGTCAAGCACTCTCCATGCCAAAGGTTTTGTAAAATATGGGGCAAGAAACTTTCCACAAAATGATAGTGTTGAAAACCAAACGACTGAACCACAAGCAGCACCAACTCCAAAGTAATATCGCCCTGTTCCAACATAGTTTGTACTAATTGAACCAAGCAAAACTACAGTATCAAGGTAGACATGGGGGTTAAGAATAGAAACAGCAAGTGTTGTAAGAACGACAGACTTTAGCGGGCGTTTAACATTTTCTATTTTTACATCAAAAGGCTGTTGCCTAAAGGCAGAACAAAAAGCCCTAAAACCAAAGAATATAAGAAAAAGAATTCCTCCCCAGGTAACAGCACTTTGAATTTGTGGATAAGCAACCACAAATCCCCCAAAGCCAAGAACTCCAAGTGATATAAGAATGGTATCCCATAGTATGCAAATAATACACACAATAATATGGTGATTTTGACGAATACTTTGTGAAAGTAAAAATGCATTTTGAGCACCAATGGCCATAATAAGACTTATCCCCATACCAAAGCCTTGTATGAAAGGTGCCATATCCATTTTTTATTTTATCCTTACTTAAAATACAACGGACACTTTAAATAAAGTGAATTAATTATTTTTTGATAGCCAAAAGTGAAGAGTTTTGTAAAGCAGGTCGGCGTCAATGGGTTTTGTAATGTGGTCATTCATACCATGTGACAGGCTAATTTCTTTATCACCTTTCATGGCATGAGCAGACATAGCTATAATGGGTAAATTAGCATATTTTTCTTGTTTGCGTATATTTTTTGTCGCAGTATACCCATCCATAACTGGCATTTGAATATCCATAAGTATAGCGTGATATGTATTATTTTCAAGCTTATGCAAAGCTTCTTGTCCATTTTCTGCTATATCTAACGTATAACCTACAACTTGCAATATTTCTTTAGAAACAATTTGATTTATTTCATTATCTTCCACAAGAAGTAAATGTTTACCCCTCGAAGCTTCTGTTATTTTGTTTTTATCAAATTGTATATCTTGCTCTTGTTGATAATCTAACCCATGAATCAGAGGAAATGTAGCTGTAAAAATAAAAGCAGTACCTTTATCTAGCTCACTTTCCACAAAAATATCACCACCCATAAGCTTAATAATTCTTTTGGAAATTACTAATCCTAACCCAGTACCACCATATTTACGTGTTACAGAGTTATCCGCTTGCGAAAAGGCTGAAAACAGCTTTGCCTCTTGCTCCGCAGATAAACCTATACCAGTATCACTTACTGTAAATGTACAATGTAAATCCTTATCATTTTTAATGTAAGTTTCGGCTTCTAAAAAGACCTTACCACCAGAATCTGTAAACTTAATTGCATTACTTATAAGATTAAAAATAACTTGTTTTAAACGTAGTGCATCGCCAAGAATTAAAGTTTTACTATGGTGCTCACTACAAGATATGTCCAATATTAGCCCTTTATCAAGACAGGTATGCCCATATAGATCTACAACTTCCTTGCCAATACTATGTAAAGTAAAGGGGTGTTGTTCTATTTCAAGTTTGCCTGCTTCAATTTTAGAAAAATCTAAAATATCATCAATAATACGCATAAGGTTTTTTGCTGAACTTACAATTTTTTCTACATACTCTTTTTGTGTATCTTCTAAGCATGTTAAATTTAATAGATGCAATAAACCCAAAATACCATTCATAGGTGTGCGAATTTCATGACTCATATTAGCAAGAAATTCTCCTTTTGCCTGGCTACTTTGTTCTGCAAGGTCCTTAGCATAACGCAATTGCTCTTCAGTTTCAGCAAGTTCTGCCAGCATGACCTTGTATTCACGTAAATCCCTAAGATATGCGATAACACAATTTTTACCTTGATAAGGGGTACTACGCACACGTATTTCCAAAGGGATGTTTTCAAGAGTAGATGGCTTAATAAGTATAAACTCTAAGTCATCCTCTAATCCATCAAAAGCATTTTTTAACTTTTCTCGAATAATGGGGAGTGATGTTTGACCATTTGGCTGAAATTCTGGAATAGTATTGAAAAAATTCTCTAAATAAGTTTCTTTATCTTCAAAACCAAAAAGCTTATGGCATGCGGAATTACAATAGATAAGTTGCTCATTTTCATCCCAAAAATGAACACCACTGGGTAAAGCATCTAAAATTGCTTGGTTGCGCAGTTCTGCAGCCTCAGCTAAGGCTTGGGAAGCTTTAATCTCACGTAAATCACGAACATAAGCCAACACAACTTCGCTATTTTTATAAGTACCACGCACAAGACTTACTTCCGCGGGTAGAGAGGTACCATCTTTAGTACAATGCATCCACTCAAAAGAACAACTACCTAAAGCCATGCATTCTTTAAGCCTTGCATGAACCTGCAAAGTGCTAGAACTACCATCAGGTTGAGTTTCAGGTGATAGTTTATAAAAGTTATCTAAGTAGTCTTGTTTATCTTCAAAACCAAAAAGTTGCACTGTGGCATTGTTACAATCAATGGGATTAAAATTTGTATCAAAAATATTTGACCCCAAGGGCATACCTTCAAACATTGTCTTTATGCGTTCTTCAGCTGCAAGAGCCTTTGCCTCCTTTGCTTTAAGCTCTCGTAAATCATATATATATTCAGCAACAAAATCCACATCATCATAGGCAAATCGACGCAAAATTATTTGTGAAGGAATGCTATTGCCTTCATGATCAAGCCATTCCCATTCAAAATTTCGTTGTCCCTCTTCAAAAGCTCTCTCAATTTCTTCAGTATTATAAGCTAATGATTCTCTACCATTTTCTTGATATTTTGGATAAAATCTTTGAATATTTTCGCTATATTCTAGCATATCCCTTAGGCCCAAGAGTTCAAGAAAACTTAAATTGCAATCCAAAATCCGCATTTGCTTACTCCACAAACACATGGCGGTGGGTGAAGCATCTAAAATAGTTTTGAAATTTTTATCAGTAGAGTATTGAAATTCGCTAGCAACAGCATTGTGCATAAACCCTACTAAGATGGGCATGCTCTCATATTGCAAGGTGGTGATGGTATATTCAACAGACTTTTCACCCGCCCAAGGCAGGGTATGTAACCAAAAAAAACGAGTATAGTTATTTTGCAGAGCCGCTAGTAAAAATTCCTTTTTTGCTTGCGCAGAATTCATACCATTTAGTTGTGTTGGTGGACTAAACGTTGTAAAATTACTCTGCATTTCTTCTTCAGATTTCACACGAAAAATATCTAGAAAACTATTTGAACAATAAAGTATTGCACCTTGAGTATTCCAACAACAAATAGGACTTTTATGATCCTTGAAGGTGCGTTGTAAAAAAGCACGCGCCAACATATTTTGCTCATTGTTGAGACTTGACATAAAACACCTTAGCATTAAAAAACTCTAAAGAAAACATCTAGTCAAACATACAAGCATGTTTGTGCATCAAAAAAATCTATACATTATTTTAACAAGTAGCATATTTAAAATACATTAGCAAGATACAAAAAGTTTTTGATATTTTTCTATGCTAATTCAGTTTATAAAGAAACTTTTACACTACTTAACTATAGTAAACAGTTTCATATTATTACAATAAACTTTGCTTATTTATACCTTAGCTGTTCACTTCATCTTTATGACAAAACAATGAGCTAAAATAATTAATCTTTATTTGGTCCTGTAGCACCTGCTTTATAATTTAAGATTGGTAGGTCAAGCTTTTGATATGTTTTTTTAAGACCTTCAATATAAGACCAGCTGGCTGCAATTTGTTTCCAAGTGGAAAACCAAATTCTATCGCCTTGAAAGACTGCATCAATTAAGCGTTCATATGCTTCTGGGGTATTATGATTAAAGTTCATATTACAGCTTTGACAAAAGTCCATATCAACCGGAATAATATCATCACTTTCGCCTGGTTTTTTAATGTTAAAGCGTAGCTTTACACCTTCACGAGGTTGCACATCAAAAACCAAACTATTGGCAGGTGCATTTCCAATTGGCTTGAATAAAATCACAACTTCCATCAATCGTTTACTTAGTTTTTTCCCCGTAGTTAAAACAAATGGCACATTTTTCCAGCGTTTATTATCAATGAAGAGTCGGCATTTTACATAAGTTTCTGTTTTTGACTCAGGCGCAATATGTGCTTCATTTAAGTAACCATCGTACTGAGCAAGAATTAAGTCTTTTGTAATATCTAGCTGGTTTAAAGGACGTAAGCACGACAACAGTGCCTCTTGATTCGCCTGTATTGAAGTAATATCTGTAATAGAGTTTGGTAGTTCCATAGCAACTATACTAAGGATTTGCATAAGATGATTTTGTAGCATATCCTTCATGGCCCCAGCTTCATCATAATACCCACCGCGTGATCCAATGCCCTCTTCTTCCAAGGCAGAAATGCATACTTCCTGAATACACTCACTATTCCAACTCTCTATAAAAATTGGATTTGTTGAACGTATACTAAGAATTGAGCGCACCATTTCCTTACCCAAGTAATGGTCAATACGATAGATGTTTTCTGCCCCAAAGTTGTTTTCTAAGTTCTTGCTAAGGTGCTCAGCTCTAGCTAATGTTTCACCAAAAGGTTTTTCCAGTACAATTCTAATATCTTCCTTGTGGTAAATACTTGCAAGCCCACTGCCAATTTGTTCAAAAAACCTTGGTGCAACAGCAAAGTAGAAGATTTTTTTATCAAAATTTTTCTTTTTTAGTACTGATAACAATTTTTCATATTCTTGCACATTGGTAAAATCCATTTTTAAATACTTTATGTATTTAAAAAATTGCTGCAAATAATCTTCATTTTTTTCAAGTCTTGCAAATTGTATAATCCAATCTTTTACAATTTCAATATATTCATTTGTATTATAGTTACGCCTTCCAATAACCAAGATACAATCATCTTTGCCAAGTCTTCCTCGCACAAAAAGGTTAAAAAGTGCTGGTAAAAGCTTACGATAACTTAGATCACCTGTACCGCCAAAAATAGTGAAACTGGTTTTATTTACTCCATTCATGATGTATCATCCCTGCTTTGCCGGTTCGTTCAAAAGTATGAGCACCAAAAAAATCGCGTTGAGCTTGAATTAAATTTGCCCCCATAAGCGGTGAAGCAAGCTGGTCCAAATAGGTCAACGTTCCAGTTATAAGGGGGGCTGCAATGCCATACTCAACAACCACACCAGCCAATTTTCTAAGTGCTGGTAGTAGATTTTTAACCACATCTTGCCATTCAGAACTCAAGAGCAAGTGTTCTAACTTTGGATATTTGGCATAACTATGCATAATTTCTTCTAATAATTCTGCTTGAATAATACAACCATTACGAAAAATAGATGCAATAGAACTTAGAT
>CAYJDF010000022.1:10037-26869 GCA_964368845.1 uncultured Desulfovibrionaceae bacterium
CGTAAAGCTTCAACAGCTGTCCAGCTACCTGTACCCTTTTGACCAGCCTTATCTACAATGGCATCAATAAGCTGCTGCCCTTGACCAAGTTTATCAGGATCTTGCTCCAAAAATATTTTTGCACTAATCTCCACCAAATAACTACGTAACTCTGTTTTATTCCATGCTTGAAAAACAGTGGAGATTTCATCATTTGTAAGACCCATAACTTGCTTAAGAATTAAGTATACTTCTGCTAAAAGCTGCATGTCCGCATACTCTATACCATTATGCACCATTTTTACATAGTGCCCTGAGCCACCAGAACCTATATATGCACAACAAGGCTGACCTTTTTCCTGAGCTGCAATGCTTTCTAAAAATGGCTTTATTAAATCATATGCAGTAGCATCACCACTTGGCATCAGACTTGGCCCTTTAAGTGCTCCCTCTTCACCTCCAGACACACCAAGTCCAAAGTAATATATTCCTGCCTCTTTTAAGAGGCTATAACGTCGCTCTGTGTCTTCAAAATATGAATTACCACCATCTATCAAAATATCGCCTCTATCCAATAAGCCAAGTAAGGTTGCAATCATTTCATCCACCACCTTACCAGCTGGGAGCATTAAAATCACTTTACGCGGGCTTTGCAGATTAGCTATTAAATTTTCTGGGCTTTGACATGGTGTCCAATGCTGTCCTGATAGCACTGCTAAGTTTTTTGCTTTTTGAAAATTTCTATTATAACCAGCTACAAAAAAACCTCTACTTAGTAAATTTCTTGCTAGGGCATTTCCCATTGTTCCAAGACCAACTACTGCTATTTCTGACTTCATTCTAACTCCCAATATGCTAAAATATATTATTTTTTATAAAAATATTTTTTTATATAACTATAATTATAATACACTAAAATGAATAAAAAGCAAAAGTAAATTTTCATTGTTACTAAGTTATCACTTCAGATATTTTGACATATAATAATTTATACTTTATGATTTTTGATATAGTTAAAGCACCATAAATAAAGACTTTTTATATAATAGCACATTAACGCACAATAAAGTTAAAGGTAGTAATATGAAAATTAGAAATAGTTTTACATGTCCTTTGGAGCTTACCCATGACATGCTAAAGGGCAAGTGGAAACCAATTATTATTTGGCGATTACGTGATGGTAAGACTTCTTTATCACAATTAGAAAAAAAGATTAATGGTATAACTCAAAAAATGCTTTTACAACATTTAAAAGAACTTATGGACTATGGATTTGTTGATAAAAATCAATTTGAAGGTTACCCACTTCGAGTTGAATATTTTTTAACACCTGAACGCGGCCATAAAATTCTAGAAGCCCTATTAATCATGCAAAAACTAGGGGTTGAATATATGATACAAAATGGCATGGAAAAACAAATGTGTTCAAAACATATTGTGGCATAACAAATAAATTTCTGCCCACAAAAAAGTGGGTAATTTACAATTACTTTATTTTTATATTAGGCTACTTCTTAATTCATTAGAAAGGAGGTTCAAAATGAATAACAAGAAATTAGCCTTTGTTTTGTTGATGATCCTATGTGGAGCAGCAATATTATTTGACTGCAAAACCTTAAATGCAATGGAAAGTAAAATGATAGTAACAAGTTCTGGAATAGTAAACGGTGTTATTGAGGACAAATACGGTAAACATGGTACACAATTCAACTCGCACGGTATGCCCACTTACTCTTTGCCCATAAAAATTGAAAATGCACCTAAGGATACTAAGTCATATGTAATAGTATTAGAAGACAAAGACGCATTTCCTGTAAGTGGTGGTTTTTCTTGGATTCATTGGACGGCTGCAAATATTACAAGAACAGAATTAAAGGAAAATGAAAGCCAAAATGCAAAGGATTTCGTGCAAGGATTAAATAGCTGGATGAGTATGCAAGGAGGCAATCAAAGCAAGGAGTTATCGTCTTTTTATGGTGGAATGGCTCCACCTGACGCCACGCATATTTATGAAATTCATGTCTATGCTCTTGATACATTATTAGAGCTTGAAAATGGTTTTTTATACAATGATCTTTATAAAAAAATGGACGGACATGTTTTAGCTACTTATACCCTAAAAGGGTCTTATAGAAATTAAAAACCAAACCATACATATAAATTAAAAACCCCACCAATAATATATTGGTGGGGTTTTAAGTTTTAATAGTAAAATTATCAATTATAATTTTTGGTTTTTCTCTTTTTCTAAGAATTCCTTAGTTAAGGTAAATATTACTGGGCTTAGAAGTAATATACCTATTAAGTTAGGAATAGCCATAAGAGCATTGAAGGTATCAGAAAGTAACCATACAAATTCAAGCTTAGCAAGAGCACCAATAGGTACAACTAAGGTGAATAATACTCTAAATGGTTTTTGCACTTTATCACCAAAAAGATAAATCATGCAGCGTTCACTATATACGCACCAACCAAGGATTGTGGTATAGGCAAACAAGCAAAGAGCAACGGTAACAAGTATGCCACCAAAACCTGCTGGTAAGAAACCGTCAAGCACAGTATTAAATGCCATAGTGGTTAGGGCTGCACCTTTAACACCACTTGTAGGATCAAGCACACCAGATGCAAGAATGGCAAAACCAGTCATAGAACAAATAATAATTGTATCAATAAATGTTCCAAGCATACCGATAAGAGCCTGATTTACAGGGTCTTTTACTGTTGCTGTAGCGTGGGCAATAGGTGCAGAACCAAGACCTGCTTCGTTAGAAAATACACCACGTGCCACACCAAAGCGTATGGTCATCCAAATAGATGCACCAAAGGCTGCTGAAGGAGTGAAAGCTTCTTCAATAATTGTCATAAATACAGTGGGAATTACGTCAATTTTGACGATAATAACAAGTAGTGATGCAATAACATAAAATATTGCCATAATTGGCACAACCTTACCAGCAACAGCACCAATACGACGCACGCCACCAATAAGCACTATACCAACAAAAATTACTAGTATTACAGCTGTGATAGTTGGTTCAATACCAAAGTTAGCTTTTACTGCATCGGCAATGGAGTTGGTTTGAGTAAGGTTACCAATACCAAAACCTGCCACAGCACCAAAGACCGCAAAAAGAGTACCAAGCCAGGCCCATTTGGGTCCAAGACCATTTTTGATATAGTACATTGGTCCGCCAACAACGTTACCTTCTGGAGTAACTTCACGGTAACGCACAGCAAGTAGAGCTTCTGCAAATTTTGTGGCCATACCAAGCATAGCTGTACACCACATCCAGAAAAGTGCTCCTGGTCCACCAGCAAAGATAGCTGTTGCAACACCAACAATGTTACCAGTACCCACAGTGGCAGCAAGGGCTGTCATGAGTGCGTGGAATGGTGACAGCTCTCCCTCAACATCGCTACGGGTTTTTCTCCCATCCCAAAGTTTTTTAAACCCTTGGGGAATACGCATAAATGTTAAAAAGCGTAGTCCAAGAGTTAAGTAGAGTCCTGTGCCCAACAATAACACAAGCATAACCGGACCCCAAACAAGACTGTTTATGGGGTTAAGTATGTTGGTTAAAAAAGTTATCAAGCCATCCATGACTTCAAGCCCTCCTTCCTGCATAAAAAGTTTTTAAAGACAAATCCACTTCCAATAAGATAGAAACATAGTACATGAATTACAAAAAAAAACAATGTATTTTTTGATACAAGCCGATTTAAATGTATACTATATACAAACTAAACAATAATAATTAGTTATAGTAATTTCAGATGAAATTACTACTGTTGGCTGCGATGGCAGACAAGCACTGTGCAGGAATAAGTGCAATTTTATTGTACTGTTAAGTTTCGGAGCGAGTGTGCCTTTACTTAAGTTGACATTAGTGATGTCAACTTAAAATACTATAAGATGAGATATCTATATAAATTCGTAGATAGGAAATAAAAAGAATTGAAAACAGATATGAAATTAAAATTATTCGCCACTAATCCAATAACTATTAAAGCCATCGTCTAGCCACCCATCTTGGATATTACGATAACCTGCGGCAATAAAAATATTATGATATTCCTCACGGGTACGACGCCAGCCCCAAAGCTGTTGACGGCGTACATCTAAAAGATGCAACACATAGCGCAAACCAATCTTAAAGGCATTAACTAAGGTGCCAGCTAAACTATCTTCTTCTAGTAACGATGCTGAAATACATAACAACCTGCCACCAGGGGCAAGTTGAGCGCGTATTTCGCGCAAGGTATGTTCAAAGTCATGATGATTCATACCATAGTCAATGGCAGATAAATAAATTACGTTATATTTGATATTTGCAGGTATACACAAGTGTGGCGTACCAATATAGATACGCTCTGTGGGCACACAATTTCTAAGCCAACGTAAACCCACTGTACTTGGTTCATTGACATGTAATTCAATATTTGGGAAGGCATCTAGTAAGGATTTTTCCATATATCCTAAACCACTACCTATAGAAAGAACTCTAGGTGGAGCTTCTGGCATGTCTTCATGTTCCCAATGTTCGCGCTGGGCTTTAATTTGCCCAGCTAGCCATTGAGCTCCCTTATCTTTACTGGCACGCCAATCTGCCGGCAAAGACTCCCAACCAGTATAACGCCTAAACAATTCTTCGTAAAAAGTGGCATAAAATTCACTACCAGCAAGATTGAAAAACGATACATGCGTAAAGGCTGAAAAGGGTATACCCTGCCAGCTTTCTTGATAAAATCTACGCATATATTTGCTCCTTAAATATTGTTATACAAAAGATATATGAATTTTATACTACATTCAATCTATAAATTTTTTATTTGAATGTGCTCATAAGTATTCAATGGGAAAACACTATGCATCACATGCACTACACATATTACTACCAAAAGTAATACTCACATCATAACATAAATAACAATATTTATGTTAACTACACATCCAAATACAGTCATTAAAAGCAATTACTTAGAACAATCACTAAGTGCTGCCACTGAGGGCAAAACCTTACCTTCTAAAAGCTCAAGCGAAGCCCCACCACCAGTGGAAATATAATCCATATCCTGAGCTACGCCATATTGTTCCACAGCCGCCACTGAGTCACCCCCACCAACAACCACAAAAGCAGAGCACTTAGCCAAGGCTTGTGCTAGAGCCTTAGTACCTTCGCCAAAAGGTTCTGTTTCAAAAGCACCAACTGGGCCATTCCAAATAATGGTAGCAGCATCGGCGCACAGTTTAGTATATTGTTGCACAGTTTCTGGACCAACATCTAAAATCATAGCATCACTAGGGACATTATCTATGGCCACTGTTTGCGCATCTTGATTAGGAGCAAGAGCTTTAGCTACCACAACATCTGATGGCAAGGGTAGAATCTTACCATCCGCCTTGGCTTGCTCTAAGATACGTTTTGCAGCAGGAATTAAATCTTCCTCACAAAGTGAAGTACCTACGGCATAACCAGCAGCAGCAAGAAAGGTGTTGGCTATGCCCCCACCTACAATAAGTCTATCCACCTTTCCTAAGAGATTTTCAAGCAAGGCTAGCTTAGATGAAACCTTAGACCCACCAATAATGGCTACTAAGGGGCGTTTAGGGTCATTTTGTACCTTAGCAAATGCTGAAAGTTCAGCAGCCATTAACGGTCCTGCACAAGCAAGTTTAGCTTTACGCACAGCTCCTTCGGTGGATGCATGGGCTCTATGTGAAGCTCCAAAGGCGTCCATGACATATATATCGCCAAGGCCAGCCAACTTTTCTGCCAGCTCTGGATCATTTTTCTTCTCACCCTTCACAAAACGGATATTTTCGCAAAGCACGCAGCCGCCAATTTCTACCTTCACATCATCAAGACTGGTGGCAAAACCTACATCTATACCAAGCAATTCACTTAAATGCGCGGCCACAGGTTTTAGAGAAAATTGTTCCTCATACTCACCTTCAGTGGGACGTCCAAGATGCGAAATTAATATAACACCGGCGCCACCTTCTAAAGCCATTTTAATAGTTGGTAAAGCTGCACGAATACGCTTGTCATTGCGAATTACACCATCCTTTAAGGGTACATTTAAATCTTCACGAATAACAAGAACCTTACCCTTAATATCCAAATCTTTTAAATATAAAATTGGCATATATATCCCTTCAATAATTAGCTTAAAATTTCATTGGCTATTTGTAATACATTTTCAACACTAAAGCCAAAATGTGCGTATAACTCTGCCCCAGGAGCAGAAGCCCCAAAGCCGGTCATACCCACAATACGACCATCAAGACCCACATATTTATACCAATAGTCACTGCTTGCTGCCTCTATTGCAAGTCTTGCACGCACTGCACTTGGTAACACATTTTCACGGTAAGCAGCTTCTTGAGCATCAAAAAGATTAGTACAAGGCATAGACACAAGACGCACCTGCTTTCCGGCAGCACTTAGTTTTTCATAAACTTCTAAAGCTAATCCTACCTCAGAACCCGTAGCCATAATAATAAGCTCTGGCATATCTTTACAATCGCGTAGGATATAACCACCCTTTTCAATATTTTGAATTTGCTCTGAATTACGTTCTATAAAAGGTAAATCTTGACGCGAAAGGGAAAAAGCGTGCGGGCGATTATTGTCTTCCACGGCGCACTTAAAAGAAACCATGGTCTCTACAGTGTCGCAAGGTCTCCACACATACACATTGGGGATAAGACGTAAACCCGCCACCTGTTCTATTGGCTGATGAGTTGGTCCATCTTCGCCTACACCGATGGAATCATGAGTTAAAATCCAAAGTGTATGCGTACCCATAAGAGCAGAAAGGCGAATGGCATTTTTAGCATAATCAGAAAACATCATAAATGTTCCAGCATAGGGTAATATACCACCATGTAAGGCCATGCCATTCATCATGGCACCCATAGCAAATTCACGCACACCATAGTAAATATAGTTACCACTAAAATCACGCGGTGTTATGGGTTTGGAATGATTATTCATAGTACCAACAGAGCCAGTTAAATCAGCCGAACCACCCATAAGTTCTGGTAATAATGGCATTAAGCTTTCAAGAGACTTCTGCGAAGAAATACGTGTGGCTTTATTTTCCTTAGCTTTATTACAAGCATCGATGGCCTCTTGTACCTTGCTAGCCCAATCACCGGGTAAGTCACCATGCATACGGCGAGTAAATTCTTCTGCAAGATCTGGATATTGCTCAGCATACTCCATAAACATTGTCTTCCACTCTGCCTCAGCTTTTACTCCGTAGGCCCTAGCGTCCCATGCATCTGCAATAAGATCTGGGATAACAAATGGTTCAAATTCCCACTCTAGAGCCTTACGCGTAGCTTTAACTTCCTCTGCCCCAAGGGGTGAACCATGACTAGAGCTAGTATCGCTCTTATTAGGAGAGCCATAACCAATATGAGTTTTGCAAATAATTAGACTTGGTTTTTGTTCTTCGGCCCGTGCAAGCTCTATGGCTTCGTCAAGCAAAGTAAAGTCATGCCCATCAACCCCACGTAATACCTGCCAACCATAAGCTTCAAAACGCTTGGCCACATCTTCAGCAAACCAACCATCAATCTTACCGTCAATGGAAATATTATTGGCGTCATACATGGCAATTAGTTTATTAAGACCAAGAGTACCGGCAAGGGAGCACGCTTCATGCGAAATACCTTCCATCATACAACCATCACCAAGGAAAACATAGGTATAATGATCCACAATATTATGTTCGGGGCGATTAAATTGCAAACCTAAATGAGCTTCGGCTAAAGCCATACCCACAGCCATGGCAATACCTTGACCTAAAGGTCCTGTTGTACTTTCTACTCCTGGAGTGTGACCATATTCAGGGTGGCCTGGAGTTTTAGAATTTAGGGTACGGAAGTTTTTAATATCATCAATGCTTACATCATAGCCACTTAAATGCAAAAGACCATAAAGCAACATGGATGCATGACCGTTTGAAAGTACAAATCGATCTCTATTTACCCAATGTGGGTTATCTGGATTATGCTTTAAGTGATGTCGCCAAAGAGCTTCTGCCATATCTGCCATGCCCATGGGCGCACCTGGATGGCCTGATTTTGATTTTTCAATGGCATCAATAGCTAAAAAACGTAGGGCGTTGGCTAATTCTTTACGCGTTACCATAATCTCCCCCCAAGGGTTTTCTTTTTGCAAGTGCTGCAGCGTCAATAAAATCTTGCAGACGTGTATCGTATGGCGGCTTAGAAAAAAAGGCCGAACCAGAAACAAATACATCTGCACCACAATCAATAAGAGCGGCGATATTGTGTGGGTCTACCCCACCATCCACTTGAATTTTAATGTGTGACTTACCAGCATCATGAAGCATTTGACGTAAGTCGCGAATTTTATGATATGTTGCTGGGATAAAACTTTGACCAGAAAAACCAGGATTTACACTCATAAGCAAAATCATATCCACATCATCAAGCACATATTCTATACTACTTAAAGATGTAGAAGGATTTAAGGATACTCCAGCCTGCATGCCAAGAGCTCGAATGGATGCAAGGGTGCGCTGCAAATGAACTGTAGCCTCCACATGCACCACTAGCATATTTGCCCCGGCTTTAAAAAAATCATCCACATAACGCTCTGGAGCTTCAATCATAAGATGTGTATCAAAATAAAGTGAACTAATTTTACGTAAAGCAGCAATAACTGGTGGCCCAAAAGTTATATTGGGCACAAAGTTTCCATCCATAATATCTAAATGCAACCAAGGAACTTTAGCCTCTTCCAAAGCTTTTAACTCTTGCTCAAGTCTTGCAAAATTTGCACTCAAAAGAGAAGGAGCTATGATAGGAGTATTCATTAATACACCTTAATCACTTAATAAATCACAAGTTTTAGTAAGCATTTGACGTAATTCTAACAATTCCTTGCGAACTTCACTAATATTACTATCTTTTGTAACAATGGGACTTGGTTTTTCTTCCCATTTATGGCCTTGCTCAGAATGCAACACGCGCCGTGCTCCATCAATAGTCATGCCTTGCTCATGTAAAAGATGCTTAATTCGTTTTAGTAAGGTAACATGTTCTTCAGTATATAAACGCTGTCCCTTACCAGTACGTAATGGTGCTAATTGCGAAAACTCAGTTTCCCAAAAGCGCAAAACATAGCTTTTAAGCTCAAGTAATGTAGCAACATCACCTATTCGATATGTTTTTTCCGCCATTTCCCACCTCACAAATAAGGCTAAAATTAAGACTTCAATTAAATCAGCAAAGCATTAAATCCGCACACCCAAAGTCTGGATAATTGATTGTGCCACTTTTTCCCTCTCTTTGTCTACCTCTGTATCCTTGAGAGTGCGCCCAGCATGTCTAAAAGTAAGGCGATATGTTGCATTACGCCCGCCACTTTCTGGTTCAAAAAGGTCAATCAAACTAATATCTTCAAGTAAGGATAATTTCATACCTTGCACATGCTTAATCACATCACCCACAGCCAACATATGCTCAGACATAACAGTTATATCACGTCGCACTGGTGGATACATGGGCAAGGTCTTAAAATTGATACTTGCAGCATGGTTTAATTCATACAATAAATCAAGGTCAATTTCAGCAAGCCATACCGGCTTTTTGGCATGAAAGTCATCAGCCATATGAGCTTTAACCTGTCCCATAAAGCCTAGGGATTTATCTTGATACTCAATATTAATGCATGGAGATAAAAATTCATGTTCCTTTGCTTGGATAAGTTTTACATCATCGATATGTAAAAATGCCAATAAATGCTGCACAATACCTTTTAAATCACTATAATCTGCATCATCGCTTATTTGTGGCCATGCCCCATCAAAGCGCGCCCCATACAAGAGTAAGCCAAGACGACCTAATTCCTTAGTCGTAGTTTCTAAATCACTGTCAGCAATAAAAATATGTGCCAACTCAAAAATGCGTACTCCGGCATTACCTTGGGCAATATTATTACGCAAAGTTTGCAATAAGCCAGGAGCTAGGGCTGTGCGCAAGGCATCTTGTTCCGCTGAAAGGGGATTTAATATGGACACACGACCATTGGTTGGTAAATTTAAGAAGTCCAAATCCTTATGACCAACAAAGCTATAGTTTACAGCTTCATTTAATCCCAAACCTTGGCCCCATTTTTTAATTCTGGACCAAAAAGCGTAGCCAGTTTCTTTTGCTCCAGCATCATCTAAATTGGGCCTAAGCACTGGTAAAACAGGCTCAATACGATCAAGTCCATATACTCGACCAACTTCTTCAATCAAATCAGCTTCACGCTCAAAATCGCCTCGCCATGAAGGTGCTATAACATCCCAACATAGAGCATCCTCACTATTAACTTTGCACCCAAGGCCTTGTAGAACTTTAAGGCAAAAATCTGCTTCAAGCTTAAGACCTAGTAAGGAATTAGCGCGCTCTAAACGGAATTTAATTTTACGTGGGCTAAATGGCAATGGCTCAGCCTTAGAAACACCTTTGCATATATGCCCGCCTGCCAATTCAGCCATAAGACTTGCAGCTCTATCCATAGCCCATGTATTGGCCACTTGATCAACCCCACGTTCAAAGCGATATGAAGCCTCACTAGAAAGGCCTAGGCGACGTGATGTTTTGCGAATACTGGCCGGACGAAATACTGCACTTTCTAAAAATACCGTGTGAGATGTTTCAGTGATTTCTGAGTCAAAACCACCCATAACACCTGCCAAAGCTGTAGGACCTTCAGCATCTCGAATGGTTAAATCATCAGCCTTTAATTTACGTTCTTGACCATCAAGAGTACGCAATGCCTCACCCTCTTTAGCCAAGTCTACATGAATGCAATTACCTCTTAGTTTATGTGCATCAAAGGCATGTAGAGGTTGTCCGCATTCCATAAGCACATAGTTTGTTATATCAACTATGTTTGATATGGGGCGCACTCCTACAGCATGCAAACGATAACGTAAACGTGCTGGAGATGGACCAATTTTAACATTTTCTATAACACGGCCTTGATATAAAGGACAAAGTGAAGCATCTGCAATAGTTATGGGAACATTGGTTTCTGCTCCCAACTCATCTATGACAAAACTTGGCATGGTTAAAGGCAAGTCATAAGCCAAAGCTACCTCTCTAGCTATACCTAAAACAGACATACAATCAGCACGATTTGGAGTTATGCTTATGTCCAAGACTTCACGGTCAAGGTCTAAATAATCCACAAGTTTAGTACCAATAGGCGCGTCAGCAGGTAGCACCATAATACCACTATGATCATCGGTTAAACCAAGTTCACGCTCTGAACAAATCATACCAAGAGAAACTTGACCGCGTAATTTGGCTTTTTTAATGACTAATCCATCAGGCATACTTGTACCCACAAGAGCCACAGGCACCTTTTGCCCTTGAGCAACGTTGGGCGCACCACATACAATATCAAGCATTTCTGCTTGACCAACATCTACCTTACATACGGATAATTTATCCGCTTCGGGATGTTTGGCACACTCTACAACATGCCCAATGACAATGGGTTCAATATTATCAAAAGGGCGTAAAATTTCTTCTAACTCAAGACCAAGCATTGTTAAACGCTGTCCAAGTTCCTTAGCACTATGGGTAAAAGGTACAAACTCTTGTAGCCATTTCAAACTTAAAAGCATAATAAGAACCTTATATTATTTGAATTTCCAACCAGCATCTGTCTCTGGCAAATCAGGTAAGGGGCGTGAAGATTGTGTATTCTTACTTCCCCCATAAGCACCCTTACGTAATCGCTGACGTTGCACATCTTCCTCTTCACCGGGTACAACGGGGTTGCCATAAGCATCAACCATACCACCACCAACAATACCAGGTCTGGTACGTCCTTCCACATCTGGACCAAAGCTATGCTTTTGACCACCATCAAGACTAGTACCAGCAGCAGGTGCAGTATACGCTAGTATGGGCAAGCTAAAAAGCAATCCCACACTTAAGCCAAGTGTCAAGCATAACTTATACAAATTGCGATAAAAAGCGTACATCATTTTCAAAAAACATCCGTAAATCACCAATGCCATATTTAAGCATGGCTACACGTTCTACCCCAAGACCAAAGGCAAAACCGGTATATTCTTCTGGATCATAGCCAACAGCCTCAAAAACCGCTGGGTCAACCATGCCACAACCTAAAATTTCTACCCAGCCAGTACCTTTGCATACACGGCAAATATCTGACCCAATATGTCCCTTACCACCACAAATGCAGCATGAAATATCAGCTTCGGCCGATGGTTCGGTAAATGGAAAAAAGCTTGGACGAAAACGCACATTAGTTTTTGGTCCAAAAACATTGCGCATAAAGGCAGTTAGCGTGCCACGAAGTTCAGCCATACTAACATTTTTATCTACCAACAATCCCTCTACTTGATGGAACATTGGGGTATGCGTAATATCAGAGTCGCGCCTATAAACCTTACCTGGTGCAATAATGGCAAGGGGGGGACGCTTTTGAAGCATGGTACGCACCTGCACAGGTGAAGTATGCGTGCGCATCACCACATTATCCGTAATATAAAGTGTATCTTGCATATCGCGCGCGGGATGCTCTGGGGGAAGGTTTAAGGCTTCAAAATTATGATAATCTGTCTCTACTTCAGGTCCGGACATAATATCATAACCAAGCTTTTTGAATATTTCACAAATTTCTTCCATGACCAAGGTGGTGGGATGTAACGAGCCTTGCCAAGGTGCACGCCCTGGTATACTTGCATCAAAACGTGCCAAGGCCTCTGCTTGACTTTCGGCTTCTAGTTTTTCCTTACACTGGTCAAAAAGATTATTTAAGACTGCTTTAACCTCGTTGGCCTTTTGGCCCACAGCAGGTCTTTGGTCTGGCTCAAGGCTTGGAAGCTTAGACATAATTTGCGCCACACGTCCCTTGCGGCCCAAAAAGTCAATGCGTAACACCTCCAAGTCATTAAGAGACTTTGCTTTAACTAGACCTTCTTGCAGTTCGGGCACAAGGCTTTCTAGTGCATTTATTAAGTTCATATATACCTTCTATGAAAAAAAATAGATTACAGTAGTCATATTATGCTTAAAACCATTACGCACTATTAAAAATGCACCCCATGCCTTTGGCACAAGGTGCATTCTCACATTTGCTCTAGGCTTTTGCTGTTTGTTTATGATAGAATACTATTTTAAAGCCGCCTTAACTACATCCACAAGTTTGGCAAAATCATCTTTTGCACGTACTGCCATGTCAGCAAGCACCTTGCGGTTGAGTTCAATATTAGCTTTCTTTAAGCCATGCATAAAGCGGCTATAGGAAAGACCGTACTCACGCACTCCAGCATTAATACGTAAAATCCAAAGCTTACGAAAATCACGTTTGCGCAACTTACGCCCAATATAGGCGTATTGTAATGAACGCTCCACAGCCTCACGAGCTGTACGGTAAAGACGACTACGTCCCCCCCTAAAGCCCTTGGCCATGGCCAAATATTTTTTATGCCTGCGATGTGCGGCAAGACCTCTCTTTACACGCATGGGAATACCCTCCAGTTATTAGGCGAGGCGGAGATCATGCCAGCCTAATAAAATAAATTTTCACAAAAATAAGCTTGAAGCACCCCGTAGGGATTTGAAAGCTTCTTTACTTATTAACCAAAAACTTAACAATTAACCAAAGTATTAACTTCAGAAATTGTTCTAATAAAATTAACTACCAACTAAGCGTTGGGTAGCATTCTGCGCACTGCTTTTTCGTTGGTGCTATCTACTATGGCAGACTGACCAAGACGCATCTTACGTTTGGCATTTTTCTTGGTCAAAATATGGCGTAAGTTTTGGCGACGACGCTTAAACTTGCCAGTTCCAGTGACCTCAAAACGCTTAGCAGCAGCGCGGCGAGTTTTGATCTTAGGCATATTATTCTCCTAAAAAATTAATACTAAAAACAAATAAACAAACAGCAAAAACTATATTTACAGCATACTTAGCCAATTATTAAAAATAATGAACCAAAGCATATGCGTAAAGAATCCGTAACTTGCCCTAAAATGCTTATAAAGGCAAGAGACAAAATACAAAAAAATTTCAGCCTACTTTTTGGGTATAAGTAGCATTTGCAAAGTACGACCCTCTGCACGTGGTTCTTGATCTACCTTGGCAATATCTTGCAAGTCAGCAACAATACGCTCAAGTATAGCAAGGCCGCGGTCTTTATGTACAATTTCGCGCCCACGGAAAAATACCGTCACCTTACAGCGATCCCCAGCCTCAAGAAAACGGCGAATATGGCGCACTTTTGTCTCATAATCATGGTCATCAGTCTTAGGTCTAACCTTGATTTCTTTAATTTGCACCACAGTTTGTCTTTTCTTGGCTTCCTGCTTCTTTTTTTGTTGTTCGTACTTAAACTTACCATAGTCCATAATACGACATACAGGTGGATCAGCAGTAGCTGCAACCTCCACAAGATCCAAGCCCACTTCCTTAGCAGCAGCAATGGCATCATTGCGGTCAAGTATTCCTAACTGTTCACCTTCCGCACCAATAACACGCACTTCACGAGCGCGTATCATCTCATTGCGACGTACACTATCTTGCGGCACTTCACGCCGTGGTCTCATATTAGGCGAAGCTATAACGCATACCTCTCTTCTTAAAGGGTTCTTCACACTCAGCCTCAATTATTTGCACCACCTCAAGAGTAGTCTTTAGGCCAAGATTATCTCCATTACGCAAACGTACATTTAAGCCCTTAGCCTCCACTTCCTTATCTCCAACCACAAGGATGTAGGGGACTTTAGCCAATTGTGCTTCGCGCACCTTAAAACCTAACTTTTCATTGCGCACATCGGCATTAACTCTGATACCACTTTTTTGCAAAGCATCTTGAACAGATAATGCAAATTCATTTTGCGCATCGGTAACTGTTAAAATACGAGCCTGCTCCGGAATGAGCCAAGTAGGCAAAGCTCCGGCGTAATGCTCAATTAAAACTCCAATAAAACGTTCTAAAGAGCCCATGATAGCTCTATGCACCATAACAGGTCTATGACGCTCACCATCCTGCCCAACATATTCCAAATCAAAACGCTCAGGCAAGGTAAAATCACATTGAATAGTTGAACACTGCCACTCTCGCCCTAAGGAATCTAACAATTTAACATCAATCTTAGGACCATAAAAGGCACCGTCACCTTCATTAATACTATAATCAATACCCACACGTTCAGCAGCCTTCATAAGGGCAGAGGTAGCAAGCTCCCATGCCTCATCTGTGCCTATATATTTTTCTGGTTTAGTAGAAACCACAACCTTATAATCAAAATCAAAGAGCTTCATTAAGTCACTTACAAGCTCTATTACTCCAATAATTTCATCTTCTAATTGCTCATTGGTACAAATTATATGTGCATCATCTTGAGTAAATTGACGCACGCGAAAAAGACCGTGCAAAACACCAGATTTTTCATGCCTATGCACCAAACCAAGTTCAAAATAACGCTGAGGCAATTCACGATAACTGCGTAAAGCATTTTTATAAATTAGCATATGCGAAATGCAATTCATAGGCTTTACACCATAGGCATCATCTTCAATATTAGTGAAATACATATTCTCACGATAATTATCATAATGCCCAGACTTTTGCCAAGTTTCCACACGCAAAAGCTGTGGCCCTTGTACAATATCATAATTACGCTTCAAATGCTCTTTGCGCCAAAAGTCTTCTAAAATAGTGCGCACAAGCATACCCTTGGGTAGCCAAAAAACCATACCAGGAGCTACATCTTCATGAAATGTAAATAGCTCAAGCTCGCGCCCAAGCTTACGATGATCACGCCTTTTAGCTTCTTCTAAATTATGCAAGTAGGTTTTAAGGGCTTTTTCGTCCGCAAAGGCTGTCCCGTAAATGCGTGAAAGCATTTTATTTTTTTCATCACCACGCCAATAAGCACCAGCTACTGAAAGCAATTTAAAAGACTTAATATGCCCACTGTGCGGAATGTGTGGCCCACGGCAAAGGTCTAAAAATTCAGAGCATTGATACAAAGAAACAGTATCTTGTGTAATTTCTGAAATAATTTCAGCTTTATAAATTTCGCCCAAATCGCTAAAATGCTTAATGGCCGCATCCTTACTCATTTCACTACGAGTGAAGGGTAAGCCTTCTTTAATAATTTTTTGCATTTCTGCTTCAATAGCCAACAAATCATCAGCTGTGAAGGGTTGATCTGCATCAAAATCATAGTAAAAACCATTATCTATAGCTGGACCAATGGTAACCTTGACCTTAGGAAAAAGCCTTAAAACAGCAGCCGCCATAACATGGGCAGTTGAGTGCCGAAGAATATCCAAGCCTTGAGGTGAATCAGCATAAATAGGAGTTATTTCAGTAGTATTTAGCAAAACAGGAGCAGAAAGGTCATACAATTCATCACCCATAGCGCAAGCCACAACGCTCTTAAATTTTTTGCCACTAAGTGCTGCTTTTAAGGCCTCGGCACAATTTGTGCCCTCAGCCACTTCTATTTCAGCACCATCAATTTGCACATTCACTACAAAAACTCCTAAACAGTATTTAAAAAATATAAAAAGGGAAGGCGTAACCTCCCCTTAGAGTCAAAAACAAAGTTACAATAAAATCTATCATTGTAAATTTGGTAGGAACGAGCAGACTTGAACTGCTGACCCCTTCCATGTCAAGGAAGTGCTCTAGCCACCTGAGCTACGCTCCTACACTTGAGGTAACACTTAAATCTACATCTAATATATAAACATGTCAATATTTTTTTAATTTGATAATGCAGTAAAAAATATATTAATCTCTGAATCGTTTTTTCATACAAAAGAGCAA
>CAYJDF010000023.1:0-25223 GCA_964368845.1 uncultured Desulfovibrionaceae bacterium
ACTGCCAAGGCAGCTTGTCTGCCTTAGGCGGTACAAACGCCCGAAAGGGGGTTTGTCATCAATATGTAGAGAGAGAATTTTTTAAAAAAAGTGATCTCTCCATATCTCTCGCTCAAAAAAACTTTAATTGAGTCGGAATGTTATCGCTGAAAAATAGTTTTTGCCGCCATAGTATAGTATTTTAAGTTGACATTGCTAATGTCAACTTAAGTAAAGACACACTCGCTTCGGCACTTAACAGTGCAATAAAATTGCACTTATGCCTACGCAGTGATTGTCTGCTATCGCAGCCAATGGTAGTAATTTCACCTGAAATTACTATACTTTAAAGCTTTAGTTTGCCAGCTTCTAAGTCTAAGAGTCCTTGTTTCATGTCAAGCCCACCTCCATAACCTGCTAATTTACCACTGCTAGCAATGACACGATGACATGGTATTGCAATACTAATGGGATTTTTATTATTAGCTAAGCCTACAGCTCTACAAGCTTTGGCATTACCAATGGCTATGGCTATATCTTTATAACTTCGTGTTTCACCATAGGGTATATCACAAAGGGCTTTCCAAACTTTCTTTTGAAAGTTTGTGCCTTCGGCGCGGTAAACAAAGTCAAATTTTTTACGTTGACCATTGAAATATTCATCTAGTTGCGTAAATACTGTTTTTAGTAAGTGTGTATTTGGATTTTGTGTAGCTCTCTGGTCGTTCAGACGTTGGATGCTTGTGATGTATTGTTCAGTGTAGTTGATAGTTAGTGCTCCAAAGGGAGAGTTGTAAATTATAACTTTTTCCATAATTATGTTTTTTTCTTAGGAGTTTTTGGAGCTGGATCATTAAGTTCTGGTAAAGCACCACCTGCAATAGCCCAGATATACAAACTTGCAACTGAACCATAGGGTGTATAGCGTTTGGCGTACTTACTAAACAATTCTCGGGTAATTTTACGATGCCTGTAGAGCATGCGTAAACCACGCTGAATGGCTAAGTCACCAAAGCTTAGTACATTTGGTCTTTGCAAACAAAAAATGAGCAACATTTCTGCAGTCCAAACGCCAATACCATTAAGGGCACTTAAGCGCACAATAATTTCTTCATCAGATTGTGATGCAAGACTTTTAATACAAAACTCTCCATTATCCACTTTTTGAGCAAAGTCTTTGATATAATCTACCTTTCTAAAACTTAACCCGCAGGACTGTAAATCTTCGCGTGGACAAGCTTGGATACTTGATGCATCAAGGCAATTTAATTTTTCACAAAGCCTTTTATAAATGGTTTCTTGGGCTATGGTAGATATTTGTTGCCCTACAATATGCTTAACAATGGATGAAAAAATATCAGGATTAACCCCACGTTTAATAGGTCCAATCTGTTCAATGGCATGAGCTAACTTTTTATCATGCTTTTTTAAGTAATTTATGGCTGTTTCATCGTAATTAAAATACATACAGTATCCAGTAGATAGTAGTTTTGGTTAGTTTGTATAATACATTTTTAAACCTGGAAAGACAATAAGTATAACTTATTAAAAGTTATTAAGTATACGCATGATGTCGGCAAGCTAATGTGAGAGATAATCTTTTCCTCAATGACGATTTTAAAGGAATGGGTGTGCTTTATGTAAGGCTCATTTTTCGACTAACATAAACACACTCTAGTTTGCGGTGACGGTATGATAATACCTAATATACCAGAGTTAAAAAAGTTCACTGCTAAAATCTTTTTGGGGAAATACTTGCTCAGCCATCTCATATATGACGGCATCTGGTTTAAGTGTAGTAATTAACTCTTGAAACTCTTTAAATTTTAATTTGTTATGTTGTATCACAGTTACTTTATCAAAGCACAGATGGTATAAATGTAGTAGATGATCTGTATATGAGTCACTAATACTTAAAAGATGTCCTTTCTTTTTATAGCCAGTTGTCATATTAGCTTGAAATTTATATTGATAACTTACTGAATCTCTATATTGGCTGGAAAGGTTTGCTAAGACAATTATATCTCCATCATAACTTTTAGTAACTTCATACTGGACCATTAAGCTTGGTAAATCTTCCCATTGTTTTTGGCTTTTGAGTATGTGCCATGTATCTTTAAAAGCAATAAATGCTCCGTAACCATTCCAGTGAGAATCATCTTTCCAATAAAGCCTTTTGCCTAATTTATCAGCTTTATTTCTTTCGTTCAAAATAGACTGTTTAGGAAACACAAAATGTAAATTATGGCTTTTAGCTTTTTCATGAATAATATCAGCTAATGTTATATTTGAACTTCTCTTTAACCAACTTGGTAAATAGTCAGCGTAAATTGTGCGTTTATTAGGGGCAATAATCATAGCATAAGCTGCACCATTTTCCAGAGCAAATGTTTGAAATTTTTTTAATTGCGTTATCTTATAGTCAATATATTTTGCATTAGGGATATTTTCATTTAAATAATCATTTGCCAGTTGACTGCGATTGCCTAAAAAAAGCCAACCTTTTTTTCCGGTAAAGAAAATACTATTACTATTAAAAGCAGCTATTAAATTTTCTACTTCTAGAAATTGATATGATGATATGTACAGGTTACGTAAAAATATTCTATCCTCAAAAAACTTTTCTGCATACAATGGCCACGACTTACTATTTTGAATGTTCCCTATGGCAACAGGTAGGCGTCTTTCGCGCTTAGAAAATTCTTCTAAATCAATACCAACCATAAGCCCAACTATGCCAGAAACGAGCCAAAATATAAATATGACTACTGTAATTTTTTTAATGTATAGCATCTTAAAACCTAAAATAAAGGAATGGGTTATAACTACCGCTTGAAATAAACATAGTACTTAAAAAGCATAAAGCACAACCATAAAAAATAATTACTACTTCAAAAATCAATTTCTTTGTACTGGAGCTATTTTGTATGTGAGCATAGTAAGTGCTAAATATTTGATGTGGCTTTCCAAAACTTATAAGAGAGCTAAGCATCATAAGTATACTAAAATAACCATGCTGAAACATGAGCAGTAGTATATTACCAGTGCCTGCTGATGTTATGCCTACCATAGCCTGTAAATAAATCCAAGCGTCACTTAAATCATCAGTACAAGCAATGACATATCCAGTTAACAAAACTATCCCAAAATATATATGCTGTAGGCAAATAGGTAGCTTTACTAGATATTTAGCAAGAATTATTCTCTCAAGTGCTACAAAAATACCGTACCATAATCCCCATAAAACAAACGAAAGTGAAGCCCCATGCCATAGACCACAAAGACAAAAGACAAAAATAATGTTGAAATAGGTTTTAAAAATTCCACCTCTACTGCCTCCAAGAGGAAAATAAATATAATCTCTAATCCATGAAGTAAGTGATATGTGCCAGCGAGTCCAAAACTCACTTATACTACGTGCAGCGTATGGATGTCTAAAATTTTCAGGATAATGAAACCCAAACATTAATCCTATGCCGATGGCCATATCAGAATATGCTGAAAAATCAAAATAAATTTGTAGGCTAAAAGCTATAATTCCAAGCCAAGCATAATCAGTGCTTAGGTTAGAATGAGGCATACTTAAAACAAAATCAGCAATAAGTCCCAACTGATTTGCAATAAGCATTTTTTTGGCAAGCCCCACAACAAAGCGTTTAATTCCTAGATAAAATAAATCTATGCTATCTGCGCGACTATTTATTTCTTCCGCAATGTCTGCATAGCGTACAATTGGTCCTGCAACTAATTGTGAAAACATAGTTAGGTAGCAAGAAAAATCTATATAGCGTTTGGCTGCGCCTATATCGCCTCTATATACATCAGCTAAGTAGCTAACAGCCTGAAATGTAAAAAAACTTACACCAAGGGGAAGAGCTAATGCATCTAACACTATGGGAGAGGGTGTCAAGCCAAAATGAGGGTAAATTGATATTTTAAATAATGCATTAAGAATCCAAACGCCATACTTTACAACAAATAATAAACCCATATTGCACAAAATACCAATAATAAGTAATTTTTTGGGGTTAGATAATATGTTTTGGAAAAATTTTTCATCTTCCATAGAAGAGGTTTTGAGAGCGCATTCAATTTTTTTAGCTAGAACATAGTTAATCCATGCTAAAAAAAACAAAAGAAATACATATAAAGGTTCACCCCATGCATAAAAAATAAAACTTCCAATAGATAAACAAGTATTACGCCATAAAACTCCGTATTTGCCTTGGCGTGGTCCAACAAACACAAGCAAAACTACTAGTGGTAAAAAAATAAAAAGGAATATTGACGAGCTAAATACCATAATATCTAAATATAACTAAGATGTATAAAGTAATATATTGATTTTTTGATTAGTTATTATCTCTATTAAGATCAAGTTTACAGTTTTTATATGGAAGTTTATATTCGAAAAAATTGTGCAGAACTTTTACGTGACAATACATATGTCTTATAAACATAAAAAATCAAGTATAACCCATATGGGTTATACTTGATGGTTATAAAGTTTTTTTTGGAAGGGTCTGGGAAACTCTTTTTTGTTCACAAAAAAGGTTTCCCAGAAAATAAAGTACTAAACAAATTTAATTAAAAAGTACCAGCTTCTTTTTTAACTTCTAGGGCAATTTTCCAAAGTATGGAAAGTACCAAGAAGCCCACTCCGTATATGGCCACCACAATGGTTATTTCCGGTAATGTGGGGGTATATTCGGTAATGGTTTCAAAGGTATTTGGTGTAAAACCAGCTATAATTAGCCCAAGGCCCTTATCTATCCAAGATGCTAGAACAAGCATAATTAGTGCTATGGGTAATAGGGTTTGGTTTTCGCGGAACTTCGGTGGAATGAGCATGCCTAGAGATAGGAATGCCATAACAACGCCAGCCCACATCCAATATGTTACCCAGCCTATGTGACCATGATGACCTGCAAAGAGGTATGCAAATGGATGTTGGTGTCCTGGCATACCGCTATAGAAGGCAGTAAATAGTTCTAAAATGTAGAAGAACACGTTAATGCACATGGCGTAGGTAATGATAACAGTTAGGGTTTTAACGGCTTCCTTACCTGGGTCAAAGCTGGTCAAGCGTTTTAAGAGTAACATGAGTAGTAATAGAATAGCTGGACCAGAGCAAAATGCAGAGGAAAGGAAACGTGCTGCCATAATGGCGGTTAGCCAATAGTGGCGACCGGGGATACCTGCGTAAAGGAAAGCAGTTACGGTATGGATGGAGAATGCCCAAATGATGGATGTATATATTAAATATTTAATCCACTTTGGAGGATCTACATCATGGCGTTCTGCTTCTAAGGTAACCCAACCAATAACAATGTTAAGGAATAAGTACCCAGATAAAACTAGCATGTCATAGAACATGACTGAATTTAGCGTTGGGAACAATATAACATTGAGCACGCGTTGGGGTTGGCCCATATCGGTTACGATAAAGAGCATGCACATAATTACGGCAGAGATAGCCATAAACTCACCAAAAATAATCATGCGTTTAAACTTTTTATAATGGTGGAAATAGGCTGGTAACACAAGCATAACTGCTGAAGCCGCAACACCGACAAAGTATGTAAACTGTGAGATATATAATCCCCAAGATACATCACGGCTCATGCCGGTTATGGTAAGACCTTCTTGCAATTGATAGATATAGACGCAAACGCCAACACCAATTACACCAAGCAAGAAAAGGAGCCAGATGTAGTAGGCTTTGGAGCCTTGCAATACTTTTTCAATCATGGCTGCCTCCCTATATTAGATAGTAAACACCCGGCTGCGTGCCCAAGTTGGGTTTGCGGCGGATGTTAAAGTTTTCGGCTAAAGCCTTGCGTACGTTGGAATTTGGATCTTCAAGGTCACCAAATAAGATGGCACCTTTGGAGGCTTCCACACATGCAGGCATAAGGCCTTTGGCAAGACGCTCAACACAGAAGGTACATTTTTCCACAACGCCAATCATCCTTGTGGGATATTCTGGGTTTGGTGCTGGGTTTGAGAGGAACTTGCGTGGGTCAACAAAGTTAAAGCTACGAGCCCCAAAAGGACAACCCGCCATACAGAAACGACAACCGATGCAGCGGTGATAGTCCATGGCAATGGTGCCATCAGGCATTTGGAAAGTGGCCTGAGTTGGACAAACACGCACGCAAGGTGGGTTTGTGCAGTGGTTGCAAAGTAAGAAGAACTCTTGTTCTTTTATTCTGTCGGGTAGCATATTGTTCATGTCATCGGTGAAAACATGCTCATATTTATCGGTCCAAAGCCACTTAATCTCTTGATTTGTAGGGATATTTGGAACGTTATGAACTTTATGACAAGCATCAATAATTGGTGCAAACTCATCTTTAGTTCTGAGCTTTCTTGTGTCGATGACCATAGCCCAACGTTTGGCTTTAAGGCCTTGGGTATTGGGCTCATATTTACCAATGGCAAGGGCATCAGTGGCAGCAAGGGTAGCACTTACCCCGCTCCCTAAAGCAAAGGCTGAAAGCCCTGCCACTTTAAGGAAGTTTCTTCTGCTGTTTTTCATCACTTGCTCCCTTGTGGAATAATATGGCATGTCCAGCAGTATGGGTATACACTGTTGGAAACGTGGCATTTCTGACAAAAATCATCATAGTTGGAGTGGCATTTCATACAGGTATTTTGTAAGCTAATTTCCCATTTTTTGCCACTTGATGATACATAGGTGCGATTTTCTTTGCGCAAGGCTTCATCACGCCAATCATTAAGTAATTGCATATGCTCGGCACGCATATATTCTACCGGCTCTATGCATTCTTTAGTTTGCTTAGCAATGTCTGGTGGTATAATAATTTCTGGGCGTTTGTAGTCACCCTCTCCATCATTACCACCTAGCCAAAATGGCGTGGTGAAAATCACCGCAAAGATGATAATGCCCAAGATAACATATTTGGAGTTATACATGATTATTCATCCTCCTCATCTGCCATGACTGCGTTTGGCAAGTCTTCTTGGCGCAAGTCCATAGTACGTGGGCTTTCACCTTTCATAACAAGGGCATTTGCCACAAGCTCATGTAGCCCACTTACGCTAACACCTGGTGCCCAGTAATTGGCTACTGGTGGAAGGGTTGCGCGGTCAATGGCGCAAACACAAGCCATATGATTAACTCCGTGTTTTTGCTGTACATAGCGCAAAGCATTACCACGTGGCATACCGGCGCGCATGCGTAATTCCATAATTTCTTCGGTATTAAGACCAGAACCAGAACCACAGCAGAATGTTTCTTCGCGAATGGTGCGGTCTGGCATTTCCACAAAATTATTACATACAGCTCTTAACACTTCGCGTGGCTCATCCATAAGACCCATACCGCGAGCAGGGTTACAGGAGTCATGCCATGTGGTGATAAGGTGGTCATTGCGGCTTGGGTCAAGATTAAGTTTATTATGCTTAATTAAGTCGGCCGTAAATTCTGCAATGTGCACCATTTTTGTGGAAGCGGCATTTTCAAAGACTGTACCTGTAATGGGTGAAGTAGGTACTGTCATATGTTCTGGGGTTGGGCCATTGTAGGTGTCCATATACTGGTTAATAACACGCCACATATGCCCGCACTCACCACCAATAATCCACTTACAGCCAAGGCGTTCAGCTTCGGCATACATTTTGGCATTGATTTTCTTTGCCATATCAAAGGTGGTGAAAGAACCAAAGTTACCGCCCTCAGAGGCATAGGTTGACATAGTATAGTCAAGGCCTAGCTCGTGGAATAGTAACAAGTAACCCATAAAAGTATAAATACCAGGGTCAGCAAATGCATCGCCTGATGGGGTAATAAATAGTATTTCATGCCCTTTTTCATTTAGGGGAACATGCGGACGAATGCCAGTAACTTCTTCGCAGTCATCGGCTAGGAATTCAGCAATTTCTTTAAATGCGTGAGGTTGGATACCTAGGTGGTTACCGGTACGGTTACAATTACTCACCGGATCCATAATCCAGTGTGTGCCAAGCCCAACTTCATGCATAAGTTCGCGCACAATGGCGGTAATTTCTGCTGTATCAATACCATATGGGCAATAAAGGGAGCAACGGCGGCACTCGGTGCATTGATAAGAATAGTAGAATAATTCTTTAACAATACTATAATCCCAAGAGCGTGCTCCAACTTTTGCGCCAAGTATTTTACCAAGTAGGGTATGGTCACGGCGATAGAGTGAGCGTAAAAGCTCAGCTCTTAGCACAGGCATATTTTTGGGGTCGTTAGTGCCTAAGAAAAAGTGACATTTATCTGCACAAGCACCACAACGCACACAAGTATCTAAAAATACTTTTAAAGAGCGGTGTTTTTGCAAACGATCTTCAAAGGCATCACAAAGTATCTGTTCCCAATTTTCTGGTAAGTTCCAATCTTCGGCTGCAGGATCCCATTCATGTGGGTTGGGCATATGCAGCTTTTCCATGGTTTCTTTTTTAGCTGGATAACAAAAGCTCCCCGCTTCGAAGACGGGCTTTGTATCCATCCAGCTCTGGTCTGGAAAAGCCGGACGGCTTAGGACCAGTTCTTTTGGTGTAGGCAGCTTGGCCATAATATCTCCTTAAACCGCTTTAGTTGGCGGGAGCTGTTGCGGGTTTAGCGTCACTTGCCTCTTCTTCAGCTTCGGCTTCTGCCTCAGCAGGTTCCAAGGGCTTTTCCAATGGTAGTTCCGCCTCGGCCATCACTTCGCGGAAATCATCTTCATATTCCTCGTAAGTGGTGTACTTTTTGGGTGGATTCCAAGGGTTAATATGGCGCACCGCGCGAGAATTATTAGCCATATTTCGTGTAGGGCTAAAGAATACGCCTACCATGTGCATAAGCTTTGAGAACGGAAAGTACATTAATAGTACACATAAGAAGGTAAGATGCACAAAGAACATGCCATTAATGTCACTTGGTACAGTTGGACTAAAGGTAACAAGACCCATAGTCATGACCTTAACGCTTGCTATGTCTGTTTTATCAAAGTAGCGCAACATGATACCAGAGCCCACTAGACCAATAATTAAATATAGTGGGAAATAGTCGTTATTCAATGATAAGTAGCGTAAGCGTTCATTAAATAGGCGTCTACACAATAAAAATACAACGGCTACCAATAAAAGCGCACCAGAAATAAACATGCGAGGTGCACCAACTTGCAACATGCCGTCAAGTGTTTCAAGCCAAGTAATACAGCTTGGCACAGGCTCTATAAAGAAGCGGAAGTGCCTAATGAATACTACCAAGAAACAGTAATGGAAAATAAGCGCGAAAACCCATAGCCACTTGGAAGAGTAGTAGACTATGCGTGGTCCTTGACCTTTAATATCTGCCTGTACGTCTGCAGCAGTGTTGCGGAACAAAGAACGGAAGAGAAAAACTTCCAAAAACATACGCTTAATAACTTCCCAAGTATTACTAGGGTTATCAAGAGTTGATTGTTTGATCCAGGGCAACGATTTCTGCTGGCCACCGGTGGTGGGAATACAGAACGGCACAGGCGATTTGCCCCAATAGACCATACGCCAGATAACGCCGCCGATGAAGGTAATCACAGCAACATACGGCAATAACACACCAAATAGGAAACCAAGACCTATGCTTGACCCTACCCATGCTATAAAGCCGATGGCAACGACCACCAGTAAAGAAGTAACCATCCCTTACCTCACTGGGCTATATGTTTCTAAAAAACTCGGCTGCTTAGATTATAATTAAACTCCTCAACACAATCTAAGACTGCCGCAAGCCATACATCCCCAAGGGGACTAATTTCTATTACTATGCCACGTAATGAAAGTGGCAAATTTCACATTATAAATCTTTAGAATCAATAACTTTATTTCGCTGAGCCCAACGTACCACTTGCGAGTGTTGATTGCGTATTTCTTTAATGCGCTGCTCAGCTAAAGTGTCTCTTGAGTCAACGTATATATCCAGAGCCATTAGAGCTAAGGTGTCAATGCGTGACTCAGCTTCAAGATATGCATCAATTTGGGCATATTTTTTACAGATGGGTAATATTTTTTCACGAAACATCTGTTTGAAAACATACAATACACCAACACCTTGCGAGGGTGGGAAGTTTTGTACTGCTCGCAAGCGCACAAAGCGCATCAAAGCTTGTTCAAGCTCTTCATCATTTACTTGTTCGCCAGCTGCCGCATCAAAAAAAAAGTTGGCAAGTGTTGTGGTCATTTCTCCCACAGGATTACAAAATTCGTCTTGCTTAGTACGTAAAAAACCTGTCGTATCTAATGGATAAGAGTTAAAAACAGCTTCCACCCATTCTTTGATTATGTAAGCCTTATGTTCTTTAAAGATATGTAATATATTCATGTTTACCCATATTAAATACATTAAAATATATGATAGTATGTAAAAATTATAATAAAATATAAATTATGTCATGGTCATACGTCAAGACATATTAAGCGAAGTTTTCACAAAGTCCAATAGCACGCTTATAAGCACTCTTACTTATTGAACAGGATCTGGACAAGGTTCTTCTTGTTCTCCGCCACAACTACCAGCTATGCCTGTATCAATGGGCAAGTCCGCATCCATTGAAGAATTTTGCATATTTATAGGGTCCATAGTTTCAAGGGTTTCCATGGGCTCAACCTCAACAACAGGTGGTGCAATAGGTGGTGCAACAGGTACAGGAGCTGGCTTTGGAGTAGGCTTTGGCGGTACAAGAGCTTTTGGTAAACCATGATATTCAATAAATGGAATCACAGCCGAACCAGACATAAGGACTTTGGCCTGATTGCGCATAAGATAGAAATATACATATATATTTTCAAAAAATCCTAAATTATTCGTTTTATCCTTTTTAGACTTTTCCAATGCACTTACAATATTTTCGCCCTTGGTTATAAATCCTAACATACTAGCAATACTGTCAAAGTCTTCTTCTTTTTCCATAATGGGATAAAAAGCCACATCTTTATTATTAGCTAGCACTTCAACAGCGGTGCGACAAGATGGGCAAGAAGGAGAAAAATAAACACTGATTTGAGGTTTTTTAGATCCGTATATGGCCCAAGTGCTAGGAAATTCGTGTAGCACTACCCCAACATTAGCAATGAAAAATACTAGCCAAACCAAAACTAAGGCGGAACGTGGTATGGGATCAAGACCCTTTCCACTATGTCTAAAGGCTATATATACCAAAATAAAAAGTAAACCTACTCCAAGGCAGCTAATGCAAGGAGCTGTGGTAATCATCAAAATTAATAGTAATAAATCTAAGATGACACAAAAACCAGAAGTTGCTACGCCAAGCCATGGACGCCCACTTAATGAAACCACTACCAAGATACAAAAGGCAACAGTGCCATACCACCAAAGGGAGATGCCACCTAAGGTCATGTTTTCACTAAGTTCACAGCCAACACTAATGCAAATATCAACATTATTGCCAAGAGCGTTCCAAGCACAAAATGCCACCCCAAGCAATGATACAAGCAAGGGCCAAATCATTACTAGTGGAGAAAATTTATTCCCAGAAATTCCTTCAAGTCGTCCTGTCATGATGTTTTCCAGTATAACCAATGCTTTGCAGAGGTAAAAATAAAATATGGGCACATAGCACTGGCACTATAAGGGGAAAAATAATAATAATCAAGCAAGAGCTGAAACAGTATTTGAATTTATAATTTGCGCCAGCCATGCTCAAAGTCTGCTGCATAAAGCCGTGAACTGCTTGGTGCAGCATTTTGGGCAGGTAGAATTAAAAAAATGGTTTGGCGGTGAAAATTGTTAGCACATACAACTTCATGCAATGTACTAGCAGTAGCCCATACTAATTTTTGTTCTGGCCAGCCTACTCTGTAAGCACAAAGCACAGGTGTATCATGCGCAAGCACAGCACAAAGTTCTTCCTGTAATTCTTCAGACTTGCTGGCAGATAAATATACAGCCATAGAGCAGGATAAGGCTGCAAAATTTTTTATTTGTTCCTTATCTGGCATGGGAGTACGCCCAGCCATGCGCGTTAAAACAAGTGATTGAGTAACTTCTGGCACTGTAAAAGAAATACCGGCCGCAGCTGCCGCCGCACAGGCCGTAGTAACCCCGGGTATGATTTCATAGTCGACCCCATCTCTGACTAAAAGATGAGCTTGCTCTCTAATAGTGCCATATAGTGAAGGATCACCGGTATGCACGCGGGCTACATTCTTACCTTGCCTAATTGTATCAAGTATAATTTCATGGCATTGCTCAAGATTTAGGGGGGCAGAATCCACCACCTTGGCATGGGGACTGGCATAAGCAACAATGTCTAATGGTACAAGTGAACCTGCATATAACACCAAGCCTGCTGATTTGATAATTCTTTGACCTTTTACAGTAATAAGTTCAGCATCACCTGGCCCTGCGCCTATAAAAAAAACCTTACCTTGCATAATATATCCTCATGCTATTTTTGTATTGAGGCTGCAAAGAGCACTTTGCAAATTTCTTTTGTTTATAAAACTATCTTAGAAAAACTATCAATCAAGAAAATTAAACTATTTGTCATCAAAAAGTCTTCCCCTAATAACTGCGTCTTGTCCAAAGCGTTGGCGCAAATGATCTAGAGCCCCATCAAGTTTATCTTGTTTAGCATAATCTTTGATATTGTGCATGGGAAGTAGAGCTTGCTCATCGCGTTGTTCAAATCCTGAAACGCCAAGTCCTACTAAGCGTACTCCTTGTTCAAGCTCAAGTATACTTAGTAAGTCACAAGCCGTTTCAAAAATATTTTGCGTACTTTGAGTAGTATATGCAAGGGTTTTACTGCGAGTTATTTGGGTAAAGTCAGCATATTTAATTTTAATACTTATAACCCGTCCGCGCAAATTTTTTTTGCGCAAGGAAGTTCCCACGCGCTCGGCTTGCGCTAGCAGGTAGCGTTGCAGCTCTGCTTTATCCCAAGTGTTTTTTTCTAGGGTTTTTTCGGAGCTTTCAGACTTTGTAATAGATATGGGGTTTACTTTGCGCGTATCTTCACCGCGAGCACGGTGATAGAGCATAACTCCACCTTTACCAAAACGTCGCTCCCAAAATGCCAGAGGAAATTTTTGTACATCTCCAGCTTTATATATGCCAAGAGTTTGTAATTCTTTTATAAATTGCTTGCCAACCCCTGGTATCTTGCTAACAGGCATTTGTTGCAAAAAATTTGGTATATCTTGTGGGTATAACACATAAAGCCCATTGGGTTTTTTTATGTCGGAGGCAATTTTGGCTAAAAACTTAATGGGTGCCGCCCCAACTGAGCAAGTGAGTCCATTGGTTGCAAGATGAACAGATTGCTTAATACTTTGCCCTAATTGTTCAATGGGTCCAAAGAGTCGCTCTAGTCCTTGTGCATCCACATAGGCTTCGTCAATGGAGGCTTGCTCAATAATAGGTGAAAATTGTCCAAGGGTATGCATAACTTGCTTGGATAATTCTTTATATCTATGCATGCGCCCACGCACAAAAATAAGCTGAGGGCAAAGTTTTTTTGCCATATGTGTGGGCATGGCAGAACGTACGCCAAATGCACGAGCTTCGTAAGATGCAGCGGCAACTACACCACGATCACCACCTCCCACAGCTATGGGCTTGCCGCGTAGGCTTGGGTCATCTAATTGTTCTACCGACGCAAAAAATGCATCCATATCTATATGGATAATCCAAGGTATGGCAGGAATTGGGGGAGTAACGCTTGTCATATTTGTGTCATTTTAAAATAAAAAATTTAGCAAATTTCAAATATAGACGCAATATATACGGAAATAGGCTGGAAGGCAAAAAACTTACCAAATAAAATAATTTATGCTTTAAACTAAAATTAGATTGCTTTTGCAATAACTTACGTGCAAGAGAACCTTTTTTTTGCCGCCATAAGTCTACAGAACGTTGAAAAGTGGCTCTGTCAGATAAAATAGAGACTAGTTCAGGATAATTTTCAGCAAAATTTGGGTATAACTCATATTGTTTTTGTAAAATATATTCTGTTTCAAGGGCTAGTTTATGCCAATGTGTGAAAGTAGCGTTTTGATGATGGATACGGCGCTTGGTAAGAATTTCATCAATATAATCAAATTCGTAATTATAGGCTAGAGCATAAAATAATTCTGCTTCTTCGCAAATACATAGTTGTTCATCAAAGTATGGTTTTGTACCACGCAGGCTTTTAAGGTGTTCATGTCTAAGCATGGCTGATGACATGGCTATCCACTGTGTGCCTATAAGGTCTGAAAATACTTGTCCGCGCTTGGGTTTGGTGGTGGTGAAGATATTATTTAGGCTTTTGTGGGCGTAAAAATTTTCTGTATTGGTGCACACTAGAGCAATCTTGGGGTTTTGTTGCATAAGTTGCACTTGTTTTGCAAGTTTGCTTGGTAGCCAGATGTCATCACAATCTAAAAATGCTATATACTTACCACATGCTTTGTTCATGGCGGCATTGCGGGCTTGGCCTAGAGGCATGGAAGATATGGTTTTAAAACAGTGAATCTGTGAATTATTTTGGTGTTGAGCTAGTTTTTTTGCAAAACTTTGAGCAATGTGTAGGCTTTGATCATGGGAATTACTATCCCAAAAGATAACTTCCCAGTCTTTAAAGCTTTGATCTAAAACACTTTGTAATGCCTCAGCTAAGGTTGAGGCATTATTATAGCAATTCATTATTATGGATACACTGGGTTTTTGCATATAAGCCTGTTAGATTTGCAGGCTAATACCTGTACCCCAAGGAGCTAATGACGATGCTATAAAAGCGCTTCTTTGTTGTGTTTTATAAGCCGCATGGGCAGCATCTATATCACGTTGGGAGTTTTGTGCATTAGCGTTTGTATTGTTAAGGTTTAGTATGTCTTCGTTGGATGCGAAGGTATAGTTGTTTACAGCACCATTGGACATGGTTTTAGCATAGGCCTGTGTGGCGGCAATGCCTGCAGAGTTTGAGATAGAATTAATTGGGTCTGATTTTTGGTCTTCATTTTGCTCTTGAGTCTTTTCGCTTTGCGCTTTGGACTCCATTTGAGCTGCAGCAGAGGCAACACTTTGATCTTGAGCTGATGGATTAGCAGGAGCTAGAGCAGCACTACGCAAGACGCGTGCTTTTTCAAGAGTTGCCTCGGAGTCACCTGCTATGGGGCTTGTGTCAAGGGAAACAGAACCACCTGTGGCGTATTGCTTGTTGTCTGGCCCGCGAGTGTAGGTGTAATTTATACCACCCCGTACATATTGTCCCCCAGCCGCCACATGGGCTTGTTCGTGACTTCGTACTTCGCGGTCACGCTGTTGGAGTTCACGTACTTGAGTTTGAGCCTCTGAGCTCAGGTGTAAACTATCATTATGATTCGCACTTTGCTGTGTTTGGCTACCCTTATCCTGCCTACCTTGGTTAAAGTTGCTCAAAGCCGCAGGACCCTGCACGGGGCTGTAATTGGGGGTACTTTCTACCACTGACGTGCTAATGCCTTCAATACTCATAAAAAATCCAATTTAAAATGTCAGATTTCCCTCCCTGACGCTTTATATATCGGCTAACTTTTGTCAAACTTTAGGGTAAAATGCAAAAAAAGTTTAAATAAATATGCTTTATCGGGTAACATATTGATTTAATAGTTTTTTAAAATATAAAAAAAGCAGTAAATTTTGTATATTGCCCTAAGGCTTTTCGTGTTATATAGTACGATATAAATTTTTATTCAAGGAAATATCATGTTAACCCTTGCCTTAGCCATGGGCTTTGCCCTGCTTATCTCTGCGGTATGTTCTTTAACCGAGACCATGTTGTATTCTGTAACTTGGGCTCATATTGAAGCTTTGCGTAAAGAAGGTAAACTTTCTGGTGAGTTACTATATATTATGCGCACCCAAGTGGAGCGGCCAATAGCCGCTGTGCTCACCTTAAATACCATAGCTAATACAGCTGGTTCTGCCATTGCTGGTGCCGCTTTTACCTCAGTGTTCGGCTCTGTATACATGGGAGTTTTTGCCGCCATTTTTACCTGCCTTATTTTGGTTTTTGGTGAAATTATCCCCAAAACTATTGGGGTTATTTATGCAAATCCTGTATCTACATTTGTGGCCCGCCCATTATTTTTAGTGACCAAATTATTAGGTCCTATTATTTGGCTTTCTGGGTTGATAACAAAGCTTATTTCTCCATCTACTAAGGGTCCGCAAGTTTCAGAAGATGATATTCGCGCTGCTGCAACTTTATCTAGGCAAGCTGGGCGCATAGAGCCTTATGAAGAAAAGACTATAAAAAATGTACTTTCCTTGGATAAAAAACGCGTATGGGACATCATGACGCCGCGTACAGTGGTATTTTCTTTGTCTGCAGAGCTTGACATTCATGAGGCTTGTAAAGTACATGATGTGTGGCACTTCAGTCGAATTCCTATCTATGCCGAACATAATGAGGATATTGTTGGTATATTGGAACGGCGTACCTTGGCCAAACATATGGCCGATGGCGAAAATTGTGCCCTTGGTTCTATCATGGAACCAGTGCGATTTGTTCAAGAAAGTAAGAGCTTAGACAAGTTGCTACAAGAGTTTTTGAATTCACGCACTCACCTTTTTGTCGTACTGGATGAATACGGCGGTTTGGCGGGTGTGGTTTCCCTTGAGGATGTGCTGGAGGAGATATTGGGTCGTGAGATTGTGGATGAAAGCGACTCAGTGGTTGATTTACGCGCCCTTGCAAGAAAAAGACGCAAGGCCGCCACGGAAGATGTGGCATAGCTATGCCCTGATGCTTAATTGACAATTGGTAAATATCATAGCCATCATAAGCTATGAATTTGCAAGCACGCGAGTGGAAACAGTAGTGAGTTGTTTATGAAAAAAAAGAAATCTACGCCCATGTATGTTGTGGCACTGCTTCTATTTTTAAGTGGAGCAGGTTACTTAGTCTATTCTGGGCTCACAGAAAATAGTGTCTATTTCCTAAACGTATCAGAAGCCTTGGCTGTTGAGAGTGAAAAACTCAAAGCTGCAAGACTTTTTGGTACAGTTGCCGCTGAGGACTTGCATCCTGTAGAGCAAGGTCCTGGTGTTGTTTTCCGCTTGGTGGATAAGGACAATACTTCCCAAACCTTAGTAGTACGTTATCATGGTGCTGTGCCGGATACTTTCAAAGCTGGTGCTGAGGTTATTGTGGAAGGTGGTATTAATGGTGAGGGGGTTTTTGCCGCCAAAACATTAATGACTAAATGTCCATCTAAATATCAAAAGGAAAATAGGCAAATTTAGGCCCATCGCCTTGCCTTTATAAAATCAACATTAACTTTTGGGTTTTACCCAAGGGAGTATCCATGTACATTTTTGCTTATGGTATGCTCATGCTGGCACTTTTTTGCTGTCTTGGCGGTGCTGCTTTTGCTATTTTACAAATTTATCAGGGGCGTACTTCTGCGTTGAAAGTTGTAGAAGGTGCGCAAGTTGTAATGACTTCAGCATTGGTGTTAGCATCTGCACTCTTATTACACGCGCTTTATTGGAATGATTTTTCGCTTGTCTACGTGGCTAGTTATACCGACATTGCCTTACCCATTTTTTATCGTTTGACGGCATTTTGGGCTGGACAAGCAGGCTCATTGCTTTTTTGGGCTTTATCTGTAGCTTTGTGTGGAGTGTTCTTCCTTTATACAAAGGCCTATAAAGACTTACATGAAACAACGCGACTTTGGTTTTGGATATTCTTCTTAAGTATTATGGGATTTTTTGCCCTATTGCTTACATCTTATAGCAACCCCTTCATAGTGCAAACGCCAGCTCCAGCAGACGGAAATGGCCTAAATCCATTATTGCAAAATCCGGGTATGATTTTTCATCCGCCTTTGCTTTTTTGGGGCTATGGTGGTTTTGTTATTCCTGGCTGTTTGGCCTTGGCCCAATGTCTCTCCGGCCAAAAAGATGAAGAAGGTTCTTGGGTTAATGTAGCAAGACCATTTACATTATTGGCTTGGTTATTTTTGACTGCTGGGATTATTCTTGGTGCTTGGTGGGCTTATATGGAGCTTGGTTGGGGTGGTTATTGGGCATGGGATCCAGTGGAAAATGCTTCGCTAATTCCATGGCTGATTGGTACTGCTGCTATTCATACCATGATTATTGAAAGCCGACGTGATAAACTTGGGCGTACCAATGTGTTTCTTATGGCATTAACTACCATTTCAGCGTTTTTTGCTACCTATTTGGTGCGAAGTGGTGTTATTAATTCTGTGCACGCTTTTGGTGATGGTGGTGTAGGTACACCTTTGCTTGTCTTTATCTTAGCTTCCACTGTGCTTTGTGCCTTCATTGCTTTTAATGGGCGTAATACTCGCAAACATTTGGCAGGTATTGACAGTCATGAGGGCATGTTGGTTGTTACGGCTTGGATTTTGCTCATGCTTTCGGTTATCATCTGCATAGCTACACTTTGGCCCATCATAAGTCTTTTATTTTCTGAACAATCCCAAGGTCTTTCGGCAGATTTCTATAATAGGGTTTGTCTGCCATTATTTGCACTTATTAGCTTTATTTTGGCTTTTTGTCCTTGGCTTGGTTGGAATGGAGGCCTACGCGATACCAAGAAAGTTATCATAGTGGCAGCTGTATTTGTAGCCACTGGTGTAGCTCTTTGGTTTACAGGATATCGCACCCCCACAGCCTTTATGGCCACGAGCTCCTCAGTTGCTGCGGCTGTGTCCATTGGTCTTTTGCTCATGGATAGAGCTGTGCGCGCTCAGCGTAATACTTTAGCTGCTTACGGGGTTCATATTGGACTTATCATGATGTTTATTGGCGTAGCTTTCTCTGGGCCTTATAAGCTTGAAGATGATTTGCTTTTGAAAGAAGGTGAAAGTGCTAATCTTGGAGGTTATACTATGACTCTAACCAAGATTAAAGATGGAGTAAGTCCGGTAGGTTTTGAATATCTGGAAGCTGGCCTACTTGTCAAAAAAGACAATACAGAAGTTGGTACAGTTAAACCGCAGCTACGTCTTTATACAAAGTTTGGCAATCAGCACTTTTATGAAGCCGCCACACTATTTGGTCTTGGTAATGAAATTTATGCTTCATTCTTAGGTATAGATAAAGATTCAAGAGTGACTCTTAGAGTTAGTGTAAACCCATTGGTTAACTGGATGTGGATTGGCGGTACACTTATGTGTTTATTCCCATTCATGGGCTTAAGTCGACGTAGAAATAATTCTAAGAGTGAGGACGTAGCCTAAATAGGCTAGGCTCAAAGCTTGACATGCTATTAGAATTACAAAATATAGCAAAATTTTTTGGTAATAGATGCATTTTTAAAAATGTAAGCTTTAGTATTGCCAAAAATAGCATTAGCTTGCTTATGGGTGCTAATGGTGCGGGCAAGTCTACCTTGCTTGGTATTATGGCAGGCCTTGCCAAACCCAGTGCTGGACAAATGCAAGTTCATGTGTCGGAGCAAGATATAGGTTATCTTGGACATAGTACCTTTATTTATGCCGGCTTAACTGCCATGGAAAACTTGCGTTTTTGGGGTGAGCTTTATGGAAAATCAACTCAAGACAATCAACTTAAAGTAATACTTGAACGTGTGGATTTGGCTCCTTTTGCCCATGAAAAGGCTGGAGTTTTTTCACGTGGTATGGCCCAACGTTTAAATCTTGCACGTGTATTACTTTTAGCACCAAAGCTATGGCTTTTAGATGAACCCTGTACCGGACTTGATGTGGCTTCGGCAAGCCTTTTGCGTAGTGAAGTGAGCAATGCATGTCAGCAAGGTGCAGGTATTGTTTGGATAAGTCATGATATTAGCGCAGATGCACCTTTAGCAAAGCGTTTGTTGCGCCTTGAAAAAGGGCGGCTAGTTTATGATGGTCCCATCGAGAATATGCTGGAGGCTACATGTTAAGAGCCATACTAGCCTTGGTAAAAAAAGATATTTGTCTAACACTTACTCGTGGCAGTGGTTTGATACAAGCACTTTTGCTTGGCCTTTTGCTTTTATTTGTCTTTAGTCTTTCGCAAGAAGTGGGAAGCATCATGCCTCCTCAAGGGGCGGCAGCTGTATTTTGGCTAGCATCTGCTTTTTGTCAAGTTCTTGTATTTAATATGCTTTACGGTATTGAAGAAGTAAATAATGCTCGCCAAGGTCTTTTACTTATGCCTCATCCCATTCAAGTAGTTTGGATTAGTAAGGGCTTAGCAGGTTTAATACTTATTTTAGCAGCTCAAGTGGTTTTTTTGCCAGCAACCATTGTTTTCCTAGGACAGACTATATCTCCATTGTGGCCTGAAGCCTTACTTATTATAGTTTTGGTTAACCTAGGTATGGCTGGGCTTGGTTCTTTACTTGGGGCTTTAGCTCAAGGCCAAGCCGCAAGGGAATCTTTATTAAGTATTGTCTTATTCCCTTTGCTTATACCGCTGCTCTTGGCAGGTATTAGGGTTGGGGCAGGTGCTTTTAGTGATGCCATGCCTGAGGGTTTGAGTTCATGGTTTGGCATTGCATTGGCCTTTGATGCACTGTTTTTAGGTGCAGGGCTTTTTCTATTTGGTTATATTTATGCAAGTGAGGACTAAATGGCAAAAACTATTCCAATAATTGCGCTTATTGCTGGTATTGCCATGGCAGTTTGCCAGTGGTTTATCTTTGTGTATGCACCTACTGAAGCTGTCATGGGCATTGTACAAAAGATTTTTTATATTCACTTGCCCCTTGCCTGGTGGGCTTTTATGAGCTTTTTTGTGACCTTTGTGTCTTCTATAGTGTTTTTACGCAACCGTAATAATAAATGGGATGCATTGGCCCTAGCAGCTGCTGAAGTGGGTGTTTTATGCAGTGGGCTTGCTATTGTAACTGGGTCTATTTGGGCAAGGCATTCATGGGGTGTATGGTGGACTTGGGACCCACGCCTTACCACAGCTCTTATTATGTGGTTTGTGTATATGGGTTATTTAATTCTACGTTCTTTGGATATGCCCCCAGGTCGTAATGCTACCATACGCGCTGTAGTGGGTATAATTGCCTTCATAGATGTACCATTGGTATTTTTATCAGCAAGGCTTTGGCGTTCCATTCATCCAGCTGTATTTGCTTCCAAGGGCGGTGGTCTAGATGATGCAATGAAAACTACAGTGTTTGTGTGTTTATTTGGTTTTGCCTTTATTTGGGCAAGCTTAGTATATATTCGTAAAAAACAGCTAGAACAGCACCAACAATTAGATAGTTTACTAGCTCAACAGCAAGAACAATTATAGGAGAAGCATATGGAAAGTATATACTGGCTTATGAGTGCTAATATTGCCGTATGGCTTGGCATTGGAGCTTATGTGTTTTTTTTGGCTCGTGTACAAAAAAATCTTGAACAGCGTCTATATCTAAAGGAGACCCTTGAGCATGAATAGTATAATAAATCGTAATATAATTTTAGCAAGTTTAGCTTTTGGTATTGTAGTTATGCTTGCAGTGGCCATGGTACAAAGGGTGAGTAATCCAAGCCTAGTGGTGCAGGGACGCGGTGGCGGAGGTATGCAACAAGAAGCGATGAATGCAGAACAAGGTGGTATGCCCATGTCTCCTGAGGTAGGTGCGCTTATGCAGGCTGTGCAGGAGAACCCCAATGATGTGCCAACACTTATTCACTTAACAGAACACTTAATTGAAAGTGGTGAATTATCCGCGGCAGAAAACTTTATCCATCGTGCCCTTGGCTTAGAGGCCAATAACGCTCAGCTACACTATTTACATGGTATTGTATTGTATAATACTGACAAGCACGATGAGGCAGTTAAGGCCTTTGAGCAGGTAGTAGCTCTTGATGATCATGCTTCTGCCCGTTATAGTTTAGGTATCTTGCAAGTTTATCATTTTAAAAATATTGAAAAGGGTATTGCAGAATTTGAGCAGGGCTTGAAAGATCCAGATGCACCAGAAGATCTCAAGGAAATTATCCGAGCTGAAATTGAAAAAGCAAAAAACCCCAACCCCCAATAACTAATTTAAGGAATAACTTATGGGTACAAAAAGCAAAGCAAATAGACAAAGTCAAGATAATGCGTCATATGTTCGTAAAAGTACATTTATAGTTTCCGTTGTGGCGGCATTGGTTTTTGGTTTGTATATGGGTACATTAATGACAAGCTTTAATAGCTTTTCAACTCCAAGCGATGGAGGTAGTGCAGGCGGCCAAAGTAATCAAGCGGCTGCTGAAATAGAAAAAGCCAAATCAACAGTAGAGCTAGACCCTGAAAATGCTAGAGCTTGGATAACACTTGGTAATTTGTATTTTGATAATGGAAATCCTGGTGAATCTGTTAAGGCTTATACCAAGGCGCTGGAACTACAACCTAATAATGCTGATGTGTTGACTGACAGGGGAACCATGTATCGCGAGCTTGGTCAGTTTGAGCTGGCTTTGCAATCGTATAGTAAAGCAACAAATATTAACCCTACACATAAAAACTCAATTTTTAATGCCGGAATAGTTTTATATTATGATTTAAAACGTGAGGCTGAAGGTATAGCAAAGTGGGAACAGCTTTTGCGTATAGACCCCAAGGCCACAGCACCCAATGGTCAACCTCTGGCAGATATGATTAAGGGGCTAAAATAATACATAGTTTTTGCATTTTTCAAAAGCTCGTGTAATATGACTGAAAATAAGCTTAAAAGCTTGATTTTTCTGCTTTACGAGCCTACAATTTACGCGCTACTTAATTTTTTAATGATAAGTAGCGCGTTTTCATTTAATTTTAATACAAAATAATTCGTAATTATAATGCAGGAGATAATAATGATAGGAAAATATTTTGCAAAACAGCAATATGTATATATGGTTTTTGCATTGATTTTTTGTTGTATCTTATGTAGCTCTCCTAGCTTTGCTACAGAGCGTATCCCAGCAAATTTAAGTAATAATTCTATGTCATTGCTAAATAGTTTTGATATTTTTATTGATCCAGATGGTAATCTTGACATTGAAGATATTCAAGGCGAAGCTTTGCAATCTAGCTTTAAACCGTTAGATATGCATGATTTATTAGAGGAAAGTGGTACAGTTTGGTTACGTTTTACCTTGGCTGAACGTGACCCACGTACTGCCCCTGATGCGCTGCTGTTAGATTTAGGTAATGGTTTGCCGGCAACACCCACTTTGTATGCTCCAAGATACAATATGCTCACAGATACAGCCCAGTGGCAGGAATATACCCCAACTCAACAATCCATATTTCTTATGCCAGAGGCAAGATCTACACCCTTAACTGCCTATATTCGCTTGGAAGGTTTGCCAAACCCATGGTTTGCTCCTACTTTGCGCACTCCACATGATGCCGCAACATCTCTTGAACGCTTGGCCAGTCCGGCCATTATTGTGGCCCTTGTGGTGGTTATGTTATTAAGTCTTTTACGTGGCCTTACCGAAAGAGGTCAGTGGCGCATTTGGGCAAGTTTATATACGGCAGTGGTACTTTTACATGCTTTTTGGGGTATTCCCCCTACTCCTAAGGGCTTTATCGCACTAAAAGATATGCCTGCTGCAGTAGCACCAGGCCTTGCGCTTATGTTGCTGCCACATGTGGCTAGACATTTGATGCGTAGCAATATTTATTCACGAGCTGTTGATTTACAATATATTTTCTTGGCTCTACCTGGGGTAGCTGTGGCTCTTATTCCGCTCATTCCCGGCTATGCTTGGACCTTGCGTTATACTACATTTTGGCCAGTACTGACCTTGTTATTAGTACCAACTACTCTTGGTGCATGGCTTAGCGGACTACCTGGGGCACGTCGCTTCTTGCTAGGCACGCTTCTACCTCCAGCTGGTGTGGCCATTGCCTTTGTGGGCTTGCAAGAACCTCACTTCTTGCCTTTATCTATTTTACAAACTCTACCGCTTTGGGGTGTTGCATTGGGTACATTGATTATTGCAGGTACTACAGCCCCTCAAGAATACGCCAAAGAAAATACGAAAGAGCAAAGCAATAAACAAGCAGCAGAAAAAAACGGAGAGCAGGTGAGTTCTTCAAAAGATATTAAAAGCATAGAATTGGAGAACTTTACAGCCGACGAGTCAAGCCTTGAAGATCCAAATCTTAAGTTGGTCACCATAAGCCAAGCCCAAAGTACAGAAAAAAACTCCAATAATGAGTGCGGTGATACAGCTAGAGCTCTTGAGGAACATTTAAGATGGCCTGTGGATCAATTGTTACGTGATGTTATGGCTCTTGAAACTTGTGCCTTACCACCGCTGGTACGAGAACATGTATCATCACTTTCCAATGTGGCGCGCGAAATATCCAATACTTTGAGTGCTCCGGTGCATGAAAGAAGTACTGTTCAAGCCATGGGACATAAAAATGAAGATATCTTTGAATTACAAGGTCTTTTACGTCAAGCCCATGATAGTGTATCGGCCCTAGCCGATAGCAAAAATATTGCTTTATCTTGGTTTATGCCACCGCATTTATCTCAAAGTTACAAGGGTGATGCTATGCATTTACTCTTTGTTTTACGTTTGTTGTTAGAAAGCTCTGTACGCGCTACCAATCGTGGTGCGGTGCAACTGGCAGTACGTAGAGTTCCAGAAAGTATAAATCCCGGACATTTACTTTTTACTGTTACTGATACAGGCACAGGTAAACCACCACAAGAGCGTAGTGTTTCTTCTCTTGCAAGGGCGTGGGAGCTGGCGGCTAGTTGTCATGGCTTCTTGGGTGTAGAAAGCAATGCTTATGGGGCGTCTGTTTCCTTTACTTTACATTGTGAAGTGACCACACAAGATATGCTTAATAAGAGCAATAGAGCAAAAGATGCACAATATCCATGTGTTATGATTGTCTCTGACAATGATGCCGATCGTCAACTATGGTCTTTCTTTCTAGAAAAGTTACCTTATACTATTGTTGAAGCAAGTAATAAAAAAGAAACTGTGGACCTATATGCTGAACATGGAGCGAAATTAATAATTTTTGATGCACGTTTCCCTACACATAAAATACAAGAAATTACATCCGATTTACGTAAATATGAAGCAAAAAATCATTTGGATGCTGTGCTATGCCTAGCTCTTGCTCCTGATCATGTTGATGACCAAGGGCTAAAAGACATAGGCTTAAATAATATTCTTACCATGCCAATTACACGTAGTAATTTACGTAACTTTGTTGGTGAGCTTTTGGGCAGTATACCAGCAGATGAAGCCTTATCCACAACTGATATAAATAGCGAAAATATAGAAGATGATGTGGTTGATACAGGAATGCCCAT
>CAYJDF010000024.1:0-24903 GCA_964368845.1 uncultured Desulfovibrionaceae bacterium
TAAAACAAAAAAATAAGTTCGAGACAGAAAACCGTCTCGAACTTATTTTGGTGCGGTTGGCGATATAGAACTTAACGAAAAACCCTGTAATATCAAGGGTTTGGTGACAGTCACAAGTAGTATTTACATCAATTAGCTGTGCTAAAAACAACTGAATACAGAAACATTATGGACGCTTTACGTGAAAATGAAACGTCTTTTTTCAAGAATGTATCATTCAAATATTTATACTTTAATGCTATTTGCGAAATCCTATTCTTACGCATTGAATAAAAGTCGTCATAGTATCTGTCACTGGAATAACAACTATACTCGTTCAAAAATCGTGCTTCAAAGAATGCACTTTGGTCAAACGCTCCAATTCGGTTGCCGCCGTAGGGATGGCATAGCCCAAGCGCAGGCGGCAAATCTGCGACAAACACCATCATTTTGGAGGTTGGAGTTTATACGCTTTATAGGACATTCTCTCACCTAAAACCATCTACCCGTGCAAGCTTCCACATGTCACCACACCCTACACAATCATCTCCACTCGGCTTCCCTCATACTTGTCTTTTTTTATCACCACTTGCTTATCAATTTTTTCTTTTAGCTCTGATACATGGGAAATAATCCCGATGAGACGATTGTTTTCCGAAAGACCGGCCAGGGTATTGATTGCGTTTTTCAAGGACTCCTCGTCCAGCGAGCCAAAGCCCTCGTCCACAAACATGGTGTCCAGTCTTATTCCGCCTGCAATCGAACAAATTTCATCCGAAAGCCCCAACGCAAGCGAAAGTGAGGCCTTAAAGGACTCGCCACCCGAAAGGGTTTTCACGCTTCTTTGTGTGCCGTTGTGGTGGTCGATTACATCCAAATCCAGCCCACTTTGGGAACGATTGTTTTCAGCTGCGCTTGTCCTGCAAAGCTCATATTGGCCGTCGGACATCTTTAAGAATCTTGTGTTGGCACGCCCGATAATTCTGTCGAAATATAGCATTTGCACGTAAGTTTCGAGTTTCACTTTTTCTTTTCCGCTGATATTTCCGTTCATGGTATTAGAAAGTGCATTCACCCATTTGGATTTTTCTTCCGCCTGTGCCAAACTTTGAGATTGTGTTTGAATGCCCTGCAAAGAGTTTCTGTTTATGCTGATTCTGATTTTGATTTCGCCCAGCCTCTTATCGAGTTCCTCTTTTTCTTTTTTCAAAAGCACACTTTTCTCTTTGGCCTTTTCCATGTCGATGGGTTTCACGTTTTCTAACTGTTCCGTGAGCGCTTTTATTTGCCCCTCTAAGCTCTCCTTTTCTTTTGCAAAGGCGTTGCAAGTCTCCTCTGCTTTTTTGTGGCTTTCCTTTATTTTTTTGATTTTCTGCGTTTTTTCACGCAAATCTTTTTCCGCTTCAGCCTTATTTTCAAATTTAAGGGAGGGCTTTAGCTCCTCTTGTTTTTTTATGTCAGCATTGAGATCCGCCTTGAGGCTTGCGAGTTTTGTGCTCAAAGAGAGTTGTAGTGCCCCCTGCTCGGTTTTTTCAGCCTCTTTTTTTGGCAACTCTTTCTCTAAAATTTCAAATCGAGTTTTCTTCTTTTCGGCATCCCCTAACTCCTTGTGTAGCTGAGCATTATTCTTGGATAGCTCGGCTTCTTTTTTTAACAAGGTTTCTTCGATGTTTTCAAACGAAATCTCGCCCAGTATTTTCTCGGCTTGCTGTTCTATATTTTCTTTTTTGCCTCCCTGCTGTGTCCGATATTCTGCCGCTTTTTCACTTTGTTTTGCGGCGGTGTTTCTTGCCTTTTCTGCCAGCTGTTTGGCGCTTTCAAGCTCTTTTGCCGTGGGCGCACTGTCGGGCAAAGCAGCGGGGCTTGGGTGGCTTTTTGCGCCACACACAGGGCACGCTTCTCCATCCCGCAGGGTTTTAGCAAGCACACCGGCCTGCTCGTCAAGATAGGTTTTGTTTTTTTGATTGTATGATTTTTCGGCGTCTTCTGCTTGTTGCGCACAAGTTTTATACACCGCTTGTGCATTAGAAAGGTTTGCAGATACAGCTTTATACGCTTTGATTTCAGCCGAAAGCACCCCAAGATATTCCGCTTCCTCTTTTAACTTTGTTTTCTGTGTGTGCAGCTCGCTAAATACAAGCGCCGCATTTTTTAGTTCCTCTCTTTCCGCCTTTAATGCTTCACACACTTTTTCCAGCTCTTTAATCTCATCTTCGCACGCAGACAACTTCTTTTCCTCAGCTTTTGCGCTTTTCACTTTACCTGCAATTTCTTTGGCGAGTCTGTCGGCTTCCTCATATTTGGGCAGCTCTCCCTCCGCTATCGTCACCGCTTTGGAAAGAAGGTCTACCTCCTTACTTTTTTCTTTTTCCAGCTCCAATTCGTCATTCGCAAGCTGAAGCTTTTCTCCACTACTTTTGAGTGCGAGCTTCGCACTTTCCAATGACTTTTCTGTTTTTAGTCGGTCTTCCGCCTTACTGATTTCTGTCGTGTTTTCTCTGCTTTTTTCCTCGTTTAGCCCGAGCTGATTTTGAAGTTTTTCTTCAAAAATCCCATCATTTTCAAGCATTTTTTCCAGCAGCTCAATAGTTTGTACAATGCTTAAAGAGTCTTCTTTTGCTTTTTTCAGCTCTATAAAAAGCACGTCATCCGCCTTACATGTTGCACCATCTATATATTGCGCAATGCTGTTTTTTAGCTCCTTGCGTTTTTGAGAAATAGCTCCGGCTTCGTGTTTCAATTCCTCCTGCATCTGCATATAGTAGGACGTGCCAAAAATGTCCCTAAATATCTTTTGACGCTCGTCGGTTGACGCCAAAATCAATTTTTGAAACTCTCCTTGGGCAATCATGGCTATTTGCGCAAACTGGGTTCTGTCTATGCCGATGATTTCACGAATCTTGGCATCAACCTCACCTTTTTTTGTCACCACGCCACCATTGGGCAAATGCAGCTCGACTTCTGCCTTTTGTAGGGTAATTCCGCTCCCTCGTAATGCAGGTCTTTCATACGCAGGGTTTCTTTTTACATAATACTGCTTGTGTGCATACTCGAAATTGAGCTCCACATAGGTAGGCGTTGCGTCCTCTGCGTACTTGCTTCTGAAAAGAGACACGTCTCGCACAGCGCCGCTCGCCTCGCCATATAGCGCATAGGTGATGGCATCAAACAAGGTTGTTTTTCCGGCTCCGGTGTCGCCTGTTATAAGGTATAGCCCTTTCTCGCCAAGCGCCTGCAGGTCAAATTCGGTCTTCCCCGCATACGGGCCAAAGGCCGATACAGTCAGTTTTAATGGTCTCATAGGTGCACCCTTTCTTTGGCAAAGCAGTTAGCTTTTGCTCCAGATTTTTTCTATCAAGTCATTTAGAAGTATTTCCTGGGTTTCTGAAAGGGGCTGGTTGTTTTGTGTTTCATAGAACTCTGCCATGATTTCCAAAGGCGACAATGCTTTCCTGTTATCCGCTTCAATAAAATCCGCACCACTTCTTGTGCGCTTGTTGTCGTAATCAAGTTTCATGATATTTTTGTAGATAACCCGTAGCTTGTTCAGTGCGTCCGGCTCTTCCTCTTCGTTTGTAAGGGTGATGTGAAAATAGTCCTCTACATCGAGTGCGTCATAATATGTTTTAGACATAATATCGTTGTATAGTCCTTTGATTTCCACCATGTCACGCTTTGGAATTAGCGCTACTGTGCGGATAGCCACCTTGCCTTTCTCTGCCATCTCCACCACGGTGACAGACTTTTCGTGCTTCGCCTCGGAAAAAGAGTACTTCAGAGGCGTACCACAATATCGCAGTGTTTCTCTGCCAACACTCTGTGGTTCATGAATATGCCCAAGAGCCACATAGTCAAAATCATCGAATACAGATGCGGCAATGTTGTCCGAGCCTCCCACCGATATATCCTCAGACTCCGAGCGGCGGGAGCCGGTTATAAACTGATGTGTCAGCAAAATATTTCGCTTTGTTTTATCCACCTGCAAATGATTTATAGCCACCTGTACAGCGTCATTATAGCTGTCTATGGTCTCATCCGGATAAATCGCACGCACATGAACAGGCTTTATGAACGGCAACATATATATGTATATTTCACCATGCTCATCACACATCGTGACAGGTTCAACCTCGCCACGATAAACAGGCGACAGAAAAACATCACTCGCCTGCATCAGTTTTGCACCAAAGGCGATGCGCTCGGGCGAGTCGTGGTTTCCGCTGATGATGAAAATAGACAGCTGACGCTTTGCAAGCCGCACCAAAAAGTCGTCGAACAGAGATACAGCCTCTGCCGACGGCACGGATTTATCGTATACATCCCCACAAATGAACACAGCCTTCGGCTTTTCCTCATCGACAATGCGAAGGATTTCTTTTAGGATGTATTCTTGGTCTTCAAGCATGGAAAACTCATTCACACGCTTTCCAATGTGCAAATCCGATAGGTGGATGAACTTCATTGTTTTTCTCCTGACTGTTTTTGTCAAAAAGACTCTTTCAAAAGCTCTTCAATTAAGATGGCGTTCATGCCTTCATAGCTTTCCCAAAAATCGGGGGAAATATTTATGCCTGCCTTTGACATGCAAAACTTTAAGGCTTTAACAATTTCTTTTGAGCTTAAGCCCGTTTTGCTTTTTATCCACGCATCATTAACACCCACAACCTCATGAGCTACTACGTTTCGCTTTTTTCTCACATCTTCCAGCTTCCGCAGAGTATCAATTAGCTCATGGTCGGACGAAAACTCTTCTATAATAGAAAAGATGTGTACTGTGCTATATATAGTTTTATCATTAAACACCCTTTGTTGCAATTTATTGTATATTCGTTTTCCTATTTCGCTTTTTTGCATTTTATCAACGCTCAGCTGATAGACGGTATTGCCGTATTGTGTCGCTTTAACACAATAGTCATTTATGTTGATGTTACACTGGTTGAGTAAGCAGCTTTCATAGATAGGAAGTAAAATAGGCGTAAGCCCTCTTATGAAATCGGCATAATTTCCCTGCTTTTCTCGCACGGTGAGCATTAGCACATACTCGAAAATTTTTCTCTTGTCACCGCTTTTTATGGGCATGAAGTCTACTTTTGATGCACTTAATATTTTTGTGTAGTTGCTTAAATTCAGCTCCATCCTTGCCTTGGCAGCTATTAAATAGTCAAGGGCTTCTTTCGTGATGAACCCCTTTATTTGCTCTGCCAAAATCAGAGCCGCACTGTAATCATAGGCGTTTATCAGCTTAACAATAGATTGCTTGTTGAATTGTACCAACAGGTTTTCGTTTTGAGCTACAAAGCACCTATTCACAAAATCACTGCGGTTGTCCTCGTTTAGCTCCAGCGAGGCCTCAAGGTCGAAGCTTTCCGGCAGCTCGGTTTTTACATTTTCTTTTTGGGCAGGTGTTGCCACTTGGATTGCCAAGGTTTTGATTAAACGTGTGGTGGCCAGCACATAAAGCGCCGATTTCATGGCAGGCGTGCCCGAAGAAAGGTTGAATAGTAGCTCGCTTTCGGGGTTTTCCTCGTGAATTTGAGTAATGATTCTCTCGAAATCCTCAAAAAATGTATCAAACAAATGCACATTCACTAAGCACTCCCGCTGTAATAGCTCCACCTTTTCAAAATGATGCCCGGTGGATTTTGCCAGATGCTCCAGCCCTTTTGTGTAGCGATGGTCTTGCTCTTCTCTTTCCACCATTTCTTTGGAAAGGTACAAATAGACTTGCTTTGGCTTATACACTCGTGCGATGTGCAGCATAGAGCCATCCCTAAAATTGGCAACAGGGTCGTTCCCGCCAACAGGTGAAAACAAAATATAATTTGGCATTTTTTCTCCTCTTTTTTAATTGCTGTTACATTGAGAAAATAGCAAAAAAACCCAAAGAACAAGGAGCAAAATATGCACCCATGCAGGGGTGTCCTTTGCCTTGATAAGCACATATAGTATATACAGAATGGCAACTATAATCATTTTTCCTCCTGTACACAAAAAAGCAGGAAAGGCATTCGTCCCCTTACGGGGATGTTTTGTTTTATATAGTATAAGAGAACAACACAGCGTCACCGCAATAGGTATTCGTCCCCTTACGGGGATGTTTTGTTTTATATTGCTTGCGCTGGCAGAGTGCATCACACGGCAGATTACGGGAATGCCGTATTCGTCCCCTTACGGGGATGTTTTGTTTTATATTAGGAATAGGAGACTTCTCCGTTGGCGCATATGAGTAGTATTCGTCCCCTTACGGGGATGTTTTGTTTTATATTTATAAGGGTACAGAAAAGGACAGGGGCAACGCCTCCAAGTATTCGTCCCCTTACAGGGATGTTTTGTTTTATATCCTACCCTTGCAAATGCGCCTGCTGCCTTGCTCCATCAGCTACTTTCCGGCTGAAAACTGTTTTCCGTTCTTTGCTATGTGCATCGTCCATCAAAATAGCCTCCAAACCCTGTTGTGGTGCGCCTCGGCGGAAACTCTGCTTTTTCACAAGAAAATCACGTCCTCCTCTCCCTCGTAATCTATCTGGCTTCCGTAAGAATAGGTTTCACTCACTCCCTTTAGCCGATAAATTTTTATGCAATCACTCTCGGTCTTTGGCAAAATGAACTCTATTTCTTTGAGCAGTTTTTCAAACTTCGCATTGCTCAGCACTGCCTCAAATGCAGATTTCTGCACCCTTATGCCATATCTTTTCAAAAATTTCACCATCTTGTTTCGCTCTTTTGTCTGCGAAATATCATAGATAATAAGCGTAAGGTGCTTGTCGTTTCTTTGTGTCACTTCGCTGCCCCAGATATATTCGTCCATGGCTTCACCATATTTTTATCGGCTGATATAGCTCGGGGTTGCTTTCCTCTATCGCCTTTGTAATATCAACACTCTGCAAGTAAAAGCATCTCCTAATAGAAATGTTTTGCTGCGAGAGGTATTTGTTTTTGCTCCACAGCTTTTTGTTCATCTTCAAAAGAAACTTTTTCATCGCCGCTCGTTCAATATAGTACCCACCGGTATCCTCGTCCTGTGTAAAATCCTCTATGTCAATCTCATTGCCCTGCACAAGGCTCATCACCACAGCATCCACCACCACGCTGCGCCATTCTTCCATCAGGTCGCTGGCGAGCGCAGGGTGGTTGTTCTTTTCGCTGTGCAAAAAGCTAATGTAGGGGCTTAGCCCTCGGTTTTCTATTTCTGCGTAAAGCTCATATAGCAAAATTGTGTATCCCAAGCTTAACATAGAGTTAAACGGGTCCCTTGGTGGCTGCTTGCTCCTGCCACTAAACGCAAATTTTTCATTCACAAGCTTTGACAGTCCGCTAAAATAATACCTTGCCGCTATGCCTTCATGCCCCATTATCTCAGCAACTTCCCTACAAAGGGGTATTTTGTTCTCCATTAGGCCAAGCATACGAATTTCTTCGGTAACACCTCGGTTGTTGTTTCTTTGGTATCGCTTTAATAGCACCTTTTGGTTGTGAATTTTTGCAAGCACAATTTTTTTGGAAATTTCCAGGGAAAAATGCTCATCATCAGCACAGTACACTTGCCTTTTTAGCCTAAGTGGGTTTATGTGCCTTGTTGAGCTTATTTTACCATAATATGCGCCTTTTGTGGAGAAAAAATTGATAGGTATTCCGTCTTTTAAGCAGTGGTGCAGGCAGGGCGTCGTGATTTGCACATTACCAAAAACCGAGACGCTTTCCACACTTTCCATTGGGATTTTGCGGACGCAGTCATCCTTTGCATCCGCCACAAACCGGCTTTCTTGCAGAGATAGCTTTAGGTAATTGTCCGTCAGGTACAAGGTACTCATGTGACCCCCCTACTTTACTCAATGCGCATAGCGCAAAGCCCTATCTCGTATGCAGAATTTTGAAAGCTTGTCATTTTAAGCATGTGCGGAGAGACGCCAAGCTGTGCATCTTTGTGGTGGGCATGTTCTTTTTTCGCTTTGTAGCCCAGCGTCTCATCAATTATTTTGCTTACACGCTCAACGCCCGCTTTGCCAAGGGCAGGATAAGTGACGGTTTTGCTTGCATAGCCAACACCGCCACCTAAAAGCAAAAGCTGTGGTTGCGCCTTGGGTTTCACACTGAATGCGCTTCTAAAATTACGGTCATACTGCACAGAAAACTTACCCACTGCGAGCGCTATGTCCTCCGCTGTATAGGGGCACACTGTGCTATCTATTGTCAGGTCAAAGTGAACAAGTGTTTTCAGCGTTAATGCTTCCCTCAAAATATTTAGCTTGTTTCGCCTCTTGTCCTCGCCAACACACAAATCAATCTTTTGGCAGAGGGTTAAATCCTTGGTGCTCAGCGGACGGCTATCCGAAATGCGAAGCCCTGAAAGCACATCAATGCTCTCGTCTTCGGTCACTTTTTTGGAGAATACAGCTTTTTCAAAGGCTTTCATTTCCGCTTGAAGGCTCTTTCTTTTGTTTAGCGGCGCAGTCGCAAGCGCACGGATATTTTGTGAGTAAGCATTTCGATTTTCGGATATTTCATACGCCAACAGCGCTGTTCGCAATGCACCTTTCAAGCTGGAACCGGGTATGTAAGGACAGTTGTAGGCATCTTTAATAAATGTCTGAATTTCCTTTTTACCTTTGTCCTCAAAAACCGCATCGCCACTATCCAGTGAATACTCACAAAATCTCAAATATTCCTCTTTTGAAACATGATTTTCCCGTAGCCACACGGCAAAATCCCTGTGGTCATTGAGCAGGTATTTTTCAAACCTTTCCAAGAGCCTCTTTTTCAAGAAAAAGCCCATCATTTTCACCTGATTCGGTACGTGCACTGTTTGGGAGTTCCTATCGAAGATATACTCCTTTTTGCTTATGGAGTTGCCACTGCCAATGTAAACAGGGCTTAATATTTTCAGCGTAATGGTATGGTGCTTGAGATAGTCTCGCATGGTTTACACCTCCAAAAACAGCGGCTTTGCATAACGATAAACCGGGTGTACGCCACCGTTTGCTACGTTCACAACATCTCCATCGAAGGGGCTTTTGAAATATGAGCCTGCGGCAAAGGAATAAAAGTCTCGTTTTCTGCGTGTTGTGTGTGTTTTTCCCCCGTCGGTAAACCCAGCCCTGCGCAAGAGCAAGTAGGAGGCATCTTGTAGGGTATTTTCCAGCTCGTCCTCCTTTGCCATGGCCGTGGAAAGTAGCACTCCGCCCTTGTCCGTGTTCAGCTTTTGAGCCAAACTCTGCGGCAGCGTTCCCTTTTCACAGTTGAAACGGCCAAAGCCTGCACTTCTTTTTCCGCCAATACCGCTGTAAGATAAACTTTGCAACATAGTGCTCAAAAAATCGGACAGTTCTTTACTTTTGCTACCTAACAGCACATACAACCCGGCATTTTCACAAAAAGTAAAAACGCCTACATCATAAGGTAGCATTTCGCCGTTCGCACGCTTTTCCTCATCCAAAGAGGAGGACAGCGTGCGCAGGGAATGTTCCCCCAATTTTTTGCAAAGCTCATTTTCTTTTGCAGGGTTCAGCTGTCCTGCAAGGTAACTCTCCATACTGCTTTCCGAAATATATTTCAGCTTCTTGAACTGCTTTTTAATCGTCGAGTCTCCCTCCTGCTCCGTTTGCACTTTTATAAGTGGCTTTGGAAGTAACAAAGCATCCTCCGTAAACGGGAACATGTTGGACAAAACAAGCTTGTTTTTCTTTACCTCATCCACAAATTCATGTAGACGTTCTTCCCCATATGCGTGCAAAACTTCAAGACACAGCGCCGAAAATAGCGTGTCTGCCATGATGGTGTTGCCACTGCTTTCAAGGTGTCCGTCTCCCACATGAATTGCCGTGCTGAAATGAAATTTGTAAAGTTCATATTCCATTTTTATACTTCCTTTACAATGTTTTCGCACTCCTGTATCAGGCTTTTTTCTACCTCACCGCTCACTACTTTTAGTGTGATGTCTTTCAGTGCAACCTTTCCGTATCCGCGCGAGCCATGTCCGCCCAAATAGTCGTATTTCAGCAGCTCCAGCCCCTGTGCAAGTAGCGCTATGTCATCTACAATTTCGCCCTTTTCTGTTGCGTTGTAAATGATGGAAAGCGGAAATTTCGCCCCACGAATGGTTCTTTCAATTTGCCTTGGGTTCGCCACGGCCGTAGCCCTATTGATGGTGTTTTCAAACTTGATTTCGGTGGCAGAATTTAGGCCATTGTTTTTGATTTCATCTATGTTGCTCAAAATCATATCCGAGAAAAGCAACCTGCTTTGCTTCACCTGATTCTTCTTTGCGCTGCCAAACAGCCTTAAAATTTCCTCCGCATCATTATCGTGGGAGCTTGATATGTTTTGGTTGTACTTTTTCGCAAGCAAGGTGCGTAACTTGCCTTTTAGGCTAGAGCCGGGTATCAAGGGCAAATCCGTAATGCTATCCCGTATCACAGGAGAGTCCACCGCTCCGATAGCGGAAAAAGCATTCGATGCTCCGATGTGCATACCTGTTAAAACTTTTAGCGTGCCACTTATTTCTATTTTTGCATACATAGTGTTCACCCTTTAATCCTTTCCGCCATAAAATTTGTGATATGCGACAAGAGCTTCCATATATCTGCAAAATAAAAGTAGCTGTTCTTTGCTCTTGCCTATATTTTTTATTAGAATCATTAGGTTTGCTTTTTCAATAAACTCCTTTACGTCTCGCTCTCTTCCCGCTTCATATGCCATTCTGAGTTTCAAGTATTGCACCCTGCTTTGCATTTCAACTGGAAGGACCTCCTCTTGAAGATGGCTTGTGTCATTGAATATTTCCGAAACCATCGAGAGCAAATTTCTGATTTTGCTTGTTGTCATTTTCAGTGTGGGCTCGCCTCTGCCGTTTGTCACTTTCAACGACTTTATCACTCGCTCGGCCTCGTCTACATAATTGATGCTATCGAGTTTCATATGTGTCCCCTTCCTCCCTTATGGTATAAACATAGATATATAGGGCTGTTATCGCCTGCTTCGTGTCTTTTTCTCGCTTCATCCATTCATACATCTTGCTTGCAAATTGTTCGTACAGCCGCTTTGTTTCATCGCTCGCTTTGTCATCCGGCTGCATTCTTGCCAAAAGATAGGCATATCGTGCGATGTTGATTTTTTCCTCTTTGTTTCTTAAAAAATCCAGCAGCTTGTATAGAAAACTTTTTCCGTATTCCGGCAGTGTATTAAAAAATCCTCGGATAACGCTATACTTTTCACCCAAAACTTCACTTATGAACTCCTCCCATGAGTACACACTGTTCTCATCAAAAATGGCCACGGCGTTTTTGCCGGGGTGACTTTTTGCAACTTCTTCCAGCTCTCCCGTTTGCCTTGCCATGGACGCCACGGGATGCTTTTCCGGGAAGATGGCAATACCTGCTGATAATGTAAGCTTCCCTTGTGTGAATTTTTGCACTTCATTGTCCAAATCCACAGCAAACCCGATGATGTCAGCCCACTCTCCCACGACAAAAAGGTCATCCCCACCGGAGTACACAATAGAAGCTTTTCGTTTTCCGTCTTTGTGCTCATTCGTTAGAAAACACACACCATTTTCCAAAATGCCATTGATGTGTCGCTTAAAAAACAAAGAAAGTTTTCTTGAAAAAGTGGAGGTTCTGGAGAGTGTCACATAATAGTCTTTGTCTTTTTCGTTTTCAAAGCCCTGTACAAAGGCTTTCCCAAGGTCATCAATGTCTGCACGAATCACACCAAGGCGTTCTATACCACTGCTGTTCGTGGTGAAATCATGAAAATCGTGACCGAATTGATAGTCTCCCACCCAGATGCTACACGCAAGGTTTTGTCCGCTGTACATCTCGTTTTTTGAGTAGCTACGCAAATATGTCGGTTCTTTCATTCTGCGGCGCAAGCTATTCTCGGTATCAGTAAGCAAATATCTACCATTCGGCAAGGGCAAGTGGGGTTCACTTGGGCACTCAGAGACCACTGTATAAAAGTCGCCCTTTTGCACATCCTTGGAAAATGCTATCAGTGCCTCACAAAGGGAACACCTGCCGCTGTCTCGCAGGTTTTCTGCTCGGAAACACCCGGAACATTCACGCTCTGTTTCGTCCGCTTTGTAGCTATTGAGCGCAATAATTTCCTGTGCGGTATAGCGATGTGATTTTTTTGATGAAATCCTGTTTGAAATTTCCCTGAAAAGATTTTTGTAACTACCCTCTTGCTCGTTTTTCAAGTCATTGGCAGAACAAAGAACATATCCCCCCGAAACATATAGTGCCGTTTTGGAGTTTTGCATAAACCAATCGTTGATGTTTTTTTCAAATTCAGCAAGAACACGTTGGTTTTTATCTGTACCTCCCATGATTATATAAGCATGGCCACCGCCGCTGTAAATTAAGTTTACTCGTGACAGGCCAAGGTTTTCCAGTAAATCATCTATCATGCTTTCCATGAGAAGCTCTAAATAAAAGGAGCGTGAGCGCAACGCTTTTAGTGCACCCTCGCTTGTAATATTGTAGATAAAATCCTGTATGCCGGAGATGTCTAAGCTATAAAGCAAAAATGCCTTTTCGTCATAAAAGTTTTGCTCATTGTAAAATAGCACTTTGTGGTAATCTGCCTCGTTCTTTTCATTCAGATATTCAAAAATAGACGACGCAATGGCCGCCGTCATTTTGCAGTGGTCAAACAGCGAAATGTCGGCTACTTCACCAAGGGATGTAGAGGACGGAACATAGCTTATATTTGCCTCCATGATTTCAAGCAAAGAATTGATGTATTGTGCGGTCGGCTCAATCGCTTTCATGCAATCCGTAATATTTCTAACACATTCCCCATAAAATTGTGCATTGAACTTTATTTCTCCATCACTTGGGTAGTTTATGTCGCCGGTTAGCATCATCGGCGAATAGCTCATAGTTGTATCACTGTGCCCGTTTAGCAGGTTGAAAATGCTATGCTGGGCAAGCTCCCGAACAAAGCCTGTGCCCTCTGTATCTGCCTTTCTTCTGTCAGCCGCCGCTGCAATGTTGTCCGAAATGTAGGTGATGTAGGCCAACGAATCATTCGGCACTTTCGCTGCGGAAAGTAATTTTTTGTGATGATACCGCACTTGGTTTAATATCTCATCCTTCAAGCCGACGTTTTCTTTCAGGTACTCATAGCCGCTTTGTGAGTGGTTTCTTCCGTCATTGTAGCGATATAGAAGCTTGCCGAAATCGTGAAGAAGGGCACCCACCATCAAATCACACATTTTTTCGTTCATTCGGATTCCCCTTTCTTTGATTTATAATGCACCGCACCCATTCCGATAGCATTTTTGATGCCCACACCGGAGTATTCTCCAAACCTAAGTAGCAGGTGCGCCAAATTCACTAATTGCTGCGGCCCATTAACACGCAATGTGACATTTCCCATGAATGCCGGAATTTTAACTCCCTCAAGGGAAAACCGACAGCTTTTCAAACGATAATGCGAAATTTCTGTGTAATTTTCAAAATTTTTTAGCATTTCATCAACATCCAAGCGAGCAGTGTCATTGGACGCATTGTATTTCAATATAAGGCTTTGAAATATATGTCGCACACTTGGAAAAAATACATACTTGCCACCTTGTTTGAATGCCGTAGGAGTAATAAACTCTACATTTATGAAGCGACTGCTTTTTGCAAAAAACAAGCTTTTTGTCCATTCGTCTTCCGGCGCTGTAAGCAGAGTTTGACTCTCTATTATTCCGCTTGTGTCTTTATAGGAAATTTGAATTTCCTTCAAGTTTTTATGGTATAAGTGGATAGTGATTTCGTCGCTTGCCTGTTGGCTCAAAGCCGAAATATGCCAAGTAACTTGATTGTCGTTTACCTTGATATACTGGCTATACGGCTTTAGCCCGGAACTATGCAGCTCATCTGCGTATTCTGTGGAAATACGCTCCATCAAAGCCCCTTGAAACAGGGAGGACATATGCACAGAGAGCCTCGCTTCCTCTGGAAATGTAATTTTGTAAACCAACTTCGTTATCATGAGGATAAGCCTTTCCCGTTTCTTTTGCATATTTGTTGAATTGAGCCTACCCAAAGTATACAATATTGAAAAATGAATTTTGAAAACAGCACTTGATACTCATTCGATGAGATATTGCGTATTTTCCTCTGCGGATTGAACTAACTCCTCCCACAACTCGTCCATGTGCTTTTGGGCGTTGTCCATTTTTCCGATTTGCCTGTCGTATGCCAGCCACTTTAGCGTGCTATACCCATATTTTGCTGTTGCTATCCATGACACATAATTGATTGCCATCGGATTCTTTGTCACCACAAGTTTTCCTACATTTTCAAAGAACAATATACCATTACCCAAAAAGAGCATTGCTTGAAGTTTCGGGTTGTCTTTTATAGGTATATCTTTTTTCAAATAGAGCTTTTCTTTCACAAAAAAGCTGATTCGTGTAAGCACTTCAATGATGAATACAGGCACACTCATTCCCGCAAAATGGTTGAAATTATACCCGTCATAAAACATCTGCTTTGAAAGTTCTGCAACCGTGAGCTTTTTGCCGTTATACTCCACAGACCCCGCTTGCACTAATTGAAGCAAAGGTGTTAGAGGCGCAGGAACACTCAAGATTTTACCACTTGCACTTTGCGTTGCAACATCGGATAAAAAATGCCCAAACAAATTTATAATCGCCTCAAAAATATTTTTCTTGCCCTGTCCGGCAACTTTTTGAACAATCATTCTCCCTGCTCCATCAATAGCTGTAAGACTCCCACTCATGAGGTCTTTGATACCAAAAATAAGCCCTAAGAGCGGGTCATGCCCCAAAGACATTATTCTGTGATAGAGCGGACAAAGCCCTAATACTTTCTGTGAGATTTTGCTTGTATTGAGTGAAACATCATAGCTCACCTTGAATTTTTCCTCGAGCGAAGCTATTGTTTCGTTGGGTAGCAGCTTTTCCCACAAGGCCTCCACACCGGATTTCAACTTACCGGGTGTGACTATGTTGCCGCTCACGCTGGTAACAAACATTAAGTCAATTAGTGCTGCAATCGTCCCCACGATTCCCCCGATTGCATAATCTACTGCATCCAAGTCGTATTGCTTGGTATATTCTTTGTAATAGGACCTTAGCAGGCCATTTGCTTCTTTCACTTCTTCAATCGTTGCAACATCATAAATATCAACTTCGCAGTACCCCTCTTTGTGTGCCGCTTCTACTAAGCCTTCAAATTCTATACTTTGGATATTTTCTTTTTTTTTACTTTTACGGATGAGTTTTCGTTTGATAGTGGCAAGTTTGCCTCTAAATCTTTGGCATCACCGTTTATCGTGTTGATTTTTTTCTCGGCCTCATCGATTAGCTGAGTTTGATTTTGGGTTTCCTTAGAACTCTCCGACAATCTTTCTCGTTGGTGCTTTAGAACATCTACTTCTTTCCCAAATGTCTTTTTGCTTTCTCTTGCCTCGTCTTTTGTTTTTTCTTTCCTACTGAAATCAGGCATAGGAATGCCCTTTATCGTTTTAATTTGCTCTGCCAGTGAAAACATTGTGCCTTTCACTGCACTAAATGCCTTGGATAAATTTTGAGACAGTTCCGTTTGCGTTTTTCCCTTGTCAGAGTTCGTTTCTATGTTGTCGCTTTGGGCGACTTCCTTTTCTTCTTCATTTGAGAGGTCAGCGTTCTCATCTACAGTACCCTTTTTAGGAATGCTATCTTCAATATCTTTTTTCACGCCCAAAAGAATATCTATCAATAGGTTCAAATAGGCCACACGTTCGCTGTTTTCGGCATTTTGCTGCTCTAACTTTTTTAGCAGACGCTCATGCGCAACAATAATTCTTTGTATTAGCATTTCTTTTTCTTGTATCAATTTCTTTTGGCGAATTTTGTTTGCCGCATAGAATGCACCACCCCCAAGCACCAATGCCGGAGCTGCCAGCACACCAATCCCGACCACCATGCCACCGCCTATAAGTCCTCCTGCCGCCGCCAAACCACTGGTTATCCCGGCCGCGCTTAATCCTGTAACTGTCCCAAGTGCGCTTAACAGGCCTACCCCTGCAATACCACCGGCAATTAAGCCGGCTCCTGCCGCCCCAACGCCAAAAGCCTCTGATTTGAGTATGGTATCCAAAAGATTGCCCAGGTCTCCATCGACATCTGCTGCTACTCTTGTATCGTCCGCTAATGTTTTGTCAGCTTCATCCAGTAAGCTGTTCACAAGTACAAAATCGACCTTCTTTTGCTTTGACATAATTTTGCTCCAATCAATAGATTGATTTTTTTCGCCAATGAGTTGACCCATAAAAATTATACAAAATTATATCACAACTAAGCATCAATTTATACTATATTTGCCGTTTTCATTAAAAAAGAGGCAAACTTTTTAAGTTTCGCCCCTTTTTCTCTATAATTCGCTGTTCCTTCTTTATCTCCCCGGAGAAAAGCTTAAAAACTCTTATGGGGTGGGTACGTTCCCTTTTTCGGCACCCGGTTTTGATAGGGTATTATTACTGCACTGTTTCCTGAGCGATTTCTGTAAGAACTCTTCGGTTGCTTATAGATGTGCTTTGCTGGTCGTGATATTTTCGGCGAGGTTGATGACAGGAACGTTCTGTTTGTTCGCATAGTTTATGGTGTAGGCGGTGCCACCTGTTGTTTTGGTGCAATATGTGAGACAAAGGCTACTGTTATCCACAAGTTGGCGGTTGCGCTGCTGCATACAGCCGTCCCGGTAAGCATTCGATACATATGTATCGTTACTGCAATTCTTCCGAATGGTCTCATAACGCGCAGTGTCGACGGGTGGCCACGAGGTGGCTTGTATTTTGCAGGGTAGTATCAGGATGAGCTGTATGTGTGGGTGCTCTGCTCGAAGCTTCAGCACGGCTTCTGCGGCCTCGGTGTCGAAACCCATAGCTCCACCCGCACAAAAGATATTGTACCCTTGTATGATAAGTGGGCGCAGTTCTCGACGTGGTCTCGCCCCCCATCACTGTACCAATTACAAAGTTAGTAAACATATGTTAAACTAACAATGGAGGGAAGAAAAAATGGCAAGGAAGAAATACACAATAGAACAGATTATCGTAAAATTGCGAGAAGTAGAGGTGCTTTGTAGTCAAGGCAAGAGCATAGCAGAAGCCGCCCGTCAGGTAGAAATTCCTGAACAGACGTACTATCGATGGCGAAAGGAATATGGCGGGATGAACAGCACCGAGGCAAAGCAGATGAAACAGTTAGAGAAAGAGAATGCTCGGCTGAAAAAGCTTGTGGCTGAACAGGCGCTGGACATCGCTATATTGAAGGATGTAAACTCAAAAAACTTCTAAGCCCGGTTAAGCGAAGGGCGGCTGCTGTCTACGCAATGGAGAGCCATGGCGTTGGAGAGCGTCGAGCTTGCCGGGTGTTAGAGGTGAATCGGACGGCCTACCGATATGAGCCGGTGCGTCTGGCAGATGAAGATGAAGTGCGTGCAGATATCATCTACAAAGCATGTAACTATGGAAGGGTTGGATACCGCATGGTGTGCCATATGATGCGCAACGAGGGTCGAAAAATCAACCACAAGCGCGTAGAGCGTATCTGGCGGGAAGAGGGCTTGAAGCTGCCCAAAAAACAAGGGAAGAAGCGTCGGCTATGGCTGGCGGATGGCAGCTGTGTGCGGCTGAGGCCGGAGCACAAAAACCATGTTTGGAGTTACGATTTTGTGGAGGACAGAACGATGGATGGGCGAAAAGTCAGGTGGCTGAACATCATTGATGAGCATGAGCATCTGTGTCTTGCCAGTGTTCCCCGACGCAGTTGGAGGAATACGGATGTGATTGAGGTGTTGGCCGACCTGATGTTGGCACATGGAACACCGGAATACCTGCGCAGTGACAATGGCAGCGAGTTCATTGCGAAGAAGCTGCGTAAATGGCTGGCTGAGCTGGGTGTTATTACCACATACATTGAACCCGGCAGCCCATGGGAGAACGGCTACTGCGAAAGTTTCAACGCTCGTATGCGGGATGAATTTCTAAATGGTGAACTGTTCGGAAACATGTATGAAGCACAGGTTCTGACTGCAAAATGGGTTCGGTATTACAATGAAGTGCGGCCTCACAGTGCGCTTGGAGGAAGGCCTCCTGCACCACAAAGCATCGTACCGATACCGGCCTAAAAAACGAGCAAGCGGCAACCTTCATTTCGCTATGCTCCACTTCGGTTGCCGCTCAAGGAAAGGTTCTGCACTAACATTGTGATTGGTACAAAAAACGGGGGCAGCTCAGCCGCAAATATTATATATAAAAAGCAGGAAGCCTTTCACTCATAATTTGTTTTAACCATACGGATTGACAACGAATGATAGTTCAAACACACAAGCTGGAATTGGCTTATAGGGTATTGGTGAGTAATCACAAAAAAGAGTAATCCGAACCGTCAAAAACAGTTTATGGCTGTCAGAGAAGGGTTCGGATTATTTTTGTTTATTGATGGTGAGATTATAGCAAAGGTGAAAAAACCTTATGTGGGGCAGCTTCGCAGCTTTGAGTTGTGGAATAAGCCGTTTTTGCCTGTACATATTAGTGGCGATTTACAGTTGTTATTTTTATTCGGTCGCTTTGTAGCCGACAAGCACAAAGCTATTGCTGATAACTATCTCCTTTTTTTATAATCTTCATCTATATCTTTTCGCCATTCACGGCTTAGTTTTTTGCCGCTCCGAACTTCGCTAATAGCATCGCTCATCACCATATAGTTCAGCTCTGTGCCTGCGCTGTCGGAGTGATAGTTCACAGCCATTTCTTTTGATATGCCAAATTTATCAGCTTCGGTTTCGGCATCAATATTTGCACCCAAGAAAATGAACTCAAAACTATACTTTTCCTTGGTTTCGCTGATGAGCGACTTAACTTTTTTGTAGTTGTATTCACGGCTTGCGTTTTCAAGACCATCCGTTGTGATGATGAACATCACCTTTTCAGGGCGCTCATCTTCGCAAGTGTTTTTGTATGCGTTAAGTGTTTTATTTATTGCATTTCCCATAGCATCAAGTAGAGCCGTCGAGCCTCTCACAAAATAGTCCTTGTTTGTCATAGGTTTTACACTGTTCAGGTTAAACCTATCGTGCAAAAGCTCATACCTGTCATCAAACAACACTGTTGTGACTATTGCTTCACCCTGTTCCTTTTTCTGCTTTTTAAGCAGTGAGTTGAACCCACCGATTGTGTCGCTCTCAAGGCCACCCATAGAGCCGCTTCTGTCCAAAATAAATACGAGTTCTACCAAATCTTTTTTCATAACAATGTTCTCCTTTAAGTTTTATTGTGACTTAATGGTAACATTATCTTTTGTGTTCAAGGTCGCATGGTGGGCGACATACTATCCGCCCAATAGATTCTGCTCAAAGGCAAACAGTGTCTCGTTCACCTCAAAAATGTTGTAAATTTTATTACTTATAAAATACTCTATAATTAAGTCGAACTTGCTACTGCGTGATAATGCAAACCCTGCTGTCATTAGCAAATCCTTGCTTTCATCAAGAGTAAGCTCAAGCGCAAGGCAAAAGGCGAGCACAGTTGACTTGCTGGGCGTATAGTCTTTGTTGCTCCTAATTTTTGAAAACAACTTCCTGTCTATGTTCGCTTTTTTATAAACCGCAACATCGGTTCTGTTTTTAATGTCAATGAGCTTTAGAAGGCGCTGTGAGAACGTGTCGTCAACCTCGGTCAAAACATCATTGAGCGAACGGAATGGTTTCGGTGATGCACATATTGGCGCATCCGCAAGAACGCAGATTTCCTCTGCGCTATAATCGGCTTCCTCCACCCTGTTGCGGAAGTATTTTAGTGCGTTTTCATCCACATAATTGTCATCAATGTACTGAGAAACATTGTTATACCGCTCTTTTGAAACATTAAAAGACTCGCTGTCAAAAACAACAATGTATACCGTCATTTCATGCTCTGACAAAAAGGCTTCTATTGTTTCGGTGGCGATTTTGAAAGCCTTTTCTTTGGGGAAATTATACGCCCCTGTGGAAATAAGCGGAAAGGCTATGCTTTCTACTTCGTTTTGCGATGCAAGCTCTAAAGCTGTATTGTAACAGCTTTTAAGAAGTTGTTCCTCGCCTTTTTCTCCGCCCACCCAAACCGGGCCTACGGTGTGTATTACATATTTGCATGCCAGTTTATACCCTTTTGTTATTTTTGAGTTTCCTGTTTCGCATCCGTTTAAGGTGACGCATTCCCTAAGCAAATCAAACCCCGCTGCCCTGTGAATTGCGCCATCAACACCACCGCCGCCACGCAAGGACTTGTTGGCGGCATTTACAATAGCATCAACTTTCATTTTGGTAATGTCATCTCTTACTATCATTAGTGGCATGGCAATTCTCCTTCGTCGTAACCGTTGACTAAGTCGTCGTTCAGTAGGCGCAATTTCTGCTTGAAATTTTGTTCGCTTTCGGCGATTTTTGCCTTAAAGTCTTTATAATTTATTGCATTATCCGGAATATAAATCCCGCATTTTTGGGCATAAATATCTGTGCGAGCGGTGACATTTTTTTCGTATGTTGAGCCCATGTTAAGCATTAGCTTGTTATTTTCGGTTTTTGCGATTTCCGGATAAAAATAAAGCCCTACTTTAGCATCAAACCTTAACATGTACGCTAAAATTTGCAGATAATCTTTATTGCCTATATTTGAATATGGTTTATATTTGGCATCTGCAATTATTCTTGCATTTGCATTTTTACTGATAAAGTCAGGATAAATTAAACCTATGTTATTGTCAAATAATCTTTGAGCGCCTTTTCCTCCTTTGTTCATCGGATGGTAAAAAACATCGCTGATGAGCAGGTTTATGTACTCTTCAAACAGCCATGCGCCATCAAATAGCACGCCGCATATTTCCCTGAGCCCGTCGCCAAGGTTATGGTTTTCATGCTGTAAAATCTTTATACACAGCCTTTGCAACGCTGCATACTCATGGTAATAAGCGTGACGGATAATATTCTTCTTGTTTGCGATTATGACCTTTTGTCGATTAGCACATTTGTAATTATCAGTGGTTTTGATTATCAAATCCGCAGCATCTTTTGTTTTGCCTAAAAGAATATGTCCGTATGGCTTTGATTTGATAAACTCTATGGTGTGCCTGATTAGTTGCACTAAATGGTTGTCATATGAAAATTCACGCATTTTATATGCTATTTTACCTGTGAAAGGAATGTTTTTTCTTATATGACGAGCAACGTCAACACTACCTTTAATGTTGAAATCGTTGTAGTGGTGAGAAATATATGTTTTGAAAATTCCTTTGCGCATGGCATTTTTCAAATATCTCGGAAACAAAAACAGCAGTAGGTTGAATATTCTATCATGCCTGTTTGCATCGGTGTTTAGCTCCAATACATTCGGAAAGTCCACAACCTTCTCCAATAGATACTGAAAAAAATAGTCATTTTCAGTGGAGGAAAAGCGGGATTCAATAATTAACCGCTCTTTCCCATAGCCAATAAACCCCATTATATTGCTTGTGCGATATGTACTGTTAACGCTTTCAAGCACCATCTGTTCCTTTGCAATATCTTCGGCATCTTTCAGCGATTCAGGAAATACAAAACAACCATCTTTTTCTAACTGCGCTAAAGTTTTGTTCTCTATTTTTCTTGTTAAATTGCTTATGTAATTAAATTCACTTTTTATGGTAGTAGTATTGTCTTTAACCTTGAATATTGTCATCACTATCACCCGTACTTGGTTTTATATAACCATAAGCATCAGCGAATTTTTGCATTATATCAATTTCATCATGCATCCCTCGAACATACTCTCGCAGTAACGGCTCGATGTAATCTTCCCATAAGATATCTGCGCTTATTTCTGCTAATTTCAAGAAATATGATGCACCAATATGATAATTTTCATTGAGCCCCTCTACTTTTGAAATTTCATCATTCAATGCTTTCATACGCAAGGCGGTTTCATCTTTTTTATCGTTAAGCGCATCTAACATTTCTAAGCAATCTTCCGCCTTTATTTCAATAAACCTAAAGCGACGGCGCATTGCAAAATCAAAACTATCAACCGACCTGTCAATATCGTTCATTGTTCCGATTATATAAAGGTTTTCCGGAATGTAAAATTTTCCATCGCCATCCTCGTGCAAATTAGCATATTGTGTTGACACTTCACCGGATTTGCCTCGGTACCCCGGGTCGATAGAAAAAAACAGCTCGCCAAAAATTTTTGAAATCTCACCACGGTTTATTTCATCTATAATGAATATAAATGGTTTGAGTTCTTCTTGCTTCACATCAACTTTGCTTGTAGCATTTGCATATTTATTAATTTCATTGAAAAGCGTTAAATAATATGAATAGTTTTGTGTTGCGTTTTGCTTGCCAAAAAAGCTTGTAATATCTTTAACTTGAGTAAACTTATGGTCTGATTCAAGCATTTTTTGAATATCGCTTATTTTCAGTTTCAAGGACTTAGATACTGCATTTTCAGGTATTGATATGTGTAAATTGCTTTCATCTATATCTTCTATTACAAATTTAGTTCCACGTGCAATTTCATATTCGTTCTCACCTAAAATGATATTTTCCAAAAAGTTTGATATTTTTTCTTTCGCTGTAAACTCTTTTCCTATAACTTCAATTGATTTTTGAGAGTTTTCTAAGTTTTTAATTGCCCTTGCAACAAATTTTTTAAAAACTCCATCTTGCAATTTAAAACCAACGCTACCATTTTCAGTAGTAACAGGCCTTAACCCCTCCACAAAATCTGTATAATCATAGCTTGGGTGAAATTGTACAAACTCTATTTGTGTTTTTTGTGTGTCGGTGAGTGAGGTATAGTCGGAATAATATCCATTGCTTATAATATCAGTTGCAATTTCTCTTGCCAAATAAGTTTTGCCTGTACCCGGTGCACCACGAAAAACAATGTTTTTTGATTCTAACAATTTATTGGAATAGGGGTTGGCAAATACGCCTCCCGTTGAAGGGGATTTTCCCTCGTCAGACGGTACAGGTGTCGGCTCGTTCTCTTTGTCGGCTTTTTCACGATAGGTCAAAATAAACTTATCTCCGTCAGTGCCAAAGCGTTTCAAACATTCTTGCGCAAATAGAATAGTTGAAAATATATTCCAACAATAAATAACAAATTGCTTGTTGTTTTGATAAGTGTAAATTGCGTATTCAATGCTGTTCTTGTAATTTCTAAATTCTTCTACACTCGCAAAAATACCTCGAATTATTTCAGAAGTTAAAGTGTATTGGCAAATCGGAAAACTGTGTTTTTCTTGTACGGATAAGTTGGCAATATTTTGTTCAAAAATTTGCATGGCTAAACGCGCTATCGTTTGGTTGCTGCTTTTTCTTTCGCCTTTATCACGCTTTCTGCGAATTTCTTCTCCATCGATACCTTTGAACGCCACATCTAAAGGACTAAAGTAATCCCCATACCCAAGGTTGTCCAAGGAAAATTCAGTGTCGGTTGAGGTGACAGTATCTTTGGTTATTGTCAAAGTATATTTTTCTTGCTTTGTTTCAACCGTAAAAGCAAGTGATTTTAAGAAATTTTTAGCCTCAACGGCATTATAGCCCTTTACGGATATTTCTGCGTCATTACTCAAATGATTCGCAACGGCAACTACATATTTAGGTGGGTAGGGCTTGCCGTTCACAATCAAACTATATATAACACTGTGGTTGTGCGACGGAACATCGTTTTTATCTATATATTCGACCGCTTTGAGGATGCTTTCTTTAGTTATGCTTTTTGGTATTGCCACAGTTGTGCCCTCCTTGTGTTTTTCAATGCGAGATTTGTTTAGAAGATAGCACTATCACCTGCATGGATAGATGCTTACAAGTGTAAAGTTCTTCTAATATAACAGCTTATCTAACCACCTCTAATAGTTTTGCATAGCAATCAACAATCTCATATTTTACAGTGTCCGAGCTGATTGCCTTGAAGTGTTCTTTCGCACAACTCTTTTTTAACTCTTCAACTTTTTTGAGCTGTAAGGTAGACATATCTCCCTTTGTTTCAGCTACAAAATAAATATGTTTTACTGTTCCTTGCTTAAAAGCTATTGCCCAGTCAGGACTATATTTACCTACGGGAGTGCTGATGTAAAAACCTTTGGGTAATTTTGCATAGACACACACTTCGTTTCTCGCCTCAAGTTCATTTGCCATATCAAGCTCAACTTTTGAGTCATAGATAAGGTGGTCGTAAATATGATTTTTTGCCGTTTGTATGGCATTAACACCAAGTTTGCCTTTGAGCGTTGGTTCTGTAAATGTTTTTTCGCTATACTCATCATCAAGCATATTGTAAGTAATATGCTCTATTATCACAGTCGCCTTTTGCTCGTTTATAAGGTTTGACGCTTTTATAATAAACTCCTCGGGGTCTTGTGAAAATTGCTTGAATATTGCTGGCTGAATTGCTTTCAGTATTTTTACAACTACTTCTCTTGTCAGCCCTGTTAATGATGTAATCTTACCAACCAAGTCAAACTTTACAGTAGTATTTGCATCAATGCGTGCTTTCGAGGTTTTGGCTTCATCAATCTTGAACGCTTCACCACTACTCAATTTTTCTTTGGATTCAATTTGGCTCATTTCACCCTCAACTACCTTGAAATAAATCCGAGATACTCTAAGGTGGCTTTCTAAAGCTTTGACGGCTTTTTCAATCAACTCTTTTTCGTCAAAATCAACGATATATGCAGATTTCCTGTTGATTTTTCTCCATAAGGCTTTGAACTCTGCCTTGGAAAAATTTTCCTCGTTTATACTTACTGTGATAGTTGTATCTCTATCATTGCCAACAGTAAATGCCTCAGGGTTGTATATGGTTTCTAATATTTCAACAATACTATCTGCGAAATCCCTTATTTCTTCATGAACTGCCCCCGTTTTTTGTACCAATCACAATGTTAGTGTAGAACCTTTCCTT
>CAYJDF010000025.1:0-9606 GCA_964368845.1 uncultured Desulfovibrionaceae bacterium
CCCCTGTGGCAAAAAAGCCTAAAATAAGTATCAAGAAGTCTGCTCCAAAATTAAAGCCAGTTGAGACTATTTCTACGCCAAAAACTAGCCAAACACCGAGAACTACCTCTGCGCCACAGCCTAATGTTGCGCCTAAGTTAAGTGTCGCGCCTAAGTTAAGTGTTGTGCCTAAGCCTAGTCCTGACCCTCTTAAAAATATCGAACCAAAACCAAGTATTGAGTCTACCACATTAGACAATAGTCTGCAGGGAATGCAGCCTCTTAGTATGCACGCGCCAGAAGAGGTAAAGGATAAAATTAAAGTTCGCCCTGTAGTTGAACCTGTGCAGGAAAGGCCTGATGGTGGCAGTTCTTTAAGTGATGGTATTTTACTGCCGCTTATTGACTCGCTAAGCTCAGCAGCACCTAAGGATGACAATACATCAGATATTATAGAGCAAAGTGCACAAAAGGATAAAACCAACGCTGCATATTTAACATCGTTAATTGATAGTTCACCTGCAAAGCCAGAGCAAAAAACACAAGAAAGAGTGGAAGAAAAAGCTAAAGAGAGCAGGTCTCCACTAAAAAAAGCTTTAACCATCGTAAATAAAATTACTAAACCAGCTACTAAGCCGGCTCAATCTGTAAAAAGTCCACTTCCCAATGTATCCTCTACCAGTGGTGAATGGGTTGGTGAGCCTATACCAGTTGTTAAAAATCAAGAACAAAATACAGTGATTGTGCAACCTGCACCAATCTTAAACAGTGGAGAAAAACAAGCTCAAGCAAGATTAGAGCCTGCACCACATGTGCCTACAAAAAAGCCAGTCATGCCACCGGCAGAACAGGCTGTAGCAAGGCCCATACAGGTTGAACCTGCAGTACAAACTCAAGCAACTGAACCAAGCCCCAAGGTAGATTATACAAGAGAGATAGATTGGGTTGGTGAGCCAACACCTGTTGATTTAACAAAGAAAATTGAGCAAAAACTTGAAGAGGCAACAAGTTCTCGTAAGCGTGTTGTGCCACCGCCTCCGCTACCGAGCTCTTCTTCCACAGAACCTTTACAAGATTTGTTAAAGAGCATTGATAATAGTTTATTAGAAGCCAAACAAAGTTTTGAAGCCGCGAGTACTGAAGGTGTGGCTGCCGCAGCTGGCAATATTGCAATTAATGCAGAAAACTTTGGACTAAGACATTTAGGACGCCTTGCCCGTACTGTTGAGTCTGCGGCCAAGGCTGATGATATGGATGCTTTGCGTGATCTTTTCCCTGAACTAGAAACAAGTGTGGAGAGAAATCGTATAGCCTTACAAGTATAAAAAAAGTTGGCCCGTAGCTTTAATGTCTCTGGGTAGTATAATTTAATGGAATTATTAACGTCTTTTCATGCCGTAGGTTTGGCTGTTATTCATCTAGTGTCATGGCTTACGGTGGGTCATATTTTATTGCATAAAAGCAATCCTCGCGCTGCTCTTGGTTGGAGTGTGGCGGCTCTTTTTTTACCCTTGGTGGGTACAATTTTATATTATTTATTTGGCATTTCAAGAGCCGAGAGTCGTGCAGTGACACTTATGCGTAATGCCGGTTTAAAAAAACCTTTAAACGCACAAAATAACATATCTAAGCAACAATCTTGCGACCTTAATCATGAGCTTATTAAAGTAAAATATCATGACTTTGCAATGATAGGCTTAAAGCTTGGTAGGCGCGCTTTAAGTTGTGGCAATGATATAAGCCCTCTCATCAACGGAGATGAAGCTTATCCTCAAATGTTAAATGCCATAGAACAATCTAAACATCATGTTTATTTAACAACATATATTTTTAATGCTGGGGATACAGCCAAAGATTTTTGCACTGTTTTAATTGCGGCTGCAAAGCGTGGTGTTGATGTGCGAGTTATTGTAGATGGGTTGGGGGCTCGCCTTTACTCTTTATCTCAACCTTGGAAGAAGCTGCGCGACAATGGTGTTAAAGTAGCAGAATTTTTGCCCCCAAGAATTTACCCTCCAAACTTTGCCATAAATTTGCGCAATCACCGTAAGGTGCTTGTGGCAGATAGTATTGGATTTACTGGTGGCATGAATATATCTGATAACAATGTACAAAGGCATGCAAAATTCAATATTCAGGATGTACACTTTAAGTGCTCTGGGCCTATTGTAGCACAATTACACGAAGCTTTTTTATTGGATTGGGGTTTTTGTACCAACGATTACAGTACGCAAAATATAGTGGAAGAAGATATGTGCGGTGATGTACTGTGCCGTATGATATTAGACGGCCCAGGCTCTGGGCGAGACCCTTTGCATGAAATCCTTTATACCATTATGGGGGCTGCAAGAAAAAGTATCTGTTTAATCACTCCATATTTTTTACCAACCCATGAAGTTGTTGGTGCATTAAAATCTGCTGCAGTGCGTGGGCTTGATGTGCGTATTATCTTACCGGCTAAAAATAATTTGTTTTATGTACATTGGGCAAGTCAGCACTTATTACCAATTTTGTTGGAGTCTGGAGTGCGTATATTTTTTCAACCTCCACCATTTGCACATACAAAGCTATTAATGATTGATGGGTATTATACGCAAATTGGTTCTGCTAACCTTGATGCACGTAGTTTGCGCCTTAATTTTGAATTAAATGTGGAATGTTTTGATACGTCATTTACACGTAAAATGGAAAATTACTTTGACTATAAGCAGTTGAAAAGCCGTGAATATACTATGGTCGATCATCAAAAAATGAAGTTACCAAAACGCTTGCTTAACGCTGCTTGTTGGATGTTTTCACCTTATTTATAGTTACAGCTCTATACTAGATATTAGGTGGATGTTGCTTGTGGTGTATTAAAGGTTATTTGGTCAAGGTATCGGAGCTTAATACAGTTTTTGTAATATTATTAAATCTAAATAAAAAAGTAGGGCTCATCATGCAGGAGTGCATGCTGGGGCTTATTTCTTTAAAAATATCTTTGTTACAAGCATAAAAGTTACCATCAAAAGAAATCACGTCGCCCGTTTTGAGTTGCATAATTTGGTGATAAACTGGGCTATACTTCTTGATTAAAGTATTGGTTTCAAAGTCCCTTAACTGACTTTTGGCCGTTTCAAGGCTAACATCAGGTGATATATTAATGCTTAGGGCTATATTTTCATCGTCAATCTGTTGCAAAAATGATACACGTCCAACCCAATTTTCTACTTTCAACCCAAGATTTAACGATGTTAAAGCCTGTCGTCTTTGAGCGCGCAGAGTGATAGGGTCAGCAAAGGCACCTTTGCTCTTTTGTTCTTCACTATGTTCATACTCATCTTGATATTGCATGAGTAGATCAATGAATTTTATTTCTTGCTCAGGTAACATTTCACCACTGGCTGGAGTAGCTTGTGTCACGTTATCAAAGACATCTAAGTCTTTTGTAAAAAAGCTGTTATAAGTAATGCCAGCGAACAACAACACTACGCAAAGCATAATTAAAAAAAACTTAGCCTTAAAGTTTTTCATATGCTTAAAACCGCAGTGTTCACAAATGCCTGTACTAGTGGGTACTGGCATTTCACATACTCGGCATAAAAATGTTTTGTTGGGTTTACTCATAATTTTTAAAAAAGATTAATAATTTACAATTCCATAGAAAAATTAGATATTTTCCATTGATACATTATGTTGATTGATTTATAGTTTACATACAAAATCAAAACCTACTTTGAGGAAAAGTAAATGATTTTTCTACATTTGGCAAGAATAAAAGCAAAATACTTTGAGAAAAATGTTTAAATAAACAGCATAACATATAAATTTGTGAGGAGGATTTGTGTATAATCTTGAGCAAAAACTTAAATCCATAGCTGCAACAATTTCTGAAATTCGCCGCGATATACATAAATATCCAGAATTAGGTTGGAATGAATATAGAACTACTTCCATAATAGCTAAGTTTTTTCAAAACCTTGGTTATGAAGTACATCTTGGCGACAAAGCCATAAAGGCATCATCGCGACTTGCTCCACCTAGTGCAGAGCAATGCGCTGAAGCTAGAGAGCGCGCTATTTTGCAAGGCGCAGACCCAGAGCTTGTGCAGCAAATGGGTGATGGCTTAACTGGACTGTGGCTTGATATTGGTCAAGCAGGCAGTGGCCCTATTTTGGCATTACGCTTTGATATTGACGCCTTGCGTACCGTAGAAAGTTGCGAGTCTAGTCATAGGCCTAAAAGTGAAAAGTTCGTTTCTTGCAATACTGGCTATATGCATGCGTGTGGACATGATGGCCATGTAGCCATAGGTCTTGGGCTTGCTCTTATTTTACATGATATACGTAATAGCTTGAAAGGTGTGGTGAGACTAATTTTTCAGCCAGCAGAGGAAATGGGTCAGGGGGCTAAAGCCATGCTTGATGCAGGTGTCATGCAAGATGTGCAGGAGCTTATAGGTATACATCTTGGTGTACAAGCAAATGATGCCAAAACACTTATTTGTGGTACCAGTGATTTTTTAGCCGTAACATCTTTTCAACTTACCTATACAGGCAAAGCCGCTCACGCTGGCCTTGCCCCACAGGAAGGACAAAATGCGCTTATGGCTGCCATGACAGCGACTCAAGGCATGTTGAGTATTTCTCGCCATGGGCTTGGTGAAACAAGGGTTAATGTAGGCCAGCTTATGGTAATAGATGGCGCACCCAATGTGATTCCGGCTAAGGTTTGGCTTGCAGGTGAAACACGTGGTATAGACTCAGACCTTGATAGTTGGATGCAAGGTGAAGTTATGCGTATTTGTAGTGCTGCAGCAAATATGTGGAATTGTGAATTTGAGTTTAAACGGGTTGGTTCATGCATAAATGGTTATTCCGATGAAAGCTTAGCTCAAGAAGTATATGATATAGCAAAGGATATGCCCTGTTTTGAAAATATTGTACTTGGTGCTCGTTTTTTAGCTTCGGAAGATTTTACTTGGCTTATGCAAGATGTTCAAGAACGCGGGGGAAAGGGTACGTACATTCAAGTTGGAGTTGATTTAAGTGCTGGACATCATAATGAAAAATTTGATTTTGATGAAGGCGGACTTATGCGTGGGGTTGAGCTTTTAGCACGCCTTGTAATAAAGAAAATGCTTTAGGTAGAGTTTGGTTTAACTATTCAATACTGTCATCCTAAGAACAGCATTCCATAACAAAGCTCATTCTTTGTTCATAGTTATGGTTTGTTTTAATATGCTCTTGCCAAGCAAGCCTTAGGTCTTGCTTGGTTTTCTCATTTAGGTTTCGTATACTTTTGATTAAATTTTGAGGGTGGTTTACGCAGATATATTTTGTTAGTTCCTTGGGGAAAATACTTAAGCCTTCAGTACTATCGGTTAATAAAAATCCCCCTGCTGCCCAAACATCAAAATGCCTTTGAGTCAGGCCTGCCGGCAAGAGTAAGGATGTAACATTTAGTACTGATGGTGCTACACGATAAATGGCCGCAAGTTCAGTATAGTAATCAAGATTGGCATAGAAAGTATCTACACTTGCTTCGGGTAAAAACCTTTGCCAAGAGACGCTGTCACCAAAGATAATTGGTTGTATGGGTAATAGCTTACGTAACCATAATACACGTTGAGCGCAAGCGCATTGCTCTGCACCGTAGCCTATTTGACGCACATCATGCCCAGGCCAAGTTTTAAGGTGCAGACGTTTTTGCCACCAGTGAAAGTGCACTCGCTCACCCTTGTTAAGTTTTGCCAAGGCTTCATTTAAAACGGCAGGGTCTACCTTAGCAGCAGCAAAAAAGCGTGAATGCTCTGGAAATTGCGCGCGTCCTACAAAAATACATGATGTATTTTTAGCTGCTTGTAGGGCTTGTCTTGTGTTCATACTACCAATGGTATGTTCTGGTTTCCACATATGCTGAGCTGCCGCAAGAGGCAGATGGTACACATGGTTAGCACCTTGCTTTTTTAGTTCTGGGATAAATGATGCATCGGTGACAAAAAGTTTAGCTTGCTTCCACCAAGGTATACGCAAAGCGGATAGAATATGCCAAGGATTGTCCACAAACCAAATGGCCACAGGGATATTTAAGGCATGTAGTAAAGCAAAATCAACTCCTTCATGATCAAGCCCACGTAAGTTGACAGAAAAGTATAAGCTTGGCTGCTTAGTCATAAGTAAGTTTCGTAAATCCTCACCTTCGTGCACTGCAAAGCCAAGATTTGCAAAAGCTAAACACAGTTCTTGATGTAAGAGTTGTCGTGCGCTGCCTGCTACGTATATGCTTTTGCATTGCTCGCGCCTTGGTCCTGCATATAATAGTTGTGCTTGTACTTGGCCCAAAATTGGTGACCAAAAGTCGGGGAAAAGGTGTGTATTTTGTTTATACCACCAAATGGCTCGGCCGGACAAAAGCCCCAAAAGTTCCTCAATAGATATTTTTTCCCAATGCGCAGGAATTTGTTGAGGAGCATCAATATTTACTAAAGCTTCAATAAAGTCAGGGCATTCTAAGTAATATACCTTGCACTGAGTATTTTCAAGCTCAGCATGAGGCAAGGTTTTATTAAGGTCTTGCCCTTGATATAATGAACCCAATGGTCCTAGACCAAGTACAATATGTTCCTTTGGCCCAAACCTTGGCCCATCAAGGCGTGTAAAGGCGTCTTTGCCGCTGGCTAGGGTGATTTTTTTGCCTTGTTCATTGGTTAGGCTAAGGCGTGTGGGACGCGTTTTGCTCATATTTTATCATCCATTTTAACTAATATGTGCTCATTTTTGAGCTGTACTCTGGGGCTTGGCTAGATAGCAGTTTTATTGTATATATCTTGTATGAAGGAATACCGCGATTACTATTTTAAAAAAGCTAAGCAACAAAACTATCCAGCACGTTCGGTTTATAAATTGAAGGAACTGGACAATAAATTCAAGCTTTTTCGTAAGGGCATGCGTGTGCTTGACCTTGGGGCAGCACCTGGTTCATGGTCCTTAGGAGCGGCAGAAAAGGTTGGGGAGCAAGGCTTTGTGCTTGCTTGTGACATACAAGAAAGCCCCACTGCCTTCCCACCAAATATCCTTTTTATGCAAGAAGATATTTTTGATCGTTCTCAAGAGTTTGAAATAAAGCTCCGTGAACTTGGCCCATTTGATGTCGTAATTAGCGACATGGCTCCTCGTACTACAGGAACAAAATTTACCGATCAAGCGCGCTCTTTGGAATTATGCATGGAAGCCTTAGAAGTAGCAACATTATATTTAAAAGATGGTGGCAGCTTTGTGGTAAAAATTTTTATGGGCCCCGATATTCAAGAACTTTTGCAACCCATGCGTAAGCAATTTGTCAGGGTCAAGTCATTTAAGCCGCAAAGCTCACGCCAAGAAAGTAAGGAAACTTTCTTTGTGGGGACAGGCTTTAAAAGAAATTAAAAATACCATATTATATGGTGGATATTATAAAATTAATTAGGAGTATTTATGGCAGGACATAGTAAATGGGCTAATATTCAACATCGCAAAGGACGCCAAGATGCCAAGCGAGGTAAGATTTTTACCAAGGCAGCCAAGGAAATTATTATTGCAGCCAAAGGTGGAGGAGATCCGACTGGTAACTCGCGATTAAGAGCGGCTATAGCAGCGGCAAAAGCTGTAAACTTGCCTAAGGATAAAATTGAATCTGCCATACGTAAAGGCACTGGCGAGGATGCTGGTGGTGAACTATTTGAAATGACATATGAAGGTTATGCTCCAGGTGGAGTAGCTGTCATTGTAGAAACTGCCACGGATAATAAAAATCGCACCGTTGCTGAGGTTCGGCACCTTTTGACCAAGCATGGTGGGTCCATGGGCGAAACTGGCTGTGTAGCTTGGATGTTTAGCCGTAAGGGTGTAATCAGTGTGGATAAAAGCCTTTATAATGAAGATGCCATGATGGAAGCAGCTCTTGAAGCTGGGGCAGATGATGTGGTGGATGAGGGTGATACTTGGACCATCTATACTGCCATGGCGGACTTTGCTTCCGTGCGCGATAGTTTGGAAGCAAACAATGTGGCCATGCTTTCAGCTGAACTTGCCATGATTCCTCAAAATAGTGTGGAGTTAGATGCCGATACAGGACGCAAGGTTTTGCGTTTGATGGATGCCTTAGAAGATAATGATGACATACAAAATGTTTATGCTAACTTTGACTTACCTGAGGAATTAATGGCGGAAATGGAATAGATATGTCCGTAACTGTCATTGGCATAGATCCTGGTTCGCGCATTACTGGCTGGGGTATTGTGCAAGAAATGTCAGGTGTTTTGCGTCTTGTGGATTGTGGAGCCATTCGCACAGCAGGTTCTACTAAAACGCCTTTTGCAGAGCGTTTGGCAAATATATATGTGCAATTAGTAGAAATTATTGCTTTAAATCAACCGCAAGAAGCAGCTATCGAACAAGTGTTTACTGCAAAAAATGCCATGACGGCCTTGAAACTTGGTCAAGCGCGTGGGGTAGCTGTAGCAGCCTGTGCGCAGCATGCGTTAAGTGTATTTGATTATGAGCCCACCTTGATAAAAAAAACCTTGGTGGGCACTGGACGTGCAGAAAAAGCGCAAGTGGCTTTTATGGTGGGGCGTTTATTAAATACCAAGGCTAATTGGATTGCTGATACCAGTGATGCTTTGGCAGTGGCCATATGCCATTTAACTATGCGCCGTTTTAATAAGCTTTTGTAATTTTAATGTGCGTGGGCTTTGTTTCGCACTCTTAACCACGAAAGTATCCACACCCCTAAAACCGCTACACTACCAGCAATAACTAGTGGTAATTGCGGAGCAAAAACTATAATGCCACCAACAACCAGCGCAACGCGATGCACAATGTTTAATGTATCATAGGCATAACCCACCCAAAATGCACCAAGGGCCATAACTCCAATAATCCCACTAATTACGGCAAGGGAATTAGCTTGTATATCGCCTAGCATCAGTAGTCCTGGATCATAGCAAAATGCAAAGGGCACTAAGAAGGCAATACTACCAAGCTTCATTGCTTGGAAGCCTGTGCGGTTGGGTGGAGAACCAGCCACAGAGCTTGCGGCATATGCGGCCAAAGCTACTGGTGGGGTAATATTTGAAATAATGGCATAATAAAACACAAACATGTGTGCAGCAAGGGGTGCAAAACCTAGTTTAATGAGTACAGGTGAACCCAAAGCTGAGGCCAAAATATATGCTCCAGTAGTGGGCAGACCCATGCCCAATACTAAGGACACTAGCATGATTAAGACCAAGGCTAAGAATGGTACATCACCAGCAAGGGCAATAACAAAGCCTACAAGTTTACCCCCAATACCAGTTAGAGCAACAGCCCCAAGCACAATACCAGCTGAGGCACAAGCCACACATACTAACGGAATTCCCTTAGTTCCTTCATATATGGCATCGATGATTTTGCGTGGGCCCATACGTCGTTTAGGGTCTGGTAAAGAAACAAGCCAACATAGGGCAATGCCAACAATACCGGCCTTCATGGGGGATGCGCCATCAAGTAGCATATAGACCACACCTACAATGGGGATTAAAAGGTATATGCGTTTTAAAGCACCCTTGAGGTCTGGCAACTCTTCTGGGCTTAAACCTTTCATACCATTACGTAATGCAGTTAA
>CAYJDF010000025.1:9706-12698 GCA_964368845.1 uncultured Desulfovibrionaceae bacterium
AAGTCCATAAAATAATCTCCGGCCCCGCTTTTATCTAAAAAGCCGCCAAAGATTAAAAATACTATGACAAATGTTGCCGATACCCCTAGGGGCATAGAAAAAATACCTTCATCGGTTAGGTAAAGTTGCTCAACAATCTCAGGGTAGGATAGCGATAAACCTTGTAAAATACCCGGCAGTGAATAGCCAAAATGCATATATCCTGCAAACAGGGCTGCTATGATGGAAAGAGGTAGACCAACCACACGCCTTGAGCCTTCAAGCAACATAAAAACTAGCAATGCCCCACAATAAAACTGTGCATCGGTGAGAGGGTCTACTTGTTGAATACGGTTTACAATGGAGTCATAATTAAGCACACCATAAATGCCTGGAATAGCTGCTATTAGGCCTAAAATCCAATCATACCAAGGTATGCTATCCTTGGGGGCTTTGGAACTTATGGGAAAAAGCATATAAGTGAGTGGTAAAATAAGCATAAGGTGGATAGTGCGCTGTAAATACGCTTCATAACTACCAAAAAAAGCAGTAAAAAGATGAAAACACCCTATGCCTACAATATAGACATAGAGTAACTTTTGTTGCCAGCCAATTAACGCTCTCATATACAACTCACTTATAAAAATAAAGCTGTGTGAGGCCATAAACCTCACACAGCATAATGATAGATTATTACTTTACACTATTCCAGAACTTAACCGCACCAGGGTGGGCCGGTACATTGGCTGGTATGGCGGTTTGTGGGGAAAGTTCTTGCACGTCTTTAACCGCATTGGTAAGGTTTTGCTTGTTTTCCCACATGGCCTTACTTAATTTATAAACAAATTCCTCAGGTAAATCTTTGCGAATTACAATACTTGTATAGTCCCCAATGGTAGTTACAGGGCTTGTTACACTTTTGTAAGTTCCAGGTTGAATTGTGTGAGACTTGGTACCATAGGCCTTGGTTACAGCATCAAGGGCATTTTGTTCCACTCCAAGAACACGCACAGGCACACGGCTTTCAATATTCATTACGATGGATGCTATTTGACCCACAGAAAAAGCAAAAACGTCAATATGATTGTCGGCTAATAGGTCAGCTCCGCCTTCATATGAGGCATATTGTACTGTCCAAGCATTATCATTTTTAAGTTTTGTGTAGTTAGTGTTGTAACCATTGGCAAATAAAACTTTTACTAAGAATTCAGAGGATGTTCCGGGTTTTAAAGTAGCAAAGCGAACAGGAACTTTTTTGCTAAATAAGTCACCTACAGTATTTAAACCATGTTTCTTTGCAAAGTCTTCACGTATTATAAAATAGGCTACTTGAGTATAAAGGTTGGCAAATACAACAGCATTATCAATGTTTTTACCTTTGAAATCTTCCGCTCCTGAAATAGCAGCACCAATAAATGAAGTTACTGTAAAGCCCAAGTCACCCTTACGGTTATTGGAGTTAATGATGTTTGATACACCACCACCGGTGCTATTGGTAGTTTGTACTACATTTTTAGTCCACATTTCAGAAAGGGCTGTGCCAAGAGCAAACCAGTTACCACCAGGAGGGCCTGCCATAAAACGCAAATGATCTGGGTCTTTTGCCTCAGCAGCATGGGATGGTTGCGCTGTTAGCAATACAAAACTTGCCACAAAAAGTCCTAAGCATAATAAGATTCTTTTCATATCATATCCTTATTTGTAGTTAAAAAATTAAAAAACCAAACAGAACTAAATTGTATACAAAAACAACAAAAATTGCAAGGGATGAGTCCATTTTGTTAATATTTATAAACATTATTATCTTAAAAGTAGTGTTATTTCACGCTTATTATAAAGAAAGTTGCAGCTAAATTTTTTTAGCAGAGTTTGTAATTTCAGTTGATTAATATCTAAAATTTTAAGGAAACACTTTGTAGTGTTTAGACTAGAAAATTAGTGCAAAATCTTCCTAAAAACAATATGGCACAAAAAATGCTTTTGTCTCTGTGTAGTTTTAGAAGCGGAAAATTTTTCCGTATGCTGTGTTTATTATCACCGTATAGCTACATAGGAGTTGTTATGAATAGTGCCTTGTATATAGGTGCCACTGGTATGAAGGCCTTGAGCAATGGGTTAAATGTTGTCACAAATAACCTTGCCAATGTAAGTACGGTGGGCTTTAAACAACAAATGGTTACCTACTCTGACCTTATGTATCAAAGTCAAGGTAACCTTGGTGAGTCGTTTAATAGTGCAGATGATTCCAATGTGGCCATGGGTCAAGTTGGTATGGGTGTGCAAATTGATGCCGTGCGAACATCCTTTAATCAGGGTGCTTTTGAAACAGGCATAGAACTTACAGACATGGCCATCAATGGCAAGGGATTTTTTCAAGTAACTGGAGTTGACGGTGAAACTTTATATACACGTGCTGGTAACTTTCGCTTTGATGAAGCGGGTTTTTTAGAACTACCCGGCGGTGAGATACTTAATGGTTACACCATCAATGCAGATGGCACTAGGGGGGCTCTTGCTCCCATACAAATAAATAAATTTGACGTACTTGCTGGAAGTGGTACAACAGTATTAGATTTGGGCTTTAACCTTGGTAATATTTCAGATGCTTCAACAAGTACTACTGATCCATATTTTAGCATGGCGCAAAGTTATGACCCAACTGCCAGTAATCCCATAGGCAGTGCCAGTTATAGTCAACCTCTATTAATATATGACTCTGCCGGACAACAGCAAGAATTAACAATACATTTTGATAGTGTGCCCGGTAATGATCCCAATAATGTAATGGAATTTTTGGTCACGGCCAATGATGATAGCAAGGCCCCATTAATGACTGGCACTTTAACCTTTGATGGCGGTGGAGAGCTTATTGATATGTCGGCTTTTACCCCCACAGATCCAGCTAATACGCAAGACTTAAGTACCTGGACACCTGCAACTTTAAATGGGGGAACACCACAACTAAACTATAATGGGCAAAGTATAAACATAAATCTTGGTATAACAGCTCAAG